>JAZLKZ010000063.1:0-76408 GCA_045597845.1 Bacteroidales bacterium | reverse complement strand
GTGGACTTCGATGCGGAAGCGGTTGGCATTAGCGTTGTCACTGACGCCGAGTGAAACATTACCAGAACAAATCACCTCGTTGGAGTGAATTAGCACGCTGGGAGTGATGCCAAAATTAATGCCGAGGGCTTCGCGGCGGCGCAATGGATAATAAGTAACTGAAAGTGGAACACTTATGTATTGATCAATGAAATAGTAATACTTTTTGAGAATATTGTTCTCGTCAACACCGGTACGGACTGGTGCAAAGGTACGATACCAATCGTATTGCAGTCCGCCTCGCACATCCCAATGGGTGCTGAGTCGGTATTTACCATAAATGGAAACACCAATATTGTGGCGCTTCTCCCAGTATCGCTGATTATCTATATTATAGACATCATTCCGAGTTTCATTGAAAAGAAAGCGTGCATTGAGACCGAAATGAAGCGAGAAGTCTTCGTTGAAACGGACACTTGGAGCAAAGTCCCACTGAGGCACAAGACGAGAGACCGCCCTTTCGATAGGCAATACTTGGTATTGATTAGAATCGGAGACGGTATCGTGGGATATAGTAGTAGTGCCATAATGGTTACCTTTATTTTGGTCGAAAAGCACCTGACAGCATTTCATGTAATTACAATGGAAATAGCTGCTATCGCCCTTGAAACCGAACATCAGGTTTGCGGCAGCTATGGTGTCAATCTCAAAGCGGCTTCGGGTCCATTGCGCCACGGTAAGAGTTTCGTAGCCCTCAAATGTTCCACATTTTAGGTCGGCCTGTTCTCGTATTTCAATACGGTTGATTCTCTGCGCTGTATAGACAACCAGGCGAGTATCTTCAGGAAGATGTCGGTTTTCTTTCAATTTCAACGTACCTTCTTCAAGAAAGTAGATTTGCGAAGGCTTTACGTCATGGTCAGTATAGACTTCTATACGGTTATCCTTAAGTGCGTTTTCAGGTTCATTCATTCTCAATAACTCCAAATCACTATACGACATAGTTTGCACAAGCTCCACCTTCCAACCCTTTTTAACGATGATTTTCTGGTAGTCTTTGTTCAGCATAAAAATTTTGGGAGCTTGCGCCCAAAGTGCCGACATAAAGACGAACGACAATAAGACAAGGATGACTTTCTTCATGATTGGAAAATATTAGTGATGTTAATTTGTAGATTTGTACCGTCCATGTTAGGTTCTGGTGACGGTTGGTTGAAAAGGTCGCGCAACCTTGAACGCCGTTTGGCGACAAATTGCCTTGGTTCGGAAAGTTGAGGACTTTCCTTCGCTTCGGCATAGTCCAAACAATTCTGGTTCTGATTCTTGTCTGCCAGAAGGGGTTGTTGTTCTTCATTTTCGACTATAATGGGTAGCGATTCGTCGGTAAAGTAACTTTGTTCCGGCTCCAGGCTTTCGGCCAAAAGGTCGGCCGACTCTATTTCCAGCATAGGTACAAGTTCTTCAACAACTTCTTCCGAATGATGATCTTCTACAGAGATGGAACGCTCCGACTTTATCGGCAATTGAGGAACTGGATGCTGGACTGTCATAGATTTAGGCTGAACAATGACACTATTGGACTGCACTTCTGCCAACAGTGGCGCATTGGTGGTGGGACCATTATGATTAGGCCAAAGAACAATGGCAATAAGCGCCAAAGTCGCAGTGCTACCGACAATGAGGTTCCTCCTTCGGCGCACTTGGATGCGGTGAAGATTGTCAATGCGGCTGAGGATTTCCTCTTGAGCCTGAAGATCGTATTGTTCTTGATCAGTCATGCTAATTAGAATTTATAGTTAAGACCTAAGGAGAAAATAGGATAAAGGAGATCATCATCACTGAAGTATCCTTGGGGACGAGTGCGGCCAAAGCTGTATTCGCCAAAAAAGCCCCAGTGATTGTTGAAATAGTAGTTGAGTCCAAAACCAATACCCCATTCTGGAGCAACAAGATCATCATAACCAACTGGTTTATAGATACCACCATCATAATATGAAAGAACCGAGCAGCAAACGTTTACATCCACTCCGCCACTTGCAAAAAGATAGGGATCCCACTCTTTATGATAGGGAGTAACGATGGGCAAAAAATGAAAGGAGGCCTTGAGACCGTATTTACGATTCAATGGTGCATGGTCGATGAATTCAAATAGCCCTCCACTGCAAAAACCGACGTACATACCTAAACCAAACAAATCGCCCAAACGACGTTCGTACTGGAAAGTTCCGCAACGTAGCATTAGCGGTAGTGGTATATTGAGTGTCATATATGGCACGAAAGAAAGACCAAGCTTGAATGTGTTTTTTGCCGAATCTGGAGTGTTTGAGGGCGAAAACTCGCGAGGTTGCTGCGCATGCAAGCCGAATGAGGCCATGACAAAGAATGTCAAGATGAAGAGTTTTAGTGAGTGTTTCATATTGTTCTTTGTTGTAGATTTGAAATCCGATTTTAGTTTTTGAATGATTCGATTGAGGCGTACACGTACATTCCCTTCACTGAGGCCAACATTGCTGGCTATCTCGCGGCCGCTTAGATTGTCCCAAAACCGAAGCCGAAGCAATTGTTGTTCTTCCTCTGAGAGATGACTCATGTGCCGCTGCAGCTCTGCAAAAAGATCCTCTTTTTCCTCAAAGTCCGACGGATTTTCCGGCATCTCTCTTTCTTCGGGACCAAGGCTCTTGATGTGCAACCTATTAGCCTTAAGATAATCGATACATTGAAATTGAGTCATTCGCACACAATAGCCCGGCAGATTGTCCACTTTGTCAAGTTTTTTTCTATTCTCCCAAAGTTCAACAAATAGGTCTTGCACAACATCCTTGGCTTCCTGTCTGGAATCCAAAAGCTGTTCAGCCATGCGTTGCATGGAAGGCTGGAGGCGAGGCACCCATTGTTTGAACTCTTCGGTCTTCAAATTATCGCTATAGTGTTATTAGTTGTGTAGTCTCTGTATATATGTCTGCAAAAAGTGGAAAATGTTACAGACTTTCTTGCGCCTCGGCATCATTCGAGCAAGTTCGATGCTGCGCTCGGCTTGCAGAAAGTTACAGACTTTCTTTTGCCTCTGTGAAAATATAACAAGCTCAACGCTACAGCTTTGAGCTTGTTATATATAGGACTGGCATAGCTTATGCGAACTTGCGAAAGCTGAAACTGGGTTCAGTTTGCAGCATGTCAGCGTTTTTTCGAGAATACGAAATGTCCGTCGGTAATGCAAACCCGTCTAGGCACGGTTGTAGAATCCACAAATGCTACAGGTCTTTGTTCCAGCACCATTTCTTTTTTCCTGACACGCCGGAACTCATATATTTCCGAATTTCCATCAGGCATGAAAACCGAAACATAATCATCGTTGACGGAATACCTATAAGACACAGGACCTACCGTATTACATCTTGAATCAAACACATACAAGGCACCACCTTCCCTGAAATCCCATTCTATGGTTGCGTCGGGAAGTGGGAAACTTTCATCAGAAACCACTTCGCCATCCAACATGAATACTCTATGTTCCGTGGTATTGTCGGTATTGTACCAAGTTCCCACAATGACATCTTCGGGATCCTTGCTACATGCAACAAGCAACACCACGACGACAAAACCCAAAAGAAAGTTTTTTTTCATGAAGATTAGGTTATAATGTTGATTAGGCTCTACGATTGATTACTCGAGGCTTCTCAGCCAGGCGATCTCTTGCACCCAGATTGTGGGGTCGGGAGTTTCGAGAATGATAGGCATATTGTCGAAACGAGGGTCTTTCATGAATCGTTCAAAGAAAGCCTTGCCAATGCATCCGTTGCCCAAGGTTTCGTGTCTATCCACCTTGGAGCCGACTCCTTTCTTGCTGTCGTTCATGTGAATGGCTTTCAGATAGCCAAAACCGATTTCTCTGTCAAACTCCTCGAAAGTGAAGTCGTAGCCCATATCAGTGCTGAGGTCATAGCCTGCGGCAAAGGTGTGGCAAGTGTCGATACAGACCCCCACCCTACTCTTGTCGTTCACGCCCGAGATGATGCGTGCGATCTGCGAGAATTTGAAGCCCAGATTGGAGCCTTGCCCTGCGGTGTTCTCGATAACTGCCGTCACCTGTTCTGTCTGATCCAACGCTTTGTTGATTTCCTGCGCTATCTGGTCGAGACATTCCTCCTCACTGATTTTGTTGAGATGGCTGCCTGGATGGAAATTCATCAACGGCAACCCCAGTTGGTCGCAGCGTTGCAGTTCGTCGAGGAATGCGGCACGCGACTTCTGCAGATTTTCCTCGTCAGGGCAACCCAAATTAATCAAGTAACTGTCGTGAGGCAACACATAACGAGGGTCGAAACCACGGTCTGCAAGCAAAGTCTTGAAAGCGTGAATTTCCTCGTTGGAAAGCGGCTTGCTCACCCAAGAGCGCTGATTACGCGTAAAAAGGGCGAAAGCATTCGCCCCTATGGCTTCGGCAGCCAAGATAGCATTGGAAACACCACCACTTGCACTCACGTGCGCACCAATGTATTTCATTTAGTTTAGAGTTATAAGTTAACAAGTTCGGATGTTGGGTGTATTTAAGTGAAAATCACCCATCCTGCGTTTTTTTTAGCGAATTACCGTGACGGTTCCTTTTTTTACAAAGGGCTTGCCGTTGCAGTCGCTGTACTGGATAACATAGACGTAAGTGCCTTGCTGTACAGCCTCTCCATTGTGCGTGCAATCCCACGAGTTGTTGATATCGGTGGTTTGAAACACCAATCGTCCTCCACGATTGTAGATGAAAAGGCGATATGCGGTAAGCGGGGAATCGGAATGAATCGCAAAAACTCGGTTTTCGACATTATCGTCGCTGGGCAATACAACATTAGGTATTGTAAGCACACTTTCCGAAGGCAATTCGGGCGACTTGGAACCGATGGTTTCGGATTTCTTTTCCTCGCGAACCGAGGCCACCTCTGAAGCACCACTCGACGGCGCATTCTCAGTTTGGGACTTTGTCGCCGCAGACGCATAACGATCAACCGTTTGGACATTCTTTTGCGGAACTGCTTTTTCCTGCTGACGAGGCGTTACCGCAGACGTTGTGGTATTGGGTTCCACCACATTCACTTCTGCCACAGCCTCATCCGTCGATTTCAAAACAGAAGCAACCGATTGGTTTACTACACCTTGAGTTGTAGAATTGACACTTTGTTGCATTGTTGCCTCAATTGCGGAATCATCTAATATTTTGTCTGTCAATTTCTCCAAAACGGCAGCATGAGCGACAACGGTTTCCTTTTGAGGATTGCCGGTTGGTTGATTTGTCGATTTGTCGATTTGAGGCGCAACAATGTCCGCCAACAACAACACTACAGGTACAACTACAGCAACCACAGTCGCAGCAACGGCAGAGCGACGCAAAATCTTTCTCCTACGCAAAGTTTTTTCAACCTTGTTCCACACTTCCTTCGAAGGTTCAACCTTCACTTTTTTCAAATCTTCCAAATTATTCATGTCTTGTCAATTTTTCTTTCAACATTTTCTTGGCCCTGAACAAGATACTTCTCACCGAATTTTCGTTTAGCTTGAGCATCTTGGCAATTTCTTTATAATCATACCCTTCCACCTCCCGCAAGTTAAACACCGTACGATAAACGGCAGGGAGCGTTTGAATAACCTCCAACAATTCGGAAACGTCGTAAGGACTGTAATCCAACTCCACGGCATC
The DNA here is from genome assembly GCA_045597845.1 of Bacteroidales bacterium. Classification (GTDB taxonomy): domain Bacteria; phylum Bacteroidota; class Bacteroidia; order Bacteroidales; family P3; genus Colimorpha. Next base: position 70,746 of record JAZLKZ010000063.1, on the reverse strand, counting down.
AACCTCGACAGCCTCAAAATGCCAACGTTCACGCTTGACATTATTGATGGCGGTATAGATCACGATGTGGTAGATCCAGTCCTCCAACGCAACCTTATTGCGCAGGGTATGCAATTTTGCGAAGACCTTCACAAAAGCATCGTGAAGCGTATCTTCGGCGGCTTCCCGAGAACGGGCATAACGCATACAAACACCCAACATCATAGGCGCATAGGTGTCGTAGAGCGTTTTCTGAGCCCTCGGATCCTGTTTCAGACACTCTTCAACCAATTTTTTTGTATCAGTCATCACTTATAATGACACACAGAAATAGAATTATGTTGCAAAGATATGAAAAAAAATTTGGAGATTTGAAGAAAAGAAAATTCAAAAATCACCTTAAAATTTAAAACTTGAAACATATTTATAAAAAAGTGAAATGTTTTTTGTAATTTTGCAAGCTGAAAACGGCAATCATTCTATCGCCGGCCGCGAGGCAGGAGGAAAGTCCGGGCAACACGAGCCACCATACTTCCTAACGGGAAGGGGCGTTGTGCGCAAGTGCAACGTCACAGAGAGTGCCACAGAAACCAAACCGCCAGGCAGCAAAGTCTGGTAAGGGTGCAACCGCGAGGCAAGAGCTCACGACGCACGGCAGTGATGTCGAGCGATGGTAAACCTTATGGGTTGAAAAACCAAATATACCGGCAGTCAAGGGCAGGCTCGCCCGTTGTCGGGGGGTAGGTTGATTGAGATCGTTGGCGACAACGACCCTAGATTAATGATAGAATGCGGCCTTCGGACCGTAACAGAACCCGGCTTATCGGTTGTCGTTTTTTATTATGAAAAAATACAACAATATGAGACAGATAAAAACCGTTCTCGCCCTATTGGGATGCGCCTTGTTGGCAGGATGCGCCAATCAGCACTATCTCAACAACAGTTCCCAAATACTGTTGGAGTACCAGCAACGCCCAACCAACCACAACCTCATCGAGTTGTCAAAAGCCTATGCAGCCGCCATCAACAACAACAAAGCCATGGGAGTTGTAGAGCCAGGTCTGTTTGCCGACTATGCCGTAACATTGGTGAAACTAGGCCATCGTGCCGAAGCCAACAAGATGTTCAACAACGAAGTAAAGACCTATCCCAGCTCAGCGAAATATGTCCGCCAACTCAAGCTACATTTGCTGCCCGAATTCGTAACCGACACCTTGGGTGGCGATGTGGACATCGACTTTGTGAGCCTTGAAGAAGCCGACAACGCAGCCAACCCACAAGTGGAGGAAACGGTATTAGAAGAACCCGTGAAACTCACCAAAGAGGAGCGCGAGGAAATGAAGATGGACCGCGAAGCCCAGCGCGAGGAGTTAAAGCGCGCACGCGAACAAGAACGGGAACAGCGCGAAATGACAAAGAAAGCGCTCGAAAAACAGAAAAAGCAACTAAAGAAACAAGAAGAAAAAGAGAAGAAACAGCTTCGCAAACAAAAAGAAAAAGAGCGCAAAGCCTTGCAAAAGCAGCGCGAGAAAGAGCGCGAAGCGATGAGAGAACAGCGCGAACAAGAACGTGAGGCTCTACAAAAGCAACGAGAAGAGCAACGAGAAGCCCTGAAAAAGCAACGCGAGGAAGAACGTGAAGCCTTGCAGCGTCAACGCGAACAAGAAAGAACCTCAAAATAGCAGCAAGAAGAACAACACCATCAATCCCTCCAATCTTCTAATCTCCAAATATTAAACCCAAAATGAAGCGCATCTTTATACCATTCTTGCTTTGTGCCATAGTACTCTTTGGAGCCTGCAAGAGCGAGAAAAAAATATCACGCTATAGCGGCATTTTTGACGAGAAACCGCTTACAATCTTCTTGGCGCCGCTGCAAGACAACGCACCTCGCAAAGGCAACGTCTATCAAAAGGACGTTTCTTTCAACAATGAGATTGGAACGGCGGCAGTATATCTCTACCAAACCTTGCCCTCAGCGCTCACCAATCAAGGCTATTATGTTATCGGACCGGAGGCCTCAGAACAGATTATCGCCAGCACCGAGCACAATTTCAAACATCTGCGCGACATGGACATCAGCGAATACAACACCCGTTTCGGCATCGACGCCATTTTGCTGACCACCATTCACCGCTGGATTGACAAGAATGGAGAATGGTCTGTTTTTGTAGAATATCAACTGCGTTCTACCAAGAGCAACACCGACCTCATGCACACTTGGGTGAAAGCCACCAAGCAGATACCTTTGAACACAAAAGGCGACCCCGTTGCCTTGCATAGCGACCAGACTTTCGCCCGAAAGATGAATCTCGACAACGGATCAGCGCAGCGTTGCCTGCTGGTTGAGAAGGTGAACGACTATGTGTTGCGCAACCTTCCCCTCAGCGCTTCATCCAACCGCTACGAGAAAGACCGTTACATCCACGCCAACGAGTCTTTCTTCACCTATTATTTCACTGTTGACGGACAAATCGAAATCGAAAAATCCGGTCTCGAAGCCTTCGAACAAGAATGTTTCGTTGAATAGGTATGTCCGATCTTCCTTCCTTCATTGAGGTCTCACTCTCGCCGACCCTCTACCCCTTCCACACACTTACATCAGCCCACAATGCGGTGGCAGTAGATATACTCCGTGCCACGACGGCTGTATGTGCCGCTTTTTGCGCCGGCTGCGAATCCATCGTTCCATTGACCACACTCGAAGAGTTGCAACCCTATCGTGAGCAAGGCTATCTGCTGGCAGCCGAACGTGGCGGCAAAAAACTATTCAATGCCGAATGCGGAAACTCACCTACCGAATACCTTACCATGGATTTACATGGCAAACGGATAGCATACTCCACCACCAACGGCACACGTTGCATGCTTACGGCAACCGACGCCATACATACCTTCGTAGGCGCTTTCAGCAACATTTCCGCACTATCCGACAAGCTCACCGCCAATCCTCAAGACCTCGTCATCATTTGCTCGGGTTGGGAGAACGACTTCAGCATCGAAGACACGCTCTTCGCAGGCGCTCTTATCAACCGGCTTTTACTTTCCGGGAAATACAAAGTCCACAACGATGCAGCAACCATGGCACTTCATTATTGGAACAGCCTTCCTTGCGACTGCTACTCCTACTGCCAACGTGCTTCTCACGTGCAGAGACTGCTCCGCATGGGATGCGATGCCGACATACGTTTTGCTTTTCAAATGAACACCACAGACCTGGTTCCAGAACTCATAGATGGAGTGTTACGAACAATATGAGCACCTTTGCAATACTTATCCTATGAAAAAATTAGCCATCATCCTATTGCATATTGTCTTTCTGATTCCTTTTCATGGGATAGCCCAAGACACCGACTCAACGCACTGTACAACAGAATCTTATTGTGCAAAAGCGCATCAGTTCCAAGCAAGTGGCATAATTGCTCCAGCAACCCTCATCACCCTCGGCAGCGTGGGAACATTCAATTCCTGGCTCAGCGAACAGCGAGAGACTTTGCAAGATGCAATACAAGCCGATGGACGCAAGAAGCTCCATTTTGACGACTATATCCAATATGCGCCAGTCTTTTCGGTTTATGCGTTGAAACTATGTGGCGTGGAATCCGTTCACAACTATCGAGACCTCATTTGCCTCACTGCCGCCTCGTATCTTTGCACGGCGACATTCACTCTCGGAGCAAAACACACATTTAATATAGAACGTCCCAACGGAGGCAGCATCAGCTTTCCTTCAGGACACACCTCCGTGGCTTTCACTGGGGCGGAAATTCTACGACGCGAATACGGCAAAAAATACCCCTACATCGCCGTGGCAGGTTACACAGTAGCGACAACCGTCGCCGTGATGCGCGTTTACAACAATGCGCACTGGACTACCGACGTTCTTGCAGGCGCCGGCGTAGGCATTCTCAGCACCAGCCTCGCCTACTGGCTTGCGCCCTACTTGACCATCAAACCGACAAAGTGACTAGTGATTGGTGGCTATATCAAAGTCAAGGTCAAGGTTAAACTCAAACTTCCCATCCATGCGTCCCATCGCCCATATCGAAACCCCATTCCCTACAAAATTCGGCATACCACGCCAAGCAGGAATCGTTGACGTTCCGGCCCGCATCGTCTTCGAACCCGAATACCGCATTGCAGAAGCAGTGCGAGGGCTGGAAGACTTCGACTACCTTTGGATTGTGTGGGTCTTCAGTCAGTCGGAAGGGCATGAGTGGTCGCCCACCGTGAGGCCGCCACGATTGGGAGGAAACCGCCGCGTCGGGGTATTCGCCACACGCAGTCCATTCCGACCCAATCCCATAGGACTATCCTCCGTCAGGATAGTCAGCATCGAACAAACCGCAGATTTTGGTCCTGTAATCAACATCAGCGGAGCCGACCTCATGAACGGCACGCCCATACTCGACATCAAACCCTATCTGCCCTACACCGACGCACACCCCGACGCACGCAGCGGCTTCGCCACACAGCCTGCCGACCAACTGTTGGAAGTGGATTGCAATCCAGAAATCCTCGGCACGATACCCAATAAGTGGCGCAGCCCCCTATTAGACATACTTGCCCACGACCCACGTCCGCAGTATCAGCACGACCCCGAACGCATCTACGGCATGAGTTTTTACAATTACGAGGTCAAGTTTCGAGTGGAGGGGAACAAGGTCATCCTTGTTTCAATTGAGAATTAACACTATTCATTCTTTTCAGTGTTTACCTTTGGCATCATATTCTCCATCGCTTTGCTTCTCGGCATTGGCGCGCTTTCCGGAAAGAAAGGCAAACGGAACGGCAATATCTACAGTGGCAAGAATAGCGCAGGGGCTTGGCTGGTGTGCGGCACGGTGATGGGAACCCTCGTTGGAGGGCAAACCACTATAGGAACGGCACAGCTTGCCTTTACCTACGGAGTCTCGGCCTGGTGGTTCGCACTCGGTTCCACCTTTGGATGCCTACTGCTTGCATTGCGCTTCGCCAAGCCTTTGCGTGCCACAGGATGCAACACCCTCATGGAAATCGTCGGCAAGGAATACGGCCACAAGGTGGAACTAGTAGGATCGCTGCTCAACCTCTTGAGCATCTTCATCAGCATCCTCTCCCAGTTTCTCGCCGCAGCGGCTCTCATCACCAGTTTTTTCCCCGTCAACTTTCTGCAAGGCACCCTCATTGCCGCGCTGCTCATGGGATGCTATGTCTTGATGGGAGGAGCCTTAGGCGCCGGAGCAGGTGGTCTTGTCAAACTCATGTTGCTCTACGTCTCATGCCTCACGGCAGGCATCTGCGTTTGGGGCGAGGCTCACGGATTCAACGGACTCATCCATACCATCCACTCACTGTTGGGAGGCACACCTCTGGGCGAATTCAACAACGCATCCACCCCAGAAGTCATCAACCACAACTACATTCATCCCTTTGCTCGGGGTTTTGGCAAAGACTTGGGTTCGGCGCTCTCGCTCGCCTTGGGAGTGCTCGCTACGCAGACATACGCCCACGGCATCATGATGGGGAAAGACCTTAAATCGGCACGAAAAGGCGCATTACGCTGTGCGGCGCTCATTCCACCCATAGGTGCTGCTAGCATCCTTATAGGTCTCTATATGCGCGGCAGCTACATTACGCAAGCCGAATTTGAATACCTGCAACAAATTGGAGCATCACTGCCCGACGGTATCGGAGTAATCCAGTCTGCCGCACAAGCTTTCCCCATGTTTGTCATCAACGTACTGCCCGACTGGTTTGGTGGCATTGTAATCGGAACCCTTTTAGTTACAGTCATCGGAAGCGGAAGCGGGCTCACTCTCGGGGCGGCAGCAATTTTCACTCGCGATGTGGCAGCAAACATCGCACAAAAAATCCAACGTGCCACCCGCTTTACGCAAAGTATCGCATTTTCTCGACTCTCCATCATACTCCTATTGGTGGCAGGCATGGTGGTCTCCACCACCCTCTCGGGCGGTTTCATCAACGATCTCGGATTTCTTTCCCTCGGATTGAGAGCCGCAACATTGCTCATTCCACTCAGTTGCGCACTATGGTACAAAGGTCGTTACAGCGCAAAAGCCATCCTTACCTCTATGCTTTGCGGAACAGCCATGATGCTTGTGTCCAAATTCGCTTCTCTACCCCTCGACCCCATGTTCTGGGGGCTGGCTGCAGGGTTCGTTGCTCTGAGGCTATGCAAATTGATAATTGATAATTGATAATAGATAAATTCACAATCCACATACAGCAAGTTTTATCATTGAAAGCGCACAAATTATAAAAACCCACTTGAATATGAAAAGAGCCATTAATAACATCTTAATAGGAGTGTTGCTAAGTTTTTGTGTCGCCTGCGGAAACGAAGACCCAATTCCAATGACCGTGCAACGTTTGTCTGAACTTTCCGAGCTCAGCACCGTAGAATACACCATTTCCAAAGTCGTAAAGGCCAACAACAACGACAACATTCTGGTGCTCTTTGGGTCCAAGAAAATCCTCTTTACCACCACCTGCCACCTCAAGGCGGGATTCGACCTCGGTAAAATGAAGGAAGAAGACATCCAATGCCATGGCAAAAACATTCAGATAACCCTGCCCAAAGCCGAACTACTTACATTGGACATGAGACCAGAAGAGACACACCTCGTCTATTCCGAAAGCACTGGACTGCGCACCGAATTCACACCAGAGGAGCGCAACGCCCTGATTGCCCAAGGAGAGACTGACATACGCAAAAGTGTAGCGAAGATGGGAATCCTCAAAGACGCCGAGATTAATGGGAAAGCACTTTTGGAACAGTTGCTCCACGAATTGGGCTACGAGGGAGTATCGGTAACGATAGCCGACAATTAACAGCCGCATCAATCAAACATCAACAAATCAATCTAATATCACCATCCAGTCATGACTCAAGGTAATAAATCCCGAAATTTATATAAGCTTCTCGACCCAATCTTGAAATGGGGATTCCGCATATTGATAATCGCAGTGATTCTCTATGGATTGTCTAAAGTTACAGGGCTCTCAGACCGCATCAAGCACTGGTTTGATTTCAGCACCAAGATTGACGACACCGCCAACATCGTAGAGGAGGTAAAGTCAATAGCAGAACTCGCCACGGCGAGTTACTACGATGAAGTAGTGATGCATTTCACCAAAGAGAACAATGGGTCAAAAAGCAACCTCAACAAATTCACCAAGCAAAACATGAACATCGAATTGGTGGAGAAAGACCGCATCATCCTCATTGGCAAAGGAACCGTCAAGGCTGGTTTCGACCTTGAAAAAATCACCACCGAGGACATCACGTTGCAAAGCGACACACTGACACTGATGTTACCTCATGCCGAATACCTCGACGTCACACTCAATCCTTCCGATTTTGAGTATTTCAAACGCCGCGGATACTGGTCGCACGAAGAAGACACCAAAGTCAAACTGCGCGCGCGAGAACGGCTGATCCAAGACGCCGACCGCAACAACCTGCTGCAACGTGCCGAAGAAGCCGGCATCGCCCGCCTCACGGCCCTACTCTCCGGGAAAGGACACGAAGTGGTGGTTGTAAAGATAAAGTAATACTTGTAGCGTAGCCCTGCAAGAGCGTTTCGTAAAACCGAAAATCAGCGACCTTTGCGGAGCTAATACTGTTGACTTCTGAAATTTTTATTTATCGTAGATACATCTTTTCTCCTCACTGCCGTAGTGCAGGAAAATGAGCTTCGAGGAATCCGTCGGTCTTGCCAGTGTACAGGCACCCAACAACCTTGTATTTTCCTTGCTCCACCGTCAGCAAATCCACGCAATATGGGTAAATGAGTGACTGAATTTTGAAGGGACACTAATTCTGTCAAGAGTAGTTTTTTTTAACAACGGAAGTCCGTCTCATTTACTGTCGTAGGTGTCGAGTTGGCTTTTGATTCTTCTTGTTGGTCAGGCGATGCCACAGGTTTCTGCTTGGAGCGGGATTTGAAGAAAAACCAGAAAAATGCCAAGGCGAAAATCGGATAAAGGATGTCACCGATATCGCCTTGAAAATGCATACCAAGGATTGGACAATAAACCATTCCGGCGACAAGGAAGAAGATGTTCGACCGAGACAATCCATCCTTGTGATCCACGACAAGAACCAGCACGGCGAAAAGCGTAACTGCAAAACGATCAAGACCAGACAGCAGATAGCAGTCAAAACGATGCAACAGCATGTTCAGTGCCATCAATAATCCAAGGCACAGCGCGATGGTGCCTTTCTTGTTGGAAACATCTTCAAGGAGTGGAGACATAATGCTATAGTATTAAGAATTAACAACAAATATTTGCATGGTTGTCGTACAACAACTATTGCAAAGATACAAACAAAAGCGCAAATTGGCAAATCTGGAAGAAAAAAAAGTGCACCCCACTTGGGATACACTTTTTTATCATGGAATGAAGGTGGCGATTAAACCATCTGTTCGATATTCCAGACGAAAGCCTTTACGCCGACCTCTTCGTTGCGCTTGTCAAGTTTGCGTACGGTGAGAAGAATCTCTTCGACCTTCTCGTCCTCGACAACACACATCACGGCAGAGTTCATCTCGGGCCAGCAATGGGTGCCACGGTGTGGGTCGCCATTTTCGGAACCTCTTCCCTGGACGTTCTCCCAAAAGGTAAAACCACGGATGTCGAGCATGTCAAGCATATATTCCACACGCTGGGTGTTCGCCTGGTTGAATACTATCATTACGGATTTCATATGATTGTGATTTGTGATTTGTGAACTGATTATTTTTTATCGAGGTCGATGTTCATGAAGATAAACTTCTTGCGGAGTTTCTCCTGTTTGTCTTGCTCGCCCTTGCGTTCGAAGATTGCGTATAGTACGGGTACGACAATCAACGTGACTATGGTAGAGAAGATCAGACCGCCGATAACGACAATACCCATGGTAGTCCAAAGTTCAGAACCTTCGGAACGTGAGGTCGCCATAGGAATCATACCGAGAATGGTGGTCAAAGCGGTCATCATGACGGGACGCAGACGGCTTTCGCCTGAGAGGGCGATTGCCTCGTTGAGTTCTACGCCACGCTCACGTAAAAGGTTGATGTAATCGACCAGCACGATACCATTCTTAACGACGATACCAATCAGAAGGATGACGCCGAGAGAACCTACCATATCGAGGTTGGTTCCGGTAATGGTGAGCGCAAGAATACCGCCCGACAGGGCGAAGGGAACGGACATCATGATGATGAACGGCTTGGAGAAGGACTCGAACTGCGAAGCCATGACAACATAGACGAGCATCAGGATGAGAAGTCCGAGAGTGAGCATGTCGCCCTGGGTTTTCTGCTGGTCTTCGTAGCTACCGGCAAGACTAACATGGATACCCTGAGGAATGTTCATCTGGTCGAGTTCTTTCTGTACATTGCCTGCCATCTCGCCCAGGGAAGTCTGGTAAGGAGTGACCGAAATGGTAAGGTAACGCTGACGGTTCTTACGTTCGATTGTGGGCGGACACCAGTACTCTTCGATAGTTGCGAGTTCCTTGAGCTTGACCATCTGACCCGTGGCGGACATAAGCGTGATTTCCTCGATGTCGCTGATGCTGTTGCGATAGTCCTCCTGGAGGCGGCATACGATATTGTACTCTTCGCCATCTTCCTTGAGGTAACCGCAAATCATACCATTCACACGGTTGCGGACGTAGGTTGCCACGGTGGCACCATTGAGTCCATGGTAGGCAAGTTTCTGCTTGTCGAACACAATCTTGAGTTCGGCACGGTCTTCGTCGCGGCTGATACGCGTATCGCGTGCGCCCTGGACATTCTCCTGGATACGGCGTTCCAGCTCTTTGGCGAAAGCGGTAGTCTCGTCGAAGTCATAGCCGTAGATCTCAACACTCAGGTTGTTGTTGGAAGCACCCATACCACCAGCCGAGAGCTGGAAATTGACCAATTCGGGATATTCGCTGAATTTGTTGCGGACAAGTTCGCGGATTTCAAAGATAGAGCGGTCACGATCGTATTTCTTGGTGGTACGCACGGTCATACTGATCTTGTTGTTGGTGGTAGAGTTGAAGAGCGCCGCCATACCAGCATCGTCGTTCGAACCCGCCGAGGTTGAGATAACGATGAGATCCTCGCCAAGTATGTCGGCGATGTCCTTCTCCATCTGACGGGCGGTCTTGAGCGTCTCTTCGATACGAGTACCACGCTGGAGTTCAGCAGAGACGGAGAATCTGCCGTTGTCTTGTTCCTTCATGAAGTCCATACCAATCTTGCCCATGCCCATAGGAATCATGGTGACGATGAATACCGCCAAAGCGATAAGCAAAGTAACACGTTTGTGGCACAGACAGGTACGCAGCACATTAGCATACCAAGCTTCGATGCGGGTAAAGACTTTGCCGATGGTGTTGTTGAAAGAGAATTTCTTGCTTTCCTCTTTCTTGCGTGCCTCTTCTTCCTCAAGCTTGGTCAAGAAAAATGGCTTTTCCTTCAGCATCTTGGAAGCAAGCATGGGGATGAGGGTGATAGCGGTACAAGTGGAGACGCAGACCACGATGGTGACAATCCAACCGAGTTCCTTGAACATGATACCAGCCATGCCGGGCAACATAGTGAGCGGCACAAACACAGCAACGATGACCAAGGTGGTGGCAATTACAGATATCCAAACCTCATTGGTAGCACAGATTGCGGCCTCGCGCGGATTTTCGCCTCGGTCGATATGCTTGGTGATATTCTCCAAGACCACAATAGCATCATCTACAACCATACCAATTGCCACTGTGAGTGAGGCAAGGGAAATGATGTTGAGGGAGCTGTCAGAAACCAAAAGATAGATGAAGGCTGTAATCAATGAGATAGGAATGGTAGCACCAATGATGATGGTGCTGCGCCAGTTGCCCAAGAAGAGGAAAACCACGAGAACCACGAAGAGCAAGGCATAGAAGATAGAATCCGCCAAACCGTTGATGGCGTTTTCGATTTCGGTGGAGCCATCGTTGACAAGCGTCACTGTAACGTCGGGAGGCAGGGTTTTCTTGATACGTTCCATTTCGGCATTCACGGCTTTGGCAATTGCCACGGTATTAGCGCCAGTCTGCTTAGTAATGATGAGTCGCGCACCGTCCTTGCCATTAATCTTCTCGTCCAAAGAGAGGTCTTTGATGGTGTCGCGGACAGTAGCGAGGTCGCGCACAAAGACCTGACGACCGTCACGAGCGGTAGTAACCACGATGTCGGCAATCTCAGAACTTTCCTCATATTCACCCTTCACACGCATCTGATACTGCTCCTTGCCCATTTTCACGGTACCAGAAGCGAGGTCGAGGTTGTTGGTGGAGATAGCGTTGCCCACCATTTCGACAGAAAGACCGTAGGACTCCAACTGTTTGGGGTCGAGATCGATATAGACATAACGTTCGGGAGCGCCACTCACGGTGATGTTACCGATACCGTCAATACGGTTAAGTACGTTGGTTACGTTGTCCTCAATGATTTTTTCCAAACCGGGATAGCTCTCTTCAGCAGTGAATCCAAACTGAAGGATAGGCATACTACTGCTGTTGAGCTTCAAAATCATGGGTCGGCTCACAGCGTCAGGCAAGTTGTCGTAAACGAGGTCCACGTAGGAGCGGATGTCGTTCAACGACTCGTCGATATCGGTACCCCATTCAAATTCAAGAGTTACTACAGAGATATTATCCTTGGAAGTGGAGGTGATATTCTTCAACCCATCCACGGAGTTAAGAGAATTCTCAATAAGCTTGGTGACATTAGTCTCCAATTCGCTGGCGTTAGCGCCAGCGTAGGTGGTCATCACAGTGACGTAAGGCGGGTCCATCTCAGGCATCTGGTCGATAGGCAGACGCGTGAGGGAAAACAGACCCAGGATGATGACCGCAACAAATATCAAGCCCGTTGTGATGGGCTTCTGTATAGCTGTTTTGTAAATGGCCATTTTTGGTTAAGAGATTTGAAGTTTTGAAGATTTGAGAATTGAGAACTTATCAAATAGAGAATAAGTCAAAAGGTTGTCATTCACTGGTCAAGGTTCCCTATTTGATAATTTCCAGTTTGCAGCCGTCAACGAGACGAGCCTGACCGGTAACAACCAGTTCGTCGCCCTCCTTGAGTTCGTCGGGGTTGACGGGAAGTACCTCGATACGGTCGTCGAAACGTTGTCCGAGTGTAACGGCAACACGATGAGCCACGCCATTTTGGTTGGTGAACACATAGCGGTCATTGCTACCCGTGAGTTTCAACACTGCCTGGTAGGGTACCACGATAGCGTCCATCTCGCCAAGTGCGAGGGTAGTGTGGACATACATACCGGGACGGATTTTCTCGCCTGAGTTGGGGATGTTGAGCTTAGCCTGGAAGGTATGCGTACCCGCATCGATGGTGGGATAGACAATCTCGATGGAGGCGGGGAACACCTGATCAGGATAGATGTCACTATAGACATTCACCTTCATACCCTGCTTCACCAAAGGAAAATAGCTTTCAGGGATGTTGATGATGGCTTTCAAGCGGTTGATTTGCGTAAGAGTGAGAATAGGCTGACCCGTGTACATCTCGCCTTCTTCGTAGTTCTTGGCACTGATGACGCCTGAGAACTTAGCGCGCACGAAGGTATTCTCCTTCTGGAAACGCTCGGTCTCCACCAATTGGTCGTAGCCAGCCTTGGTTTGGTCGTAAACCTGCTCGCTAACGCTACCCGAAGCCTTCAAAGCAGTCACGCGGTCGAGTTCGACTTTGGTGCTGTTGAGGGTGATGCGCGTGGTGTTGAGCTGAGTCTGGTCCATGCGCACCAACATCGAGCCGGCAGCCACACGGCTACCCACCTCGACATAGATTTTCTCAATATGACCCGTGATGCTGGGAGCGATGTTCATGCTCTCGTAGCCTTCGAGGGTCGATGAGAGGTCAAGATTTTTGGAGATGCGCTCCTTGGCAAGGGTTTGCACCTTCACCTTTTCAGCCTCCTTCTTGGTCGTTGTTGCGTCTTTGCCGTCCTTGCCGCCACAAGAAACAAGCAGGGCAGCCGCAGCGAAAAATGATAAAGTCTTAAATGTCTTATTCATGATTACTATTATTTTATCGGTTATTAGATTCCCAAAAGGTTTTCGAGAGCCACTTGGGCATTGATGACACTCATCACAGCCTGCATATAGTTGCTTTGAGCGGTGAGAATGTCGGAATTGGCTGTGGTCACATCCAAATTGCTGGCATGACCATATTTGAATTTTTCGGCGGTATTGTTGAACACACGCTGGGTCACATCCAGATTCTCTTTCTGAATCTGATAGCTTTCAATAGCGCTCACCAGGTCGTAGCACAACTGGTTGTATTGGATACGCAGTCCATCTTCAGCCTGCTGTTTGCTGTTCATAGCCTCCTGGAGGTCGATTTTGGCACTTTTCACCTTGGCGATACGTGCGCCACTCTGGAACAGGGGGAGACTGATGCTGGCACCAATCATGTTGGGAGGAGTCATATTGAACCCTTCATCCTTGCCAAAATAAGTCTTGCTGCTATACTGATAGTAGGCAGAAACGGTAGGCGTGAAATCCATCCAAGCCATGGTGTTCTGCGCGTTTGCCAAACGCTCGCTCTGTTGAAGCAACTGATAGTTGTAGTTATTCTCAATATTGAAACTGCCCATAGTCAGCTGAGCGGCACGATCTACATTAATCAGTTCCTCCAAAGTAGTGGTAAGCGACAACTTGCTATTAACATCAGCGCCCAACTGAAGCAGCAAAGAATTGTAAAGCATCGAGAGCGTACGCTGAGTAGAATTGATGCTGTTGCGCAGCGTAGCCACTTGGACGGCAAATTTATCAGCACTAATCTGTTCGGCAGCACCTGCAGCCACACTGGCCTGCGTGGTTTGCAAGAGCTGTTCCATGTTCACCAAGGTAGAATTAAGCAACTGAACCGTCTGCTCCATAACCAAAATAGAGGTATAGACACTTTTTACGTCCGACTTGGTAGTCTGAACAGACTGGATGTTGCTGATGTTTGCCATATCCAAAGCAATGTCGTTGAGCACAACACCCATTATTTGAGCACCCGTTACGGCAATCGACGCAGTGAGGCTGAAAGTGCCGTTAGGATTCATGGGAATGCCCGCGGAAGATTCCGAGTCTCCACTCGATGGGAGGCTGATGGGGAGCCACATTCCACCAATATTGATAGAATCGGGAATCATAGAGCTCATGGAGCTACCACGAGAGCCTAAATTCATCTCATAGCCGCACATATTCTGATAGTCGAAACCCGCCTTGACTTGAGGAAACATCGAAGCCAAAGTCTGCCATTTGGACGCTTCCGCCTTTTTGACTTCGAGAGAAGCGTTCTGTAAAGCATAGTTGTGGTCCACAGCATACTGCTGAGCCTGTTCGAGCGAGAGTGTGAGTGTGGATGGAGCCGTATTCTGCGCTCGCAACCCACCCATTCCCAACATCACCATGCCGAGAATTCCAGTAAGTAATTTGTTTTTAGTCATTGTATGTTATTGATTTTGTTTATTCAAAAAACTTATTTATAATCTTTAATTTTCACACACCTTCCATCCACGGAGTATCGTTCAGAAGGTGATTTCTCACTTGCTCTTCATTCTTGCTGTAGCGTGCAATAGCCTCCTCCGTCATCAAGCCACGCATATAAGTGAAAAGGAACTCACTATTGATATCATGGCGAGAGTTGCTATCCAACAGTTTGCTATTGCGCACTTGTTCCACGAAATAGACCATGGAATTAGCCGCGATTTTAAGATTGGCATCGGAGCGAATGCAGCCCCTTGAAGCGGCAAGTTCAAGACCTTTCTGGATCTGTTCCACCACTTGTTCCGCCTTCATAGAGAAATATTTCTTGTAGATGGCAGGATAATAGTCACGTGTATCTTCTATCAGTCGCTCATACTTGATGCAGAAATGGGTGTGGTTCTTGCTCATATAGAAAATCATCAGCATAGGATCGTCCGTAGCCTCACGAATGATTTTCACGTTCGCCTCCACCTTTAGGGAAATGGTCTTCAAACAAGCATCTATCAAGTCTTCCTTGCAGGCAAAGTTTTCATAAAGCGTCCGCTTGGAGATGTGCATAGAACTCGCCAATTGGTCCATCGTAATGCGCTTGCACCCATTATCGACGAACTGCTGCATGGCAAATTCTATGATTCTTTCGTTGTTGGCTTCCATTGCTAAGAGAGGTGCTGGTTAATTGCTTTGCGTTGTAAAATACGTTGATAGTCTGCCTACCGAAACGAAAAAAAAAGTTTACTGCAAAGGCCTGCAATACAATCATTACAACAAGCGTAAGTTTTGATTGTTATTGCGTACTTTGCACAAACGGTTCCAATATTTTGTTCCCAGTCGACGTCAGTTCTTGCATTTCCATCAATTAATTAATCTTAATTTCCTTGTAATCGACAAATCAGACAACTTCAAAAAACACGGACTATCAAATATTTACAATATTTCATCTTTACAAACATGGAGTGCAAAGATACAAAGAAAACTTTAGAAACACAAATAGTTTTCTTTGTACCCACGTTAAAAAAACATAAAAAAAAGACACCGCTGATTCGCAACGATGTCAAAACAGGAAACGTCTCAAAAAGCCATCCACCTACTTTTTCTCCGAGACGGGAGCGATGGCGCCAAGCTGCACTTTCCAACGCACGTTGGGGGCGACTTCAATGATAGCGTATTGATCCTCTCGACTGATGAATGTTGCATGTACACCACCATTTGTCTTGATGGCATCGCCTTTTTTCAGACTATTGCGATAGGCTGCATCGCGTTTTTCTTGCTGGGTTTGCGGACGGATCAGAAAAAGGTAGAAAACAATAATCATGGCAACCACCATGATGGCAGTCTTCCAACCATTAGAAATTCCTAAAAGAACAAAGAGTGGAGTCATAGATGATTTATAGTTTTAAGTTTACGGTTTTAAGTTTTCAGCCGACTGATTTGTAGTTGATTATTATTAACCGATTGTCACTTTCCCCTTAGGATTCTTGATGACAAGCGATAGCAAAATACTACCAAACAAGATACCCAGGATGATTAAAAGGGAAGTTGTAGTGCCAATACTGAGTCCAAAGAATTCATGGCCAATCATTTTCACACCGATGAAGCACAGCAGCACTCCCAATCCATAGCTAAGCAGCCAAAACTTGTCAGCGATGCCACTTAAGAGGAAGAAGAGGGAGCGCAGTCCCATGATGGCGAAGATATTGGAAGTGAACACAATGAAAGGATCCAGAGAAACCGAGAACACAGCAGGGATAGAATCCACGGCAAAAATAATGTCAGAAAATTCAATTACAAGCAACACGATAAAGAGAGGCGTCATATATCTTTTGCCATCAATATGGGTAAAGAAATTATGGCCATCCACCGTGGACGTAGCACGGAAATGCTTGGAAACGAATTTCACGATAGGGTGATTGGAAGTGTCGATTTGCTCGTCATCCTTCTTCTTGAACATCTTGATGCCGCTGAAGATGAGAATCACGCCAAAAATAGCCAAAATCCAAGAGAACTTGCTGACCAGAGCACCCAGAGCGAAAATGAAAACAAAACGCAGCACGATGGCGAAAAGGATTCCCCAATAAAGCACGCGGTGATAATACTTTTTATCAATGCCGAAGCTGACAAAAATCATGATCATCACGAAAATATTGTCAATAGAGAGCGATTCCTCCAAGAAATAGCCAGCCAGGAACTGACCACTCAACTCCTTACGAAACACATTCAATGCCGCATCGTAATCCATTCCCGCAATCAACTTTTCTATATCGGATCCACGCACGTATGCAAGCAATTCTTCCATTGAGCCGATACCATGCACCCATTCCGCCTTGAACCGTATCAACAACGCAAACAACATTGCCACACTGATCCAGACTCCAGTCCAAATGGCAGCCTCTTTGATGCCGACAACATGATCACCTTTATGGAACACTCCCAAATCCAAAGCCAACATCAGAAAGATGAATACGAAGAAAAACACCAAAAACAGATAATTGCCAATCATATATTACAAAATATTGCGTATTTTTGCAATGCAAAAGTACGAAAAAATAGTGACACACAACGAAGAACAACAGAAAACGTTTCAATATTCCGCCCAAACAGTCCCCAAAGGCAAACATTTGGGGCGGAAACTCTTCTGGAGTTTCTTCAAAATCGGCACTTTCACCATCGGAGGAGGCTACGCCATGATTCCCATGATGGAGGAGGAATTGGTAAACCACCGCAGCTGGCTCTCTCCTGAGGAATTTCTCGACCTACTCTCCGTGTCGCAAGCCATGCCCGGAGTCTTTGCTGTGAACATGGCGACCTCTGTAGGACACAGAATCTACGGCAAACGGGGTGCCATTGTCTCCATCATCGGCAACATCGCAGTACCCATCTGCATCATCTTGCTCTTAGCCATCTTTTTTCGCCATTTCCGCGGAAACGCCACGATGGAAAAGATTTTCTGGGGCATTCGTCCCGCCGTGGTAGCACTCATTGCCGCCCCCCTATTCCGCATGGCCAAGACTGCCGGCATCAACTGGAGAAACTGCTGGATTCCCATTTTGGCGGCATTGCTCATCTGGCTCGCGGGGGTCTCTCCTATCTGGATCATCCTCGCCACAATCGTTGGAGGAACACTGTGGGGAAGATTTTCCGAGAACAAGAAATAAATTAATTATCAATCCTATAAATGCTGCTGTTTCAACTCTTCTGGACTTTTCTCAAAATCGGAATCTTCACCTTCGGGGGTGGACTGGCGATGATTTCGCTCATCCAGAGTGAAGTTGTAGTGCATCATCAATGGCTTACCGCCTCTGAGTTCACCGACGTCTTGGCTGTCAGCCAAATGACGCCCGGCCCGATTGGCATCAACACAGCCACCTACGCTGGTTATACCGCCATGGTGAATTATGGCTACAGTCCTGCACTGGGAGTCTGCGGAGCTTTAATATGTTCCATAGCGGTCATTCTCATTCCCGTCACGCTCATGCTGATTGTTTGCAAATTCTTGCAACACTACAAAGACCATCCCGTCGTAATGGCCGTAATCCGACTGATCCGCATTACCGTAGTCGGACTCATTGCCGCTGCCGCTCTCTCATTGCTAAGCACCGAAAATTTCGGTCAGATAGGATTGAACCGACGTTTTATTGTATGCTGCTGCATCTTCGCCGCCGTCTTTTTGCTTTCGCTCTTGCCCAATGGCAAAAAAAAGCCCGGCCCCATTGCGCTGATGTTGCTCAGCGGCGTGGCCGGACTATTGTTGTTTTGATTGATTTTAATAGAGATACTTCTTTCTCACCACCTCAAATTCCGGTTCGGTACGGTTGGCATCCACCTCCATGGCGATGGTGCGGAGTGCAAAATAAGGTCCCATTTCTTCTACAATGGCAGCTTCGTCGGCGCCTTCACCAAAATAGGCGGGGAAGAACACCTCCCAAACCTTGTGCATTGTGGCGGGCTTGAGATGGAACACATGCTCGGTAAAAGGATTGTCGGTATGGGTAACGAAATACATCATACTAATGTCAATCAAAGGATTGCCTGACATAAACTCTCCCAAATCGATAAAATAATCCTTATTGCCGTCGGTGATAACGTTACCGATATGCAAGTCGCCATGCACACAGTAGTGGGCGTCAGGCAACTGTTTGATACGTTGAGCGATAATAGGTTTGTCAGACTCAGCGATGTAGGTATTTGCCTTCAGTACCTCCAGATAGAAATCCTTATAACTTGGAATCACCTTTGCGGTACATTCCGTTGAATGCAACTTGCGGCACATTTCAGCGAAACGCTTCACTAACGGCTCCAACAAAGAAGCATCATCGGCAATGGCACGCGAGAACGACTTCTTGTTAAGAATACGATGAAAGATGATACCATAGCGAGATCCATCCGACACCAATTCGCCCGGTTCCGGTGTGGTAATACCCATATCCTTCACAGCGTTGGCAAGTTCCAACTCTTGCACCACGCGTTCCATGGGATAATCGGCGAAATAAAGTTTCAACATTAAAGAAGAGTCAGATACATGGTTATAGCTCTCCCCTACTGCGCCCCCGCCAAAGAGGGTCCATTCGTTCATGTCAATCTTTCGTGCATTCATTGTATACAAGATTTGAAGATTAAATCAAGAGTTCTCGGTTCACTATTTTACTATTCACTAATCACTATTTCACAACACCTTTTTACTCGCCGCCGAACTCCATGAGATATGCTTTAATAAAATTGTCTATCTTGCCGTCCATCACGCCAGTGACATCGCCTGTCTGATAGTTGGTGCGGTGGTCCTTCACACGGCGGTCATCCATCACGTAGCTACGAATCTGCGATCCCCACTCAATTTTTTTCTGGCTTGCCTTGATTTTCGCCTGTTCCTCCATACGGTGCTTCATTTCACGATCGTAGAGTTGAGAGCGCAGCAGTCGCAAAGCGTTTTCCTTGTTCTTCGGCTGGTCACGAGTCTCGGTGTTCTCGATAAGGATTTCCTCCTCCTCTCCAGTATAAGGATCCTTATATTGATAGCGCAGACGCACGCCCGACTCCACCTTGTTGACATTCTGACCGCCAGCACCACCGCTGCGGAAGGTATCCCAGCTGAGGCGCGAATTGTCAACCACCACCTCGATGGTGTCGTCAACCAACGGCGTCACGCTCACGCTGGCAAAAGAGGTCATTCGCTTGCCCTGAGCATTGAAAGGGCTCACACGCACCAAGCGGTGCACGCCCGTCTCGCTCTTGAGGTAGCCGTAGGCGAAATCGCCCTCTATCTGCATCGTGACACTCTTGATGCCTGCACCTTCACCGTCGAGTGAATTGCTGATAGCCACCTTGTAGTTGTGCGTTTCGGCATAGCGGATATACATACGCATGAGCATCTCAGCCCAATCCTGCGCTTCTACGCCACCTGCGCCAGCGTTGATGCTCAGCACGGCATCAAAACGGTCGCTCTCATTGCGAAGCATATTCTTGAACTCCAATTCTTCGACCTTCTTCTGCGTTACGGCAATCTGCGCCAAAGTTTCCTCTTCAGTAGCATCTCCAGAATCGAAAAACTCACTGATAACCTGCAAATCGTCGCAGCTGTCTGCGACCTCTTTGTAGCTCAAAGTCCACGTTTTCTTCGACTGGATGCCTTTCATTATCTTCTGAGCCTCTTTCGGATTCTCCCAAAAGTCAGCCGCCTCGGTCTTTTTCTCCTCTTCGGCAATCTGGGCGATGAGATTATCAATGTCGAGGAACTTTATCAGCGCCTCTTTGCGGTTTTGAAGGTCTTTGATGGTTTCAGGAATGGTCATTTTGAATAGATAATTGAGAATTTACAATTGATACGACTAAAGTTTGCGTTCCATGTCCCTATATCCTACTCAAGTTGCGCCACACAATCAGCATGTCGGTCGTAACCTGATAGTTTCTGGCATAGCGCAAATTGATCTGCTGGCGCAAACGTTGCGTGGTGGCGTTGTCGGGCTGACGACTGGTGATGTCGTGGGGCGAGAAAACGCCTGGATGCTGTTCATAGCCCACCCAGCTCTGCTTGCCGACAAGCACACGGAAACAATCACGCAGATAGCATGAAGGCTTCTTTTGGAACCAAATCAAGATGGGTGTCAGACAAATCAGCAACATTGCCGACAGGATATCGAAGATGCGTTTGTTGCGTTGGTTGGTGGGACTGGCAATGGTATTGAGGTCGATGGTGTAAAGGTCTTCACTACTGTTGATACTGTTGCTGCCAATGATAAAATCACTCTCGGGCGGCACAATCTTGTACTCCACGCCCGACGACTGCAACGACGACATCATGGTGATAATCTCCTGCGGCGGGACATCTTGACTGCAGAATACAACCTCATCGGCACGATAGTAGTGAATCAATTCCGACAGCCTGCGCGCCTCTGCGACACTCACACAGCCGATGAAACTGAAGCTGATGCCCACGTCGCTCAGCAACGACTGCACACGCTGACACTCAGCATTTTCTCCCACAATCAGACATTTGCGTTTCTCGTTATGCACGGTGGCATAGCCCTCCACACCCAGCATGTTCAGCACTCCTCTAATGCCCAACACCCCTATCACACTCCACACCGAGCCCAGCAAAATCACCATGCGCGAATAACGTTGCGTCTCGTCAAGCAGCGAATAGAACACCAGCAGCAGCAAGGCTCCGATACCCAAACCCCTGAGGTTGCGCACAATACGCATAGGCTTGTCGTAGCCACCACAAAGGAACATGCCCAACATCAGCAGCAAGATATAGATGGGAATCACCACCCAAGTGTAGCTGTCGGGATAATAGTTGATGCCCGCTCCCTTGTAGGTCGCCCAAAGGTTCTTGATAATGAAGAACCCCGCAAATAGCACCACGAAGTCGAGCAGCGGAACCGCTATGCGCTTGCACAATCGGGTAAAGAAAGAAAGTCCCGCCCGAAACCAGATGGCAAGTTGCAGCGTAATGTTATAGATGCGAGCGTTCTTGCCCGAGAAATACTTGCGGGCAAAAATCGCCATGGCATTATAAAAAGTATATACATAGTTCATGCTGCCTTTTTTGGTGCTTTCACCCTTGTAGTGGATGATTCGCGCCGAAGGCAGATAGTAGTTCTTGAAGCCGGCGAGACGGATGCGCCATGAGAAATCAATATCCTCGCCGTACATGAAATAGTCCTCATCGAGATAGCCCACCTTCTCAAAGGCGGCTCGGCTGAGCATGATATAGGCGCCAGGGAGAATCTCAATCTCATTGGTCTCGTCCTCGGGCAGATGGCCCATATAATAGGCTGCAATCTTCTTGTTGTGTGGAAACAGACGAATCAAGCCGCTTATCTTGTAGAACGAAGTGGCAGGTGTGGGAAAGCCTCGCTTGCTCTCCTTCAGGAACTTGCCCTCCCCGTTGATCATCTTCACACCCAAACCACCACAGTCGGGATGCGCCTGCATAAAGTTAATGCACTGCTCAAAAGTATTCGGTTCCACAAGCGTGTCGGGATTCAGCAACAGCAGATAGTCGCCCGTAGCCACCTTCAGCGCTTGGTTGTTGGCTCGTGCAAAGCCCACATTGTCGTCGTTGGCGATAACCTTCACCTGCGGGAACTTCTCACGAACCATCGCCACCGAATCATCTACCGATGCATTGTCCACCACAAAGACCTCCAAATCAAAGTCCCCCGTGGAATTATACACCGACGAGAGGCACTGCTCCAGAAAGTACTTCACATTGTAGTTTACTATGATTATGGACAGAAGCATCGCTTAGTTTAATTGAAAATTGAAAATTGAAAATTGAGAATGTAAAACCTAATCACTGGTCACTGATTACAGATCACACGTCACATATCACATCGGATAGATTTCCGGACAGCCAGGAGTGAAATAGGCGGCAACGAAAGCAGCCAAAATCAGCGACAGCTTGGCCCAGGAGAACTTGTTGTGGTCGTGGTCGAAGAGGATGCTCACAGAGACGTGGAGCAAGATACCCACCACAACGCCCATAATCAGACCCTGCAACATCTCGTTCTCTGGAATGAGCAACAAGTTGCACAACGAGCCCAGCGGTGTCATTACGGCAAAGATGAGCAACAGCCCAAACGACTTCCAAAAGCCATAGCGGTTATTCAGGAAGAGCGAAATCATCACCAAAGCGATAGGAATATTGTGCAACACAATGCCATACAGCAAACCCTGATGCACGTCGCCATCCAAATCCACCAAGGGCATACCTTCCAAAAACGAATGGATGGAGAGGCCAATCATCAAGCCCCAGATGGGATGGATTTGATTGTGGTGGTCATGTTCCTCACAACTGTGGCAGTGATTGTGTCCATGCTCAGCGCCTTTGGTGATATGTTCGAGCACCAGCTGAATCAGAAAACCGACCATAACGGCGGCAGCCACCTTGAAATGCAGGTTCGGTGTCACCCAACGGTATTCGCCCTCACCCAAAAACATGTGAGGCACCAAGTTGATGAAGCAGCTGGCAAAAAGGAAAGCGCCACCAAAAACAGTGACATATTCCATCACGTGATGCGGCACCTCCCTACGTCTCGGCATCAACAACACCCACACCAATACGCCCAACACAATCAGCGCATACGACAACCATACATTAGTCCCAATCATATATTCTTTCAGTATATTATTACACAATCAGATGCACCCATTATCACAGGCACATACAAAATTGCAAATATACAAAAAAATAGTGACATTCTCTGATGCATAATTGAAGAAACAAGCCAAATATTCATCTCATTCTTATTTCGGTCCAATGGGACCAATCAACAATTTGATAGTAAGGTAATCCATACATCAACCTGCGCCACTATACCTGGAAAATTCCATTCTTTGAAATCATTGAAAATTCAAGAATCTAAATCCTTCCGCATAAGCAACTTCAAAAACCGATAACCTTTTTTAACAAACTCAGACAAATTATATTCCTCTTTTTCACGTTATTACTATATAACCTGAAAAACTAAAAACCATGATCATCACACTTTGCATCTTGCTCCTCGTCTATACGCTGACGGGAAAACCCATTGGGAAATTGGTTGTCAAACTGCGCGATGCCGATTGGAAGCAGTATTCCGACAAGGCTTGGGAATGGATCAAGAAATTCTCCGTCAAAGGTGGCCGCTTCGCCACCAAGCCTTTGCTGCAACTCTATTACGTGCTGGTTGACAAGAACACCAGCACTACCGACAAGGCGCTCATCCTCGCATGTCTGGTCTATATCATCAGCCCCGCCGACTTGATTCCTCGCTCGGTGTTCCGTTTCTTAGGTCTCCTCGACGACCTATCGGCAGCCGCAGTGGTCTATAAGAAGGTGTCGGACAAAATCACACCCGAAATCAACGCCAAGGTGGATGCCACACTCAACAGCTGGTTCGGCAACGAAGCCCCAGAATGTTGAACCTTTGATTTTATCAACCCTATCGAACCATGAATATCGAAGATTTTCGCGCGTATTGCCTCGGTCTGCCGTTCGCCACAGAGGACATGCCCTTCGACGAGACGGTGCTGGTGTTCCGACTGAAAGGAAAAATCTTCGCCGCCATCATCTTAGACAAGCCGCAGCTGGTGGTGCTGAAATGCGATGAGGAGAAGGCTCTGGATCTACGGGAGAACCACAGCGGCATCGAGCCTGCGCACCATTGGAACAAGAAATACTGGAACCAGATACACCTGGACCAAGTCACCAACAACAACCTCATTCAAGAGCTTATCCAGCACGCCTACCAAGAGACCAACAAGAAACTTCCCAAGAAAGATAGGGTTGCACTTTAGGTAACCGCTAAAAATGCGACGTAAAAAATGGATGATGACCGATAATTACTTTTTCACGCTTTTCGATTCTATACGGTATCTTTCACTCGGTTACAATACCCACAGCATTGCGCCCTCATTCAAAGTTGGAATCTACTTGCCCATAATCAAAAATTGTTCGAAAACCAATTTTTGAGGTTGCCTTTAGAAATTCAGCGCAAAATCACATAAAAATCATATATTTCACACGGACAAATATAATTCACATGTCCCAGATTCTTGATTCATTAATTCAAACAAGACTGCATTTTGCACATGTGATAACCCATACGACGCAGTTGGACAGCAGCTCCCATCAGATACAACTGATGCAAACAGGCAACATAACCACGAAAAGCGGCCTCTGTTCCTGGTTCAAATCCCTCATGTCTCAATAGGTTGTGTACCAATTCAGCACAATCCTGGACCAAAGATTCAGTAGCGTCATATTCGGGTTGTTTCAATTTCAGCACCGAACCTCGGATAAATTCATCCATCAAGTCGTAGCCACCTTTGTCGCGCATAAAACAATAGAGGTTGTCAAACTGACCATAGAACACCCAATCCTCGTCCCAGAAGGCAGCGACAGCCATTCCCACATACATCATCCAACCTAAACTGACTGTAGGATACCGCTCGAATTCACGAATGCCGTCGGGGATATAAGCCTCGCCCAACTTAGGCCAGAGTTGTTCGATATCAACAGCCTCGGGAAGTCGTTCGTCCACTTCGCCACGTTGCAGCAATAATTGGTAAAGTGATTGTTTTATCTTTTCTTCAAATGATAGCATGGGAAATTAAAGTGGCTAACAAACGAGGGTGTCATCAGAAATGGCACCCTCGCAAATATGTATTAATAAATTGAAATTAAGCCTTGCAGCGTTCTTCGAACTCCTTCACGGAAATCTTCTCGACTTCGGGTTTGAGCTGTTCTTTGAACAACTTGGCGGTCTTCTCAACATAGAGTTTGTCGATGATCTGCTGTACGTTCTGGCGGTCGGCAGCGATGGTGCGGGCAGCCTTCTCGATACGGTCATCTTTCTCTTTGTCGGTCTCGCCTTCAACGGGCTGATCGTTCTTCTTAAGAATGTCCTTGATATAGTCAACAACCTCGTTGTTGGTAGGTTCGATGGGGCTCAACTTGTTGAGAGCGCCGTCGATAAGCTCCCACTTCAAGGAAGGAACATATTTGTCTGCCCATTCGTTTTCAACAGATTCGGGAGTAACGTCCTTGTCGCCGCGGGAAGCAATCCAACGTTTGAGGAAAGCCTCGGGCATCTGAGCGGAGAAGTTGTCCAACAATGCCTTGCGAACCTGGTTTACATAGAGGATTTCACACTGCTCCGCGTTGGCCTTCTCGATGCCCTTCTGGACAGCCTTGCGGAATTTGTCAGCGTCCTTAATGCCTTCGCCAGGATAAACCTGCTCGAAGAATTCCTCGTTCATCTCATGAGGAGTGATGCGGGAGCAACCACTGATGGAGACTTCAATATCGGATTTGAATTTCTTGGCGGCTGCTGCGTCGAGGTGGAAATTCTTCTCGATGTCGGCGGCGGTGAAAGCCTTGCCGGCGTTGATGACGACCTTTTCCTCAGCCTTCTTGCCGATGAACTGGGCACGGATTTCCTCGTCCTTGATGGTAGGGAGTTCGAAAGAGGTGAAAGTGCTAACACCGCCCTCTTTGGCTGCACCGTTCTTGTCGAGCTCGACGACCTTGCCATAAACGAAGTCGTTTTCGCCGATGGTTTCGGGGGTCTCGAACTTGCCAAAGCGCTTGGTCATGCTGTCAATCTGTTTGTCAACATCCTTGGCGGAGATCTTAATTTGCGCAAGTTTTGCGTCAACTTTGCTCCAATCGATATCCACCTTGGGAGCAAGCGCTGCGTCGAAATAGAATGTAAAATCGGTGCCTTTCTCAAAATCGGGAGTGCCTGTCATTTCTTCGTTGGAAAGGGGGCTTCCGATGATTTCGAGTTTCTCGTCGTCGATATATTTGTAAAGGGCTTCGCCCAAAACGTTCTGCACTTCGTCGGCCACTACGGAAGGCTTGTACATGCGCTGAATAAGACCCATGGGAGCCATACCCTTACGGAAACCGGGCACTGCAACCTTCTGGCGATAGTTCTTCAGTTGTTTGGCAACCTTCTCTGCATAGTCGTTTTCAGACACTTCCACCTTGATACGGAGGTCCAAATCGCTCAAACTTTCTCTTGTTACATTCATTTCTAATGCTTAATTTATTGATTGTTATAAATATTATTTAAAATAGAATTTGCAAAGATACGAAAATTTAGTGAATATTAACTAGTAAATAGCAAATGTACGACAGAAAAATGATAATTGCTGACTGCAAATGGCCAACCGTGATCCTAAAACCGGCCTAACAACAAACCCACTCTGCGTTTAAATGCCACACCTGAAACAATGCCAACCGACTTGAATGGTTTCTAGAATCCCACGTTGAGTTCCCTGAGGATGAAATGCAATCCAGATGGCCCCACATCCGACTTGTCGGCTGGAACCCATACACATACGCGTGTACGACGGGCACCAAAAACGCCCACTCCGCCTTCGATGTTGGAATAGAGCTGCTGTGTCTGCGAGATACTGCTGGTCGAAGCCATATAGGCATACAGTTCTTCATTGCAGATATTCATCGACACTCGCACTGTGTCGTAGAAATTCTTTTTGCAGGTGTCGCCCTCCAACGCATCTTTCACGGCGTTGAGGAATGTGCCTTGCTGCAAATCCACCGTCAAGTTTCGCGTTTGCTGGCATCGGATATCTACTGGATAGAGAACCGTCTGGTCCTCAAAGCGGTGACGATAGAAAAATGTCACGATAGGTTGATAAAGGCGTCCTCGATCAAAGGCTTTCCATGTAAACGTGCATTTGCGGTTGTGGGAAAAGGAGAAACTCTTTCCAAGGGAATTGGGGCTGGGATTTTCCAACCAGTTGGCTACCGAATTGCCCACCAACTGCGTAACAGCCCGCGCCATACGTTCACCCGTAGCCACATTGGTCACAATCAACTCATAATAGTAGTCGGTATTAAAGTCGCCATTTTGCGTGTTGTGTTTGAACACATGCTGCCCTTTCGCGCTGGCGAACTCACCCGTATCCTTTACCAACAAGGTATCTTCAAAATCCATAACCCGAATCGGCGTGCCACTTTGCTCCATGCTTTTTTTGTCTTGCCATACATTTATATGAACCTCGACCGATCCAAGCGGATAGTTGATGGAATCCATCACCGTAGTATATTGGCGGAAATCGTCCTCACTCAGAAAACATTTCTGCACCCTGACGTATGTAATTGAAGAATCCTGATCCAACACACAATATACGGCAGGAACATCCTTCCACTCTGCGTTGGGCGAAAATTCAACTTCGCAAGAAGTCAACAACGGAAGGAGGAGAAAGGCGAATAGTAAATAACGAATGGAGAATGGGCGATTGCTACTTTTCATTTTTAATCAATCATTTTTCAATTTCCCGATAATTTTCTGACAACCACCGAGGCGCAGCAACAGCCGAACATCGGAGGCATATATGATATTGTACCTATTGTAGTACGTTTGTTTTCGGAGATTTCCTCTACCATGGCATGCTCCGCCACTTTTTCTGTAGAAAAGACGACATCGATGCCTTCGGTGACGCCCATACGATGGAGACGTTTGCGCACCATGGCAGCCAACGGACAAGTATGGCTCTTAGAGATGTCGGTTACATGCAAAGCCGTAGCGTCCACCTTACCCGCACTTCCCATAGAACTGACTACGGGCAAGCCCATCAAGACACAATGATAAAGGAGAAATACCTTGGGAGAAAGCGTATCGATGGCATCCACAACGTAGTCGTAATGTTGTTCCTGCAGCAAAGAAATCATCTCCTCATCCCGCAGAAACGTCTCTCTCGCATCAACAATGCAGTCGGGATTAATATCCGCCATACGTTGTTTGAAAAGAGCCACCTTGGACTTGCCAACCGTGGAACGGAGGGCGATAATCTGTCGGTTGATGTTGCTTTCCGAAACCTTGTCGGCATCCACCAAAGTCAACCGTCCCACGCCTGCGCGACAAAGTTGCTCGGCGGCGTAGCCGCCGACGCCGCCCAAGCCAACAACAAGCACATGGGCGTCTCGCAACCGCTGCACCCCTTCGGGTCGCAGCAACAACGCTGTTCGAGAATAGAAATCGTCGGTCATCCGTGCTACTGAACCTTCTCGTTCACAAAGATTTCATCGGTCATAATCCAGGCACGCAAACCCTTGGCACGATGCCATGCCGGAACGCGTCCAATATTCTTAGCGACAATGCGTACATAGCGCACATTATCCTTTTCTACTGGAACAGTAACAGAAATAAGCTGAGGTGCGTTCATATCCTCGGATGTAGGATCGATTTCAAGAATGCCCTCCTTGGGAGCGGAAAAATTCTCTCCATCTTCCGAAACCATCACTTTCACCTCTTGGGGAGCAAACGTCCATGCATCCGGCACATGGGCAAAACGAATGCAGACATCGTCAATGTCAATGGTTTTGCTCAATTTGAGGGTCACCACACAATCGTTTCCTGAAAAACCGATCCAGCTGCGCGACAAATCGCCCACATCTCCTGTTTCTCCATCAAACAAGGCATAGAGGTAGTTCAGGTTATAGGGCGTATTGGGTTTGTTCTGGAAGGTTGCTGCGGAAACATAGTCAAAAACACAGCGCTTAACCGCCGTGAACGATGTGCTTGCGCCAGCCAAGAACGCCCTTGCCTTGACAATTGTGGACTTGTCGATAAGGATTGGAGCCGTATAACGATGGGAATTCTCATTAGGAATAGAGCCATCAAGGGTGTAACGAATGATGCTCTTGGGATTGTTGGAAGTCATGCTTACATGCATCGGAGCGTCAAAGCGGTCGCGGTCGGTAGTAAGCACGGGCATATCCAGCAGGCCGGACTCAACAAGCGGATAGGCAATCTGACGGAAATCGCGAGGAGCGGTTTCTGCTGGGTCGTAGCCACAGAAATGCATCTGGAACTTATAGGTCTTCTGCTTGACCAGATTTTCGGGTTGCAAAGGATTGCCCGAAGCGGCGGCGCCAACGCCAGACATTTTGTAATCGACATGCAAATGCTTTTGGTCGTTGGCAAGGCTGAAATTAAACAATGTATCCAGCATGTCGATGTAAAGACCATTATGAGCGTTTTCCAACGCCATGTAACGCACCTCAGAACGGTTTCCTCCCTCACGGTTTGCGCCATAAGATGGTGCCATTTTTGACAAAGCCTTGCGGTTGTTTCCCACATGGGCATCCTGATAGCGGTCGCTGTAGCATTCTTCGCGTGAGCCGAACCAATCAACCGAGTCAAACACCGAGGTGATGGGTAGCGTCAATCCAATGCGAGGCAACGTGGTAACCCGTTCCGAAGTCATGACTTCATTGTCGAAAATCACATCACCTGAATGGAGAATGGCATAGGTCTGCTTGACATCAAAGATGGGTGCTCCCGACATGTCGGAATAACGCAACATAACATCCACCTGAACGGCGGATTTGTCTTTCTTGTTGTAATAGCTCACATCCAGCACCTCGCGATGAAGATTGTCCAACGAGGCGCTCTTCCACATACGGAAAGCGTTTTTGTCAACACTGTCATTGGCGGATGGCTGACGCCAGAAACTGAGATCCACCAAAGAAGATATCATCTGCTCGCCACGGTAGGTGTAGGAAGTAATTCCGCCTTGCTGCAAGTCGAAATCCACCTTTACGACATCATTTCCGACATGTATTTTAGAAATTCTTGAGCCCGACTCATCCACCAACGTATCGGCCGTAATTGACATCGGGGTCTTGTCAAAAATATTGTAGTTGGTCTTTAAGACCGATTTGGTTGGCAGCTGAAATTCCACCACGCCCAATTCGTCAAATTTGGAGAGCACATTGGTGCTTTTGCGCGGACGCATGGTGAAACGAATAAATAGTTCCTCGCCGGCATACAGCGTCAAAGCCGGAACCTTAAGTTTGAAATTCTTCGCCTCGCCGGGGTTCAACGCCATGGTAACATCGCCCTCGATAATGCGCGGCTTGAGGTTGGAATAAATGGCATACTCAACACGGTAGTCGTCAAGGTTTGAGAAATCCAAGAGATTGGTAATGATGAACTCAACGTCATCCGGACTCTGCTTCACAAACTCCACATTAAAGGGACGGTACAGACCTTTCAATTCCGAAAGATAAGGTTTGTTTCCATTGTCGGTTACAAAACCCTCATGCGTGCACATCGCCTCGCGCGTCTGGTCGTAGAAATTAACAGGATTCCAGCAATTCACGAAACCGCCCTGCACCATCCCATTTTCACGCACCTGGCGCCACAGCTGTTCCATACCGCCAAAGTCATTGCCTTGCGACGAGCCATAGGAAAGCATGACCAACGGTCGTTTTTGGGGCTTTGACAGATATTGGCGCACCTGATCCATGCCTGCGTTCTGGATGGCTATCACGTCTGTGTTCTCGGCATAGCCCGCGCCGGCATAGAACACCGGACGGCTCTTGTCCATTGCCTTCAACTCCTTATAGGCGTTCACAATACAAATGCCATTGTCGCGACCGTCGCCCAACGACCACGCTATGATGGATGGATGGTTCTTGTAGCGTTCGTACATATTGCGTATGCGCGCCGAGAACATTGTTGAAAACTCCTCGTCGGTGGTGATGACCTTTTTCTGCGACGAAAATGGGTTGATGTTAGCGTCGCAAACAACGTAGAAGCCGTACTCATCGCACAATTCGTAGAAATATGGATCGATGGGCGAGCCGTAAGCGGTTCGGATAGCATTGACGTTGTTTTTCTTCATCATCTTCAAATCCGAGACCATGCGCTCATGTGAGAGATGTCCATCGGTTGCATAGTTGTTATAAATCACACCTCGCAACGTAACGGGATGGTTGTTCACATAGAGTTTGCCGTCGGCGATGACGACATTACGGAAACCGAATCGTGTGCCGACAGTTTCCACAACATTCATCTCTTCGTCGAGAACACGCACCACAATGGTGTAACGGTTGGGATTCTCGGCAGTCCACGCCTTCGCCTGAGGAATGGCGCAATCAACGCCCGTAGATACTTCGGAACGCTTGTTGAACACAACCCACTTCCCCATTTTCTCCACTTGCTTGCCTTGCGGATCCCACAGTTCGGTCTCCACATAGAATTTGCCTTTACGATCCACATTATAAAGGTCATAATTTACGGCAAAGCTGCCCAGTCCGCTGCGGGCGTCATAGTCCGACTCAATGGCAAAATCGCGCACGCCGACAGGCGACTTCAGATAGATGAACACATCATCGGTGACGCCGTTGGTGGTAGGACAGGCGTTCATCTCCATCAAGCTGCCCGTAGAGGAACCCACCACCTGAAGGATGATGTCGTTGACCTTGCCGCAACGGAGATACTTGGAAATGGAAAATTCGGCGAGATGACGCGAATCCTCGCAATAACCCACATATTCCCTATTAATCCAAACGTAGCATGCCGATTTAGCCTGCACACAAAGGTAGGCATCGTATTCTCCCCATACCTTGGGGGCTTCAAACTCCCTGAAATAGATTGTGGTGGCATTGCCCGACGCGGAAACATCCGACACCTTCTTCAATGGCGCACTCTTGACCAACTTGCCACCTTTGCGCCAATGGAAATCCGGCACATTGTATTGGTTCCAAGAACGTGCCGAGAAATTCTTGGACATAAATTCTCCAGTGGGATCGGCATAGCTATTGCTCATATCTACGCTCCACTGACCATTCAACGAGATATAGTAAGGAGATTCGGCGTACTTCAGCTTCTCAATGTCGTTTTCCTTGGAATAAGGGATTACATTGACATGGGGAGCCATCATATTCTGCTCCACGACATCTCTGTCGCTCCACTCTGTGGCATTAAATTTCTGATATTCGCCAAGTTTGTTGTCCTGCGCAAAAACCGCTGTGGAAAAAACAAGCGACAACAGCGAAATAGCAACTCTCCGCACCATATTAATGGGTTTTAATATACAATAATGAATTAGAAATTCAAGCCCGCACCAAATTCAACGATGTGGAGCTGGGCAGGACGCAGTTCGGCACGCAAGCCTAAAAAAGAATGCTCAATTTCATTCATGAACGACATTCGGTAGCCCACAAAGAAGTTGAAGCCGAATGTACGGTTAATGGCAAAACGAGCGCCTGCACGAGCGCCAAAATGAACGCCGCCTTCGGTAATCTTCAGCGTCTCTCCATCGTAGTAGCCTTCGCCCGTGGTTCCCAACGGAATGGCATATCCCACCATCACAGATGTGAAAGGAGTGAGACGGCTGCGAAGATAATGGCTACGCAATTCAACGAAAACAGGCAGATGGGAATATGCGCCCGTAGGATCGGCCATATAGCTGACACCGAGACCAACGCCCGACTCCTTCCTGAACTGGAAACCGAAAACGCCGGTAAAACCATGGAATGTAGGGTTGATATTGCTGACTTCCATCATATAGGAATAGTCTAAGGTACCATAGATTCCATGCCACTTGTATTCAATATGGTCTTGGGCCGACACCGCAGAAAAAGTGATAAGTGCGATGACCAAGAGTATGATTTTTTTCATATAGATTCTATAAAAGTGTTATGGCAAAACAAAGAAATCCCACCTCGAACCACGCACTATCTTTGGCTATGATTCTAAATGAGAAAATAGGGGCGGCAGGTGAGCCACCCCTATTTCATTGTCGCATCATTATTTCATTTCTTTCAAATTGTCGCTGATAATCAATGTAGCTTCGGTAGCGGCCTGAACTTGTTCAACA
Organism: Bacteroidales bacterium; assembly: GCA_045597845.1. Classification (GTDB taxonomy): domain Bacteria; phylum Bacteroidota; class Bacteroidia; order Bacteroidales; family P3; genus Colimorpha. The sequence continues at coordinate 37,631 of JAZLKZ010000063.1, read as the reverse complement.
GTGAATTCGGGGTTGATTTCGGTCAACACGATGCCCTTGGGGGTAATTTCCATCACACCCATCTCGGTAATGATCATGTTCACCTGACCCTTGGCGGTAAGAGGAAGAGTACATTTCTTGAGAATCTTGGGGTTGCCCTTGGCGGTGTGTTCCATGGCCAAGATAACCTTCTTGGCACCCACCAAGAGGTCCATAGCGCCACCCATGCCCGGAGTCTTTTTGCCAGGAATCATCCAGTTGGCGAGGTCGCCATTCTCATCAACCTGCATAGCACCGAGTACGGATACGTTGACGTGACCGCCGCGGATGATGCCGAAAGAGGTTGCACTGTCGAAAGTGCTGGCACCATCGGTGTAGGTAATATATCCACCACCGGCGTTGATCAAGAATGGATCTTCCTGACCTTCGGCAGGAGTGGGACCCATGCCAATCATACCGTTCTCCGACTGGAGGACAACATGCACTCCTTCTGGGAGAAAGTTGGGGATAAGGGTAGGAAGACCAATACCCAAATTGACAACATCGCCATCTTTCAGCTCCTTGGCGCAACGACGGGCGATAAAGGGTTTAATTTGTTCTTTTTCCATAGTTAATAATATTTAAAGTGTTTATAATCATCTTACTATTTCATGCCTCTCTTGACAATTTCCTGGGCAATGTAGGAAGCTTCGTCGTCGGCGTAGGTGTTCATGCCGAAACCAGCGTCGTAGCCCAATTCCTTGGCAAGTTCGTGGCTGATACGAGGACCGCCGCAAATCAAGATAACCTTGTCGCGCAGACCTTCAGCCTCCAGCATCTCAACAAGTTCCGTAAGGTTCTTGATGTGGATATCCTTCTGGGTAACAGTCTGGGAGACAATCAAAGCATCGGCATGAAGTTCGATAGCCTTGGCGATGAAGTCTTCGTTGAGGACCTGGCTGCCGAGGTTATAGGCCTCAATCATGTCGTAGCGTTCCAAACCATAGTGGCCTGCATAGCCTTTCATGTTCATGATGGCATCGATGCCTACGGTGTGGGCGTCGGTACCCGTAGAGGCACCAACCACGACAATCTTACGACCGATATGTTCACGGATATATTCGTCGCACTCCTTCATTTCCATGGTGTTGGATTCAACCTTGGGAACATGGATTGAGGTGTAATCGACAGTGTGGGTGCAACTGCCGTAGCAGTTGAAGAATGTGAAACCTTTAGTCAATTCCTTGCTATAGACCACCAACGGATTTTCGAAACCCATCTTTTTCATCAGTTGCTTAGCCGCCTCGTTGGCCTCGTCGCCAGCGGGGACGGGAAGCGTGAAACTCAGCTGGGTCTTGCCGTCGTTCATGGTGTCGCCATAGGGCTTTATCTTTTTCAGGTCTAAGGTTTTGTCGAAATCCTTAGCTTCCATTGAATACAAACCTTCGCTCATAATATGATTTTTGTTGATTTGTTTAACTGTTAATTTGTGAATCGTGAGCCTTGAACTGCAGACCGACAACACATAAGTCCGTCACGCAAAATTCATGATTCTTGACTTTCAATTATTTCTTGCCTTTCATCAAGTCAACAAATGGATTGAAATAGTTCTCGGCCTTGAGGGTTACGCCATCGAGGCCCTTGCCGCCATTCTTCGGACGTTTGACGTTGGCGAAGATACCCTTCTCCAAAGCGGTGAAGAGACCTTCGCTCTCCATCTGCTCCAACAGGTTGGTAGCGTCGTCCAAGACCTTCTTGGCGCGGTTGCGTATAATACCATCTTCCTTGAATTCCACCTCGTCGCCAATGTTCTTCATGTTGTTGAAGATATATTTGGCATTCTCGATAGAGAGGTAGCGGTCGCTCATGAATGGCGTATGGATAGCCTCGGTAGGCATGCCGAGAAGCTGAAGGCCCTGGCTGGTCCACTGACCAATGATGTTGAAGAGTGCATCCTGGATGTGGCCGCGGAAGATATTGCCGGTCATGAACTTGGTAGGAGGCATGTATTTCAAAGGAGCCTTAGGGAAGATTTCGCGCAACATCTGAGCCTGAGCGAGTTCATAGAGAAATCCGTTCTCGAGCTGGGGATCCATCTCGAAAGCATGGCCGAGACCCATCTGTTCTTCGGGCAAGCCTGCCAACAAAGCCAGCTGCTCGTTGATGAAGTCGCTTGCCAAAACGGTATGAGCCTCTTCGTAAGCGTCGGCGGTGGTAAGGTAGTTGTCCTCACCTGTATTGATGATGACGCCGGCGAAGCCGTTGATGATACGAGAGAAATACTGGTCGATAAGCGTACGCTGCATGTTGATGTCGCGGAACAGGATGCCGTACAAAGCGTCGTTCAACATAACATCCAGGCCTTCCAAAGCGCCCATTGCGGCGATTTCGGGCATACAAAGGCCCGAGCAATAGTTGCACAGGCGAATGTAGCGGCCAACCTCCTCGCCTACCTCATCGAGAGCCTTACGCATGATGCGGAAGTTCTCCTGGGTAGCGAAGGTACCGCCAAAACCTTCGGTAGTGGCTCCGTAAGGAACATAGTCGAGCAGACTCTGACCCGTGGTACGGATAACCGCGATAATATCGGCGCCTTGACGAGCGCCAGCCTGAGCCTGGACAACATCCTCGTAGATGTTGCCGGTGGCAACGATGATGTAGAGATAAGGCTTGGAGCCTTCTCCGATAGTGTCGATATAATTCTCTCTGCGTTGACGACGGGCGCGAATCTTGGCGATGGTTGCGTCGATGGTGGGCTGCAAAGCCTTCTTGATGTCCTCAATCTTGTGAATGGGGAGATGTGTGATGTCGAGCTTTCCGGCGGAGATAGCCTCAGCGATTTCCTGAGGAGTCTTGCCAGTCTCAACCATGGCGTTGCCCATAAAGAACATCACGCCCTGACCAAGCACACCCTTGCTTTTCAATTCGTCAACCACCACATTGGGCAGCGGCACTTCATTTTCGTCAATTCCATCAATACCGAGAAGGCGACATACCGTGCGCTCAACAGCCACAGTAGTATAGTTGCCTACAAAATCCTGCACCTGATTCGCAATCTTGCGAGCCACGCCACGAGCATGCTCCACTTTCGCGAAATCAAGACCTACTTTGCTCTTTTGCATATGATTAGTTTTAATTAGTTTTTGAATTGCAAAGTTAACGTTTTTTTTTGACTTTACAAATCATTTCGTTGCAAAACAATTATTTTATTTTCTATCAAAGTTTTATATCGTCAATATTACTATTTTTATGGAATCTTATTTTGTCCACGTTGCCTTTTATGCCCGCCACAGTGCCACGTTCCGTGTACTGCCACATGGTATAGTTGATACTCGGACGACACTTGTAGTTGGCGATAAAGAACTGGTATTTTTTATATTTTTGTCCAGAGAAATACTTCCAATACACATGCTCGCAGGTATAGATTATGGGCTTTGCGCCGTATTCATTTTCCAGCAGTTCGAGCAGCTTGTCCACCCGTTTCATATACAAGTCGCGGGCGTGCTTTTCCTCGATGTCGAGCACGAATTTCAAATCTTGGTCTTTTTTCCTCACCACGCTACGGATGTTGCGCATCTGATCGTAGGCAGTGGTACGAGGGCTGTAGAGATGATACGACCCTACCGGAAGTCCTGTCGCGCGAGCCTCTTTCACATTCACCTTGTATCGGTCATCCAACAAAGAAGCGCCTTCGGTGGCCTTGACATACACAAATTTCACATTGCCGCTCTTTGCGACTTTCTTCCAATTTACATTTCCTTGATAATGAGACACATCAATACCTTCCGTAGCTTGAGGAGCAGGAAGAACCAGCAACAACACCGACAATATGACACTACATAACAACCTCATCACCAGAAGCATTCAAAATTTTATGTTCCAACAAGCCCATGCTCTCCGACTTTTTCACGTTGATATGGATTCCGTAACGGAACATCCATTGCATGCGTTTGGAATACAATCCCTTGGTTAGATAGGCATAGATGTATGGATGGGTGACGATAGTCACATTGCGCTCACCTTGTGTGCCCTTCAAATAACGAAGGTTCGACTCAATCTCATCAACAATCACCAGACTCGACTGGATTGTGCCTGTGCCGTTGCAGAAGGGGCATTTTTCCTGCACGTCAACCTCCACGGCGGGACGTACGCGCTGACGGGTAATCTGCATCAAGCCAAACTTGCTCAATGGCAAGATTGTATGGCGGGCCTTGTCCTTCTTCATCTCCACGCACATCACATCGTAAAGTCGCTTGCGGTTCTCGGCCTTGTGCATATCCACGAAATCCACAATCACAATACCGCCCATGTCGCGCAAACGCAGCTGGCGCGCAATCTCGCGAGCCGATTCGATGTTCACCTGCAAGGCCGTGTCCTCCTGGCCTTCGCCCGCCTTGATGTGGTTGCCGCTATTCACATCAATGACGTGCATCGCCTCGGTGTGTTCGACATACAAATAGACACCGGAGCGAATCGTAACGATGCGACCGAATGCGCGGCGAATGTCACGATAGATGCCGAACTGCTCAAAAATGGGCGTCTCCATCTTGTACTGGCGCACGATGTCCTCCTTGTCGGGAGCCACCGAACGAATGTACTGACGGACCTCGTTATAGACCTGCTCGTTATCGACATAAACGGCGTTGAAATCGTCGGAAAGCACATCACGAAGCAGCGCCGAGGTGGCATTCAACTCGGAATGAATCACCTGAGGGCCTTTGATGTACTTCAACTTCTCGGTCATATTCGCCCACTCGTCAAGCAGCGAACGCAAGTCTGCATCAAGTTCCGAAACCGACTTTCCTTCCGCCAACGTACGCACTATCACGCCAAAATTGGGAGGACAGATGCTCTGCATCAAGCGACGCAACCTGTTGCGCTCTTCCCCACCCTTTATTTTTTGGGAAATCATGATTTTGTTGACAAACGGCGTCAGCACCAAATAGCGCCCCGCCAAGGATGTCACACCCGAAAGTTTGGGGCCTTTGGTTGAGATGGGCTCTTTGGTGACTTGCGTAAGTATGAGCTGGCCTACCGACAGCACATCGGAGATGTTTCCTGTTTTAGGCAGTATGGGCGCAACATTGAAACCTGTAAGAGTGGCAACAGACGCATCGCCGTTCATGGCAAGTTTCATGTACTTGTTGAACGAATTGTACTCTGGACCCAAGTCGATATAATGCATAAATCCGTCCTTTTCGCCATCCAGTGTGATGAATGCCGCATTCAAGCCCGGCATGATCTTATGCACCTGACCTACCAGCACATCGCCAACAACAGCCTTTCTGACAGATTTTTCTTTATGAAGTTCTACAAGGTTCTTATCTTCCAACAGTGCAATCTGCACCTCTTCTTCCGAAACCGAAATAACTAACTCTTTATTCACAAATTCTCGTTTTTATATATATTCTTGCACGCCTACGAAACCTATTCGGCGAAGTTATTACAATTACAAAATGCTAATTATTAATAATTTGCATTCAAACAAAATTACTATATATAGCATTATTATAAAAAGCAAAGTTACGAAAAAAAAGTGGAATAGAAAAATGATAGTTATACAGGCACCTTAAAACGCCGTTTCCCAATTTTGCCGAGAGCGCCGTTTTCCCCGAAGCCGTGACTACACTTCATTAAAAATCATACAAATAAAAAAAAGGATTCTAAAAAAAAGGGATTCGCAGCTGAGCCACAAATCCTTTTTTCAAATAGATTCCTCTTAGACAGAGATAGACTATTTCTTCTTATGTCTATTCTTACGCAAACGTTTTTTACGCTTGTGCGTAGACATCTTGTGTCTTTTGTGTTTTTTTCCGTTAGGCATAACAATATTGTTTTTAGATTATTTTACTTTCTTGGAGATTTCGTTGACAAAAGTCTTTGCGGGCTTGAACGAAGGAATGTTGTGAGCAGGAATGATGATGGTTGTATTCTTGCTGATGTTGCGGCCGGTCTTCTCGGCTCTTTTCTTGACGATAAAACTACCGAATCCACGCATATAAACGTTTTCTCCTTCTGCCAAAGAATCTTTAACAACATTCATGAATTCCTCTACCGTTGCAAGGATTGCGGCCTTCTCGATACCGGTTTTTTGAGCAATCTCGTTTACAATTTCTGCCTTTGTCATAATAAAAATGCTTAATAATTAGATAAATGCTATCTTATTTTTCCTAAATAGATTTTGCAAAAATAAAGAAAAAAATTGACATACAGAAATAAAATATCATCTCCGCCACATCATTTCCATCTTAGAAATATCATTATTTATTGATTCTCTTATCTTTACAACGAAACAAAAACAGCATATTTATTTATCAACCACCAACCTCCTTTTTCACGGATTTCTAACGTCCTCGTTTTGCAAAAACAAACGTGTCAAAGAAGAGCAACAGGGCGGCCATTGCGCACAAGGTTGTCAGCAGCCACGGCATCAGAAGCGGCTCGGACGGATCAATGCCTATCGTGCCATTGTTGTACAAGAAATAGAGCACCACGATGACTGCGTTGTTGCAAAAATGCACGAGCATATTCACCAATACCGACTTGGACAAGTAGAATAGGTAGCCCAGCAGGATGCCCATCACGAAACGAGGTACAAAAGCGAACATTTCGCCGTGGGCGAGGCTGAAAACAACTGCAGTGAGCAGGATTGCCACATGGGCGTTGTTCTCAAAGCATTTCTGCAGAAGTTGTTGTATGCCACAACGGAAAAACAGCTCTTCGCACACCGCAGGCAGCAATGCCGCCACAAATAGATTGGCGGCAAAGGCACCTGCTCCAGGACGGGAAAGCATGCGCTGCACAAGCTGCTCCGAAGCTTCGTTGGCGGAGCGCAGCGACTGCTCCAACGCCGCCATGGATTCGGGCAGATGCCACGCCTTGTTCCATTCCGACACCCAATCCAAAGCTGGCAACATCAATATGAACAGCAAAACACCCACGCCGGCCTTGCCCCACTTCGAAAGGGTGAAGTCCAATTGCAGACCATTGCGCAAATCGCCCACGTACAACAATGCCCACAACAACGTTGGCACAGCGAAAGTCAGCACTTGCGACACCGCAGTGCTCCATGTCAGCGTCGTCAAGTCTTGTGCATCGGCACCCGAAAGCGTCATCGCCGCCAAAACAACGGCAGAGAGAGCGAAACCCAGCAGTATGAAACCCGCCAGCACCAAAAGCTGGGAGAAAGGTTTCTTATCTTTGAAAACAGGAGTCATTGGAAATTATTAATTGAGAATTGAAAAAAACTTGAACTTGAACTTAACCTTGACGTTGGCTTTGACCTTGACATTGGAAAATTAAGAATGAACAAGAAGGCGCAACGCCAATCTACCCAAAAACGATGCAAAATTACGAAAAATACCTAAATAAAAAGTCAAAGAGCCAAAAGACTAAAGGTTCAAAGGTTCCGCTGAAGATTTGTGGCATAATTGACAGACACGAGAAGAGCGGAAAAAACAACTCGCATCAGCTCTTCTTTTCTTTAACATAATTACATACATACCAATATCATACATAAAATCTATCTCAACAAACAAATCGGTGTCACGTCTGTGTCACGAAAAGTTTGTACCTTTGTTTCGTAAATAATAATCCTATGCAGAACTCATTGACAAACTACAAAATAAGCATATCCAACAACAGTTACGAAGCGCGATTGGGGCGTTTGATGGACATTCTCGAGTCCAACGTGCAACATTCAGTCGATGAATTGGGCGAAATGCTTGGCTGTGGAAGGCGCACCATATACAGAATGTTGAAAGCCCTACAGCAAGGAGGCAAGAAAATCGACTACAACAAAAGTCACCCACGCCTAAAAAATGGCAAGCGCGACGAAGAGACCTGTTCAATCTTTCTCTCATCGGAAGAAGTCCAACTGTTGACGCAGACAATACATTGCCTCTCGATGGACAACCCCTTCCGGCAAAGTCTTTCCAGCAAGTTTGGACAGACGCTCCGCAACACCCTTATGCCCTATTTCACCTGCGACGAGAAAGGCATGCGTTGCGTGGCGGGCATCAATCGTTCTATGCTTGTCCACAAACAGCTAATTATCAAAGACTATGCTTCAAGCCATAGCGGCACAATCGCCGACCGGCTTGTGGAGCCCGTGCGGTGGAGCGCCAACTGTCGCCAGCTTCAGGCCTACGACGTGGAAAAAGGCGGAATGAGAGTCTTCGCCGTAAGTCGTATGCGAGAAACCATCGTCACCGACCAAGAATGGCAGCACGAAGCGCAACATCGCGAACTGGAAGAGGACTGCTTTTGGATGACGGGCGACAAAATATATAATGTAACATTGCTGATGGACCTCCGCGCCCTGAACCTGCTGCACGAGGAGTATCCTTTGAGCCAGCAATACAAAGTCGCAGCAAGCGAAAAAAACGATCTTCCCTATAAAGTACAAATAAAAGTCCGAAGCAAGTTAGGTGTAGAACGTTTTGTGCGGGGATTGGAAGGACACATAAAGATTGAAAGTCAATAATAAAAATGATACAATTATGGAACAAAAAAGAAAATGGTTTCTACCCTTCTTTTTAGGGGTAATTGCAGGAATTGTGCTTACAATATCTATTCTGGCTGTGGTTACAGTAAAATACAATCCACATCCTGGGATAAACATGTACTCAGAGGTCACTGAGCCTTTTGGGGGAAATAGCTTTCACATATTCCAAGCCTTTTCCGACGGCACCGCATTGGCACATGCGGGAAAAGGTTATGACGCACCTATAGTCTTGTTGAACCCCATCGAGGGCGTGACATACTACGACAACCTCGACGTACACACGCCCAAAGGGAAAAAGGCAATGATAGCAGGAACATACGAATACATCACAAAACAGCAAATCAGCAAAACAGTTCCGGTAATTGTATTTCAATAATACAACATCTTGTCCATGTGCCATGAAATAGAACGAACCGACAAAAAAAAACGAGGCAGAAAACTGTCCCGTCTAAAATGTTTTCACAACGGAATAATCCTTATTGTGAATTGCTTGAAATTTTGTGATGCAAAGATACGACTTTTTATTCAATAATTTGTATTGTTATAGATTTTTTTATAAATTTGAAAATTATTTAATTGATAAACAACAACTATAATATGAAGAAAATCTTAGGTTTAGACTTGGGCACAAACAGCATTGGCTGGGCTGTATTAAATGGCGAACAAACAGAAAACGGGATAAAATATAAGCGCATTGAAGCTGACGGAAGTAGAATTATCCCAATGGATGCAGCTGTTTTAGGAGATTTTGCCATGGGGAGTACTAAATCTCAAACGGCAGATAGAACAACAAAAAGAAGCGCACGTCGTTTGCACGAGCGCTACCTGCTTCGCCGAGAAAGGTTGCATCGCGTTTTGTCCGTAATGGATTTCCTTCCGAAACATTATGCTGAAAAATTAGATAAATACGGACATTTTCTGAAAGAAAGTGAGCCTAAATTGGCATGGAATAATGGTCAATTCCTCTTTATGGACTCCTTTAATGAAATGCTTGCCGATTTTGCCACGAACCAACCCGAATTAGTCGCTGATGGCAAAAAAGTCCCATTGGACTGGACCATTTATTACCTTCGCAAAAAAGCGTTGTCCCAAGCAATTACCAAAGAAGAGCTTGCCTGGATTCTTCTGCAATTCAATCAAAAACGTGGTTACAATCAGCTGAGGGACGAGGAAGAGGAACAGAGCAAAAACCAATTAGTGGAATTTCATTCATTGAAAGTTGTTGACGTAGAAGATAGTGGCGATAAAAAAGGAGATGATATCTGGTACAACGTAAAATTAGAAAATGGTTGGATATACAAAAGGGCAAGTTCCATTCCTTTAGACTGGGTGGGAAAAGTCAAAGACTTTATTGTTACCACAGATTTAAATGATGACGGGACTGTCAAAACGGATAAGGATGGTAAAGAAAAGCGTTCGTTCCGCGCCCCTAAAGAAGACGACTGGACTCTTTTAAAAAAGAAAACAGAATATAACATTGACATTTCCGGCAACACCGTAGGCGAATACATTTACAATTCCTTGCTGAGCAATCCGGAACAGAAAATTATCGGAAAACTGGTGCGCACCATTGAAAGAAAGTATTTCAAAGACGAGCTGAAAGCCATCATCAACAAGCAGAAGGAATTCATTCCTGAATTAAATGATTCTGAGTTGTATGCCGCCTGCATTGAAGAACTCTACCCTTCTAATGATGACTATAGAAACAGCATTGCCTCCAGAGATTTCACATACCTGCTCGTTGACGATGTCTTGTTCTATCAACGACCTTTAAAAAGCAAAAAATCCACCATCGCCAATTGCCCATACGAATCCCATTTTGACAAAGATGGTAATGAGTATCCTATCAAGTGCGTTGCCAAATCCAATCCGTTCTTCCAGGAATTCCGTCTTTGGCAGTTTGTACAGAATTTGAAAATTTATCAGAGAGAAAGGATTGTTAATGACGGACAAATGGACTTGTTTGGAAATGTATCAACGGGCAAACTTGAAACGGACGTTGATGTTACAAACGAATTCATCCGTTCAGAAGAGGAGTTGGTTGCTCTGTTTGATTTTTTGAATGACAAAAAAGAAATCACGCAAGATTCGCTTTTGACCACCTATTTCAAAATAAAGAAGCCGAAAGGAAAAGATTCGAAGCTTCCCTATCGGTGGAATTATGTTGAAGATAAAACTTATCCCTGCAACAAAACACGCGCTGTTCTTTTGGCAAAACTCACCAAAGAGGATAAGACAAAACTCACCAAAGAATTGGAATACGCACTTTGGCATCTGCTTTACTCTGTGAATTCCAAGGCTAAAATTGACGCTGTTTTTGCTGAAGACAAACGAAACAAATCCAAAGGCATTTATCATAAACTTCTGGAAGCTGGTTTTTCAGATGAAAGCATTGAGAATTTGAAGAAAGCCAAATTTGACGAAAAAGACTACGGTTCCTATTCGGAGAAAGCCATCAAAAAATTGTTGGAACTGATGCGCATGGGTAAATATTGGGTTCAGGACAACATTGATGAGAAAACACTTGATAGAATTGATAAAATCATCTCGGGCGAATATGATGAAAAAATCCGCAATCGTGTGCGTGAAAAAGCCATTCATCTTACTGAAATTTCGCATTTCAAAGGCCTGCCAATTTGGCTTGCCTGTTATATAGCTTACGACAGACATTCGGAAGCCAGCGATATTCAGAAGTGGGAAAAACCAGAAGACATTGACAAATGGTTGAAAGACTTCAAGCAGCATTCCATGCGGAATCCCATTGTTGAGCAAGTTGTTACAGAAACTATGCGTACCGTGCGCGACATTTGGAAACAAGTGGGAAGTATTGATGAAATACACGTCGAGCTTGGTCGCGAGATGAAAAATCCTGCTGACAAGCGCAAAAAGATGACCGACCGCATCAACGAGAACGAAAACACCAACCTGCGTATCAAAGCCTTGTTGATGGAATTACAGAACCCTGAATACAAGATTGAAAACGTCAAGCCATATTCACCTACTCAGCAAGATATTTTGCGAATATACGAAGAAGGAGCATTTTCTGCAACAGAAATTTACGATAAACAAAAAGATAAGTATATAAAAGAAGAAGAAACACCAAAAGAAATTTTAGATATTAAAAACAAATTTAAAGAAACGGATAGAGCAAAACAGCCAACAAAAAACGAAATAACAAAATACAAATGTTGGCTCGAACAAAAATATCGCTCACCCTACACGGGTCAAATGATTCCTTTGAGCAAACTTTTCACCACAGCATACGAAATTGAGCACGTCATTCCGCAGTCCCGTTATTTTGATGATTCTTTCAGCAACAAAGTCATTTGTGAAGCAGAAGTCAACAGACTCAAAGACAACCTGCTTGGATTTGAATTTATCAAGAATCATCACGGAGAAAAAGTCACACTTACTGGAGGAAAAGTCGTTGAAATCTTCTCCACAGACGATTATCAAGATTTTGTCAGAAAGAATTATGCCAAAAATCATTCCAAGATGAAACATCTTTTAATGGATGACATACCAGACAAATTCATTGAAAGGCAATTAAACGACAGTCGTTATATCAGCAAGTATATTAAAGGTATTCTTTCAAATATTGTTAGAGAAAAGGATGAAAATGGCAACTTGGAGCAAGAAACCGTCTCCAAAAATCTCATTTCCTGCAATGGAAGCATTACAGACAGATTGAAAAAAGACTGGGGCATGAACGACGTGTGGAATCGTATCATTCTACCACGTTTCATTAGAATGAACGAGTTGACCAATTCCACAGACTTCACAACCATTAATACAAGCGGTGAAATCATCCCCGCAATGCCTTTGGAATTGCAGAAAGGTTTCAACAAAAAGCGTATTGACCACCGACACCACGCTATGGATGCCATCGTTATTGCCTGCACTACTCGCGACCACGTGAACCTGCTCAACAACGAAGCCGCATTATCCGAGCACAAAGAAAACAGATATGCGCTTTCTCACAAACTGCGCCGCTACGAAGAAGTGCTCATCAACGGAGAAAAACGCAAAGTGCCCAAAGAATTCCTCAAGCCTTGGGAAACTTTCACACAAGACGCACAAAGTGCATTGGAAAACATCGTGGTCAGTTTCAAACAGAATCTGCGTGTCATCAACAAAACGGTTAACCATTACCAGCATTTTGAAAATGGCAAAAAGGTGATGATCAAACAAGAAAAGGGCGAAAGTTGGGCAATACGCAAATCCATGCACAAAGACACTGTCTTTGGTGAAGTCAACCTGCGTTTCAAGAAAGAAGTTTCGCTGAATGAAGCGATGAAGAATCCAAAAGCCATCGTCAACAAAGATTTTAAGGAGAAAATTCTTGAACTTCTCAAAGAAAACAGAGATGCTAAATACATCAAACAATATGTTGAAGAAAACAAAGATGTATGGTCTGATATCAATCTCAAAAAAATAGAGGTTTACTATTTTACTAAAGACACCAAAGAACGGTATTTTGCCACCCGTAAACCGCTTGACACATCGTTCAATAAAAAGAAAATTGAGGAAAGCGTAACTGACACCGGCATTCAAAAGATTCTTCTTGCGCATTTGGAGGCAAAAGGTGGCGATGCCGAACTTGCATTCTCTCCTGATGGTATTGATGAGATGAACAAGAATATTTTTACTCTGAACGGCAATAGATTCCATCAGCCCGTATTAAAAGTTCGTATATATGAAAAAGCCGACAAATTCGCTATCGGACAGACAGGCAACAAAGGAAAGAAATTTGTGGAAGCAGCAAAGGGAACGAACCTATTTTTCTTCGTTTATGAAAATAACGACAAAAAACGTTCATTCGTTACCGTTCCTCTTAACTTGGTCATTGATTGCCAAAAACGTTTCACCAAAAATTGGGTAAGTGAATTAGATAAAATCTTGAAAGAGACCAACGAGGTTGCGCAAGATACACATTTCTTATTTTCTCTTTCCCCAGGCGACTTAGTTTATTTGCCTAAGAATGGAGAAACAACTGTTGATGACAAGACGAGAATTTATAAAATTGTTTCATTTACCAACTCACGTCTATATTGCATACCATACAATGTTGCCAATTCAATAGTCGACAAAGTTGAATACACTCAACTTAACAAACTGGAATTTGATAACATCAACAATATTCGTATATCATTTAAAGAAATCTGTGTTCCTATAAAGGTTGATAGATTAGGAAATGTCATTGAATTTAACGGCATAAAACTATGAGTCGTACGTTATTTTCGTACAACTGAAACTTATTAAACATCATTTTTCTAATAACCGACTCATTCATTAACTAAAAAAACTAAACTATGAGCAACATCAAACTGTTTCAAGATAAAAAGATCCGTTCCTCTTGGAACGAGGAGGAACAACAATGGTATTTTTCCATCGTAGATGTGGTGGAAGTATTAACAGACTCTCCCAATCCCCGCCAGTATTGGCGCAAGATGAAAGACCGTGATTTGAAAGAATATGAGTTGTACCCAATTTGGGTACAACTGAAATTACCAAGTTCTGACGGAAAACGCTATTCTACGGATTGCGCCAACGTCAAATCCTTGCTGCGCATCATCCAATCCATTCCATCACCTAAAGCGGAACCATTCAAGCAATGGCTGGCACAAGTGGGTTACGAAAGATTGCAGGAAATAGAAAACCCCGAACTGGCTCAAGAACGGATGAAGGATCTCTACGAGAAGAAAGGTTACCCCAAAGACTGGATCGACAAGCGACTGAGAGGCATCGCCATCAGACAGAATCTCACAGACGAATGGAAGAAACGCGGCATTACTGAAGAACGGGATTATGCCATCCTTACCGCCGAAATCAGCAAAGCCACTTTCGGAATGACTCCTTCTGAATACAAAGAATTCAAAGGTCTCACAAAAAAGAACCAGAATCTGCGTGACCACATGAACGACTTGGAGCTGATTTTCACGATGCTTGGCGAGCGCGTTACGACGGAAATCTCCGAGCAAGAGGCTCCAAAAACATTCGAAGAAAACAAACAGGTGGCAAAAAGGGGTGGAAGCGTTGCTGGATCGGCCCGAGAAGCAACCGAGAAAGAGCTTGGTCACAGCATTGTTTCACAAGAAAATTTCTTGACTAATCAAGACGAGAACAACCTATTAGAGTAATCATGATAAAACGGACTCTCTTTTTCGGCAATCCCGCATACCTCTCTTTGCGCAATGGGCAGTTGGTCATCAAACGCAACGACCCAGACTCTGGACAGGATGTAGTCAAGACCGCCCCCATCGAGGACATCGGGGTCGTGGTGCTGGAAGACCGTCAAATCACCATCACCAATGGAGCCTTGGATGCTTTGGTCGCCAACAACTGTTCCGTAATCACTTGCGACGAGAAGCACATGCCATCGGGGTTGCTGCTTCCGCTGTCGGGCAACACCACCCAAAGCGAACGATTCCAGCTGCAAATCGAAGCCTCCCTACCCCTTCGCAAACAGCTTTGGCAGCAGACCATCCAAGCCAAGATACACAACCAAGCCGCCGTACTCCTACATCATCGCAATGCCGAAATCGGCAATATGAAAGCATGGGAACGCGACGTAAAGAGTGGCGACACCGACAACCTTGAAGGTCGTGCAGCCGCCTACTACTGGAAAACGATGTTCCCCGACATCGACAATTTTACCCGTAATCGTGAAGAGGATTGCCCCAACAACCTGCTTAACTATGGTTACGCCATCCTGCGTGGTGTGGTTGCAAGGGCTTTGGTGTCGAGCGGATTGCTACCCACTTTGGGCATTCACCACCACAACCGCTACAATGCCTATTGCTTAGCAGATGACATTATGGAGCCCTACCGGCCCTACGTCGATGCGCTGGTACTTCAAATCCTACAAAGCGGAACGGATTGCAGCCGTCTCACCACCGACCTCAAAAGGCAGTTGTTGGGGATTCCTGTTTTGGAGGTTGTCATCGAAGGGCAACGGAGGCCCTTGATGGTTGCCACCTCGCAAACAACCGCATCACTCTACAAATGCTTCAGTGGAGAACTCCGCAAAATCAGCTATCCCATCATGGAACAATGAAAACCGACCGTTTCAGCGAATACCAAATCATGTGGATAGTGGTACTCTACGACCTTCCAACCGAGACAAAGAAAGAGCGCAAGGCTGCTGCCGAATTTCGCAAACGGATTATGGGTGACGGTTTTACCATGTTTCAGTTCTCCGCCTATGTGCGCCATTGTCCCAGTCGGGAGAATGCCGACGTTCACATCAAACGAGTGAAAACAATGTTGCCCGAACACGGACAAGTAGGGATACTCTGCATCACCGACAAACAATTTGGAGAAATGGAGATATTTTGTTCACAAAAACCTCAAAAGGCAGATGCGCCAGGCCAACAATTGGAGTTATTTTAGTGCTTTTGCAGGATAAAAAAAGCGTTTTTGACAAATAAAAAATCCTCTCGAAATGGGAGGATTTTTTATTTCTAAATTTTGCGATAACCAACTCTGGTTGTGTACTTTGCTAATATCGTGTTGTTTATCATCTGCAAAGATACAAAATTTCAAAGCAATTCACAACTCCATTGCTAATTTTATAAAAAAAGTCTGTTGGACAGATCTTGCAAAAGATTCATCCAACAGACAGTTTTTTCAATCTTTGTGACCCCGGCGGGATTCAAACCCACGACTTTCGGAACCGGAATCCGACGTTCTATTCAGCTGAACTACGGGGCCTTATTTGTGACCTTTGACCTTAAAATAACGGCGTTGGTGGTGGTTTATTGTTGCGGATAGTGAAGATTTTCGGGCTTCATCTGCAACAAAACCTCTTCCAAATACTTACGCGACTCCCATTTTGCCATAGGCAGGTCGTGGAGCAGGTAGTTGCCGCAATCTTTGGGGGCGGCTCCGGGGACTTCGCCTTCAAAGTCGGCGACAAAGCGGAAAGTGCGCTGCATCAGTTCCACGATGTCTTCCGACTGCAGGTCGCCACGCATCAAGAGATAATTACCCGTCAAACAGCCCATCGGACCCCAATAGATGATGCGGTCTTTCCACTCGGCATCGTTGCGGACGTAGGTGGCGGCAAGGTGCTCGATGGTGTGGATGGCACCCTGTCCCAAGGCGGGTTCACGGTTGGGCTCTTTCATGCGGATGTCGAAGGTGGTAACGGTCTCGCCCCCTACAAAGTCTTTGCGGGAGACATAGATACCTCTGAGGAGGTGGATATGGTCGATGGTAAAGCTGGGAATTTTGTCCATAAATGAGGTCTGTGATTAGTGGTTAGTGAATTGATGGTCAAAGTCAAGGTTAGCAACATCTACAAGCTATTGGGGAGCGATGCGAGGAAGAGACGGATCCATCGGAAAGAGCGGGTGCTCATGTCCTTGAGAAAGTCCTCCCACTGCTGTTGGTGGTTGTCGGTGCGGCCCGGGGTGTCGCTGATGATGCGCACGGCGAGGAAGGGAATGTTGTAGAGGTGGCAGGTCTGCGCGGTAGCGGCCGATTCCATATCCACCGCCAAGCCTTCGGGAAAGTCGTTCTTGATAACGGCAAGAGCATCGGCGTTGGTGATGAACTTGTCGCCGCTGCAAATCAAACCCGAGTGCATGCGCTGGGTGTAGCTGGAATCGGCGCTCAACGACATGGCGATATCGTGCAGACGCTTGTCGCCCGCAAAGCGAGCCGGCAACCCCTGCACCTGTCCGTATTCGTTGCCTTCGCCACACCACACATCGTGATAGACAGCCTCTTTGCCCACAACGATGTCGCGCACCTCAAGGCTTTCGTCGATTCCACCTGCAAGGCCGGTATTGATGATGCAGTCGGGATGTTCTCGGGCGATGATTTCGGCGGTCTTCACTGCGGCATTTACCTTGCCGATGCCACTCTTCATCAAAATGACATGATTGCCCGCAATCTCACCTTCCGACTTTCCATCAAAAATCGATACCATGTTCTGGTACTCATAATCCATCGCGATGATGATGACAATTTTCATAGGCTATTGGAGATTAACAAACAACGAATATTCTTTTCAAGTTGCAAAGATACGCAAAAATCACATTATCTCATAAATATCGCCGACAAGTGCGACAAGCCCCAAAACCATACCTGAGCCCACTCCTCGTCCTGCGATTGTTGCTGCTGGCGGAATTTGGTCCACAATTTCTTGTCAGCGTCGATTGTGGGCAAGCAAAAATACTCCACATTGTCCGAAACGGAACTTGTACACACGCACAGGATTGCGCAAGGACTTGCCTCTCCATTTCTTTTAAACGCTTTGAAATCAATTGTTTTTACAACAGGTTCCTTTTCCCCGTCATGGGTCCATCTTAAAAAATAAGTAGCCAAATGCTCCAGTACATAACCCGTTTTAACCTGGTCTTTTTTAGCGTGACGCAAACCATATTCACTCGTAAGATAGTGGTACTCCATATCCGTAGTTGGAGAAACGCGTTCCGGGCGAATCAACTGCTGTGCATCTACGCCCAGCGGGAGAAACGCCAACGTGAGAGAAAGAACCAAAGACTTGATCAAATGCATATATAACAATATTAATAATTGAATTACGACGGTTATCACAGGTAACTTCTAAAAATCAACAAGAATTAATGACAATAACATGTTTTTTACACGAATTACCACAAATCACTCACAAATTTTGACAAATAAGCTATCATTTTAAAACACAACTACAAGGGCAACGAAACGACGAAAGTGCTTCCCTTGCCCAACTCGCTATTGACAGAGATACTCCCATGATGAAGATTAACGACTTGATATACATAGTTCAAACCGATACCGAAACCTTTGACGTTGTGCACATTGCCCGTTGATACACGGTAATACTTCTCAAAGATATGCTTTTGGTCGTCTTTGGAGATACCGAGTCCTTTATCCGCCACCGAAAGCACAAACATTTTTCCTTTTATCATGGTTTCTATGGTGATGGTCGGCTTTTCGGGAGAATACTTTATGGCATTATCCACCAAATTGTGTATCATATTATTAATGTGCAACTCATCGGCATAAAGCGTTGCATTGGACGCATTAAGGTTGAGCGTAAGCGTTCCTTGTCGAGACTCGAGCGTGAGCTTGAAATCATCGGCCGTTGAACGAATAAGGTCATGAGCATTCAACTCCTTGCAGTTGAGCGTGAAGTTCTTCTTCGCCATCTTGGCGCTTTGCAAAATAGTCTCCACCAAGGTACGCATTCTTCGATTCTCATCTCCAATGATATTGAGGAAGTTGCGTCGAGTTTCTTCATTGCTGCTCACCGATGGGTCTTGAAGCATTTCGCAAGCCAGCGAGATGGTGGCCAACGGCGTCTTGATTTCGTGAGTCATGTTGCTGGTGAACTCGGCCTTCATCTCGTCAACCTTGCGCATATTGTTTATTGTATGAATAGCGACCATAAAGAGTACAAGGACCACAAAAATCAGGAAGCAATTCATGAGCACGAAGACCACGGAATCGTTGACAAAAATCAACGACGTCGGAAAATGAAGCACTATGTCGTATTCATGCGAGGATGCAATGCCACTTGGCAGGAAATTATAGCGGTAGGGCGTTGCCTTCAAATCCTCTTTGGCGTCGGGTTTGCTGAGGTAAAGGAATACACCGTCATTGTTTTCAAAAACGCCGATATAGGGTGAGACATCGACACCGTTAAGAATCAATTCCTCGCGAATGAGAGAGTCCAGCATCGAGTAGTTGAAGTTGTCGGGCGTAAGGATTTCCGAAGGTTTGGCGATGGATCCACCGCCTCTGTTTTCAACGCTGTCGTTCAACACTTTTCGCGCATTCACGAGCGTATTGTAGCGACGGATGACATTGCTGTCGGACGCAGAAAGCCGCACCTGGGGAAGTATAAAGGCACTATCCAGCAAAGCCACATCGAGCCGCATGCGCGTTTCGTCGTAGAACAAGTCCTGGTGGTTGCGGACAATATCGAGCATTCGGTCGTTAAGTTCCTCAATGCGACGGTATTGACGCAGGCGCACGCGTTCCCTCTGAGAGAGGTATTGGTCCATCTTCATGCGGTCGAACTGGTCAATCACATTCGATATGGCATTATTGACGCTTACATTGAACAGATTGTCGCTGATTTCCGTAACGCGACGAGTCTGCACAATCTGCACCACCACCATGCCAATGGCGGCAAGGCTGAAGAGCGAGACCAACAAAACGAGGAACTTGCGTTTCATTATTCAATCTATTTCAAAACCGTTTCAATAACATTGCGCACCTGATCGACCGAGATAGACTTCATACAGCGGAAATCTCCAAACCTACAGGGCTTGTTGCCGTAAGAAGAGCAGGGGCGGCAGGCAAGGTCGGACTGCACTGCCCACTCTGGATTTTGATTCCACCCATAAAAGCCCGCATTGGGATGCGTGGCGCCCCAGATACTCACAACGGGGACTCCAAAACAGGAGGCGAAATGCATGTTGGCGCTGTCCATGCTCACCATAACATCAAGATTTTGAATGTATTCCATTTCTTTCTCGAAGGGAAACTTTCCCGCAATCGACTCAACATTAGGATACTTATCCGCCCAAGATTGAAGCACATCGGATTCCTTCGACCCACCGAAAAGAACAATTTTCGTGTCGGGCCTACCCGACAGGTCGGACACGAGCCGTTCCATCCGATCCAACGGCCACACCTTGCCCTGATGCTGCGCAAACGGCGCGATTCCTACAATGCTCGTTTGCCGATTGGCGACATGCTGAATTGGAGAATCCAAGTTTTTCGAAGGACAGCCCTTGAGCTTGCAGGCGTCAAACACCTCTTCGTAGCGCTGCGACACGCAAGGCAAGGGCGTAAGGTCTTTACGACGCGACCGCACCATACGATGTCGGGCGCAATGATATTTACGAATGGCATGGATCGGAACGCCATGCAACAGAAAGAGCAAATCAGCCCCAACAATGCGGTTGATGCGATGCATGTCCGCCACCACGGTGGGACGCACCTGGGATAGGAATTTGTAGAGCTGACGGGATTTTTGCTTACGAGTAGGAAGGTATCTCACATTCTCCAATCCGTCGAAAAGCGGCTGCAACAGTTTCGGGGCGGCAATGGTGAAAAGCACGTCAGGATTGGCCTCGGCACGATTCCGCACCACGGGCGCCAATATTGCCACGTCGCCCAAAGCCGAAAGGCGGACAACCAACACATGCTCCCTGTAAGAGCGGCCTTCTACCATCGTGGTTTTCGTTTTGTTTTTGAACTTCATACGCAAGACATTTATCAACAATCAGGCTTCAAGTTTATCATACGAAAACCACATTGCGGCAATGGATTATTTCTTCGCGTAAAGCATCGGGTTCAACGACGGATCGTTGTACATCTTCATCTGTCGATATACCTTCATGATTTTTTCGCCCTTGGACAGTTCGTCGAGCAAGTCGTCGATAGCCTGCGACAAATCTTGTTTCTGGGTATTGAGCACGTCGAGTTTCGACTGGCATTTTGCCAGATGCTCCGCAGAGGCGTCCTTTCGATGCGCCTCGATGGAGAAATGGTAGATTTTCAGAGCCAAAATGGAAAGTCGGTCGATGGCCCAAGCCGGCGTCTCGGTGTTGATCTTGGCGTGAGGCATAGGCTTTACATCCTTGAACTGAAGCAGATACCAATCATCAATGCGTTCCACCATATCGGTACGGTTCTGGTTCGACTTGTCGATGCGACGCTTCAACGTCAACGCTTCTTGTGGATTAACGTCTTCGGGACGAATCAGGTCCTCAAGATGCCACTGAACGGTATCGATGAAATTCTTTTCCCACAACAAAGCCTCGAAAGTGCCTTGCTGAAAGGGGTTTACGGTGGGAGCATCGACGGAATCGGTCTTGTGGTACTCCACAATCTGGCGGTCAAATATTTCGAAAAAATCCTTTGATTTCATTTTGCAAAGATACAAAATTTAATTAATATTAATAATCTTCAGCAACAGAACCTTTCCTGCGGATTGTTGATATATTGTTTTCCCTCTCGAAAAAGCCACAAATATTCTTCGAGTGCAGACGTGGAGCAAAATCCGCAAAATGAATTTCATCAAGCGGGCGACGGTTTTCAGCGTTCATTGACACTCGTCGCCAGTTTCCATTCAAAACGAACTTTGAAATTGTTTATAAAATGAGCGCATCGACATCACTTTTTTTTTGTATCTTTGCAGAAATTATAAAAAAGCATCAATTGGATTTCGGTGCATGCCATATATGTCCTCGTAGCTGCGGCGCCAACAGACGCGTGGCAGCGGGGTTTTGCCATGCGCCATCCGAACCCGAAATAGCCTCGATTTGCGTCCACAAAGGAGAAGAGCCTCCCATTTCAGGGAAGAAAGGCATCTGCAACTTGTTTTTTGCACACTGCAACCTGCATTGCGTATTCTGTCAAAACCACGACATTTCTGGCACCACTGTGGCAGAAGACAATATCTTCTACAAGGACTTGGATTCCGTGGTGGATCGCATCGCGGAAGTGCTGCAAACCAGCGAGAACATGCTGGGATTTGTAAGTCCTTCCCACTACGCCTATGTGATTCCCGAACTGATGGAGCGACTGCACAAAAGAGGACTTTTCCCGACAACGGTGTACAACACCAACGGCTACGACAATGTAGAGACCTTGCGGATGGTGGAACCATACGTGGACATCTACCTTCCCGACCTGAAATACATGGACAATGCATTGGCGCAGAAGTACTCTCACGCCGCCGACTACCCCGAAAAAGCGGCAAAAGCGTTGCAGGAGATGTATCGCCAAAAAGGTTCCGCCCTACCCTGCGACGACGGGGTTGCTTTCCGAGGCATCATCATCCGGCATTTAGTGCTGCCAGGAGCTGTGGAAAACAGCGTAAAATGTCTGGAATGGATAGCCGACAACCTTTCTACAAGCCTCAACATCTCGCTGATGGCGCAGTATTTTCCACCAAAACATCTTTTAGAGGGAAGCGTGTCGGAATTTCCCGAACTAACACGAACGCTTACCGAAGCGGAATACGAACAAGTAAAGGAGAAGTTCTACGCGTTGGGATTCCACAAAGGTTGGGTGCAAGAGTTAGCATCAAACGAAACATTCCGCCCCGATTTTTCCAAAAAAGAAGCATTTGGCAGCTGACAGATCAAACAAAGCATTCAAAATCACGCATCGTTGATGAAAAAAACTATTCGACATAAACTGGTTAGCGAAATGGAGTTCGACACAAACAACTCCGCATGCTTGCTTTGGAAAACCGAAATGCCGAACTATCAATTTGTTGCTGCATTCAACGATCTGTTTGAAACCCATCTTTCGCGACAGGAAGACATCGAGATTTTCGGCACAAATACGTTCCCCATTTTCATCTATTTCAACGAGGTATCGCAACTATACTACTTTCTGATAGACAATATAGACCACAAGATAGACCCCGTACTGAAAGACTTCGACTTTGTGATGATCATCAACGGAAGAGACGCATTTGAGAAGCAAATAGCACTGTACAACGACTTTTACAATCAACAGTCGATCTTCGGATTCGAAGACTATCTTTCCAAGGTCCATCACACCAACCTCACCGAATTCAAGCAGTACATCGCCCGACTGCATTTTTTCAACTACCTCGGACCTTCGGAAAAAATCATCCAACTGCACAAAAAGAAAAGCAGCAGCGCAAAAGCCAACAGCACCAGCCTCACCGGCAAGATAGACAATCTCAACGAATGCTTCATCGACCTGCTGCAAGAAATAGAGCGATACTATTACAGTCAGGAAGACGACGAAAACCAATAAACAAACCCTATCGACAAACAACAGAAAATCAATCAATATTAAAACTTTATTAGATATGACAATTAAAGATCTTGAACCCAAAGAACTATGGGGTAATTTTTATGAGCTTACCCGTTGCCCACGCCCCTCGAAACACGAAGAAATCGTTCGTGACTTTTTAGTAAACTGGGCAAAGAAGAAAAAAATCGACTGCCGCGTAGATAAGGTCGGCAACATCATCATGACCAAGCCAGCCACCAAAGGCATGGAAAAACGTCAGCCCGTTGTTTTGCAGGCTCACATGGACATGGTTCCCCAGGCTCGCGCCGGCAAAGTGCACGACTTTCTGAAAGACCCCATCCAGACCAAGATTGTTGACGAATGGGTATATGCTTGCGATACCACCCTCGGTGCAGACGATGGCCTTGGCGTAGCAGCCATCATGGCCGTTTTTGAGTCCAAGACCCTCAAGCACGGACCTCTCGAAGCTTTGATTACCACCGATGAAGAGACTGGCATGACTGGTGCTTTCGGCTTGAAGGCAGGTGAACTGAAAGGCAAATATCTGTTGAACCTTGACAGCGAGACCGAAGGCGAACTTTATGTAGGTTGTGCCGGCGGTATCGACGCCACCATCTCCATTCCCTACGCTACCGAGAAGGCACCCAAGGACTACTGCGCCATGCGCCTCACCATCGGCGGCTTGAAGGGTGGCCACAGCGGCATGGAAATCAACACCGGCCGTGCCAACGCCAACAAAATCATGTTCCGTCATTTGCGTTGGGTGGCAGAATGCGGCATCCGCCTCATCAATGTCGAGGGCGGCAATATGCGCAACGCCATCCCGAGAGATGCCACCTGTCTCTTTGCCATGCCCAAAGCACACAAAGAGTGCATCGTGAAGGAATTTGAGAAAGTTGCAGGCTGGGTGAAGAAAGAGCTCGGCAAGGTAGAGCCCGACTTCTTCATGAAGTGCGAACCCGCCAGAATGAACCCCACCGTGATGACCGAAGCCGATACGCAGAAAATCATCAACAGCGTGATGATCGCCCCCAACGGCGTTATCCGTATGAGCAAAGATATGGAAGGTTTGGTAGAGACCTCTCTGAACCTCGCCATCATGAAGACCAACGGCAAGAATTTCTACATCAAGGCTTTGCTCCGCTCTTCCGTGGATTCCGCAAAGGACGCTTTGGCAGAACGTCTCGTATGCCTCGCCGAACTGGCTGGCGGCAAATGCCAACTCACTGGCGCATACCCCGGATGGAAGCCCAACATGGACAGCGCATTGCTAAAGACCATGAAGGCAACCTACAAGAAACTCTACAAGAAAGAGCCCGCAGTGATGGCTATCCACGCCGGTCTGGAATGCGGTCTGCTCGGCGGCAAATATCCCGAGATGGAGATGATTTCCTTCGGACCCACCTTGAACAGCCCTCACAGCCCCGATGAGCGCGCCAACATTCCCAGCTCCAAAAAATTCTACGACTATCTGGTAGCCACATTGGAAGCCATTCCCGAGAAATAAATTGCGAGCTGTGAACTGTGAGCTGAGAAGACTCACCAATCACTAGTCACTAAACTATAAAACTTAAAAATAAAGAATAATGATTTGTAAAGAACTTCTCAATCCTAAGAGCATCGTTGTTTGCGGTGCATCTTCTGACGTTCATAAACCTGGCGGAAAAGCCCTGAAGAACCTGCTCGACAGCAACTTCAAAGGTTCCGTCTATGCCGTGAACCCCAAAGAGACCGAAGTGCAGGGCGTGAAATGCTACGCCAAGGTAGAAGACCTGCCCCAGGTTGATTGCGCTATCCTTTGCATCGCCGCCAAATTCTGCGCCAACACCGTTGACGTGCTCACCCAGCAGAAAGGCACCAAAGGTTTCATCATCGTAAGCGCTGGTTTCTCGGAAGAGAACGCAGAAGGCGCCGCCATCGAAGAACATATCGTTGACAGCATCAACGCAGTAGGCGGCAGCTTGATCGGCCCCAACTGCACCGGTTTCTTGAACACCAACTATAGCGGTTGCTTCGACACCCCTATACCCACTTTGGATCCTCACGGTGTTGATTTCATCACCGGTTCGGGTGCCACAGCAGTGTTCATCAAGGAATACGGTATCACCAACGGTTTGACTTTCAACAGTGTTTGGGCTGTTGGAAACTCCGCTCAGGTAGGCATCGAAGACGTATTGGAACACCTCGACGAGACTTTCGACCCCGAGAAATCCTCTCGCGTCATCATGCTCTATATGGAAAAGATTGGCGACCCTCAGCGCTTGCTCAAGCACAGCCGCAGCCTCATCAACAAGGGATGCCACATCGCAGCCATCAAGTCGGGCGGTAGCGCAGCAGGTAGCCGTGCCGCTTCGAGCCACACCGGCGCTTTGGCAACCAACGACGCAGCTGTGGATGCTTTGTTCCGCAAGGCTGGCATCGTTCGCTGCCAGAACCGTCAGGAACTGACCACGGTATGCTCCATCTTCATGCACCCCGAACTCAAGGGCAAACGTTGCGCCGTGATTACCCACGCTGGTGGTCCCGCCGTTATGCTCACCGACGTGCTTTCCAATGGCGGCATGGAAGTTCCTCCTCTGAAAGACCATCCCGCAAGCAAGACTCTCCTCGAGAAACTGTTTGCCGGTTCTTCAGTAGGAAACCCCATCGACTTCCTCGCTACGGGCACTGCCGAACAGCTCGGCTATATCATTGACACCGTGGAGAATGAATACGACAACATCGACTTCTCCGTGGTCATCTTCGGTTCACCGGGATTGTTCTCCAACCGCGAGGTTTACGCCCTCTTGGACGAGAAGATGAAGACTTGCAAGAAGCCCATCTTCCCTGTATTGCCCTCCATCATCAACGTGAAGGACGAAATCCAGGAATTCATCGACCGTGGCCGCATCAACTTCCCCGAAGAATGTGTGCTTGGCAACGCACTTTGCAAGGTATATCACACACCCAAGCCCCAGCCCGAAAACGTGGAACAGCCCGCTATTGATGTAGCTCGCATCCGCAAGACCGTGGACCGTTGCAAAGACGGCTACATGGAAATTGCCGACTACAACGAGTTGCTTGACGCTGCCGGAATCAGCCGCAAGAAGAGCGTAGAGGTTGACAAGGTAGCAGACGCTTTGGCATTCGCCAAGGAAGTTGGCTGCAGCAAGGACGTTCCTTTGGTAATGAAGGTTGTAGGACCGCTCCACAAGAGCGACGTTGGAGGTGTCACCCTCGGCGTTAAGGACCTTGAAACCGTAGAGAAGGAATTCAACCGCTTGATTGTCATTCCCGAGACCTACGCAGTGGAGATGTACCCCATGCTCGACGGTACTGATGTCTATATCGGAGCCATCAAGGACGCCAAGTTCGGCCATCAGATTTTCTTCGGCCTTGGCGGTATCTTCATCGAAGTGCTGAAGGATGTACAGAGCGCCCTCGCTCCCATCACGGCAGCAGAGGCCAAGGAGATGCTCACCAAACTGCGTGGCTACAAGATCCTGCAAGGTGTTCGCGGACAGGAAGCTGTCAACATCGACATGTATGCCGACCAGATTGCTCGCGTAAGCGCATTGGTTCAGGCTGCTCCCGAAATCGCCGAGATGGACCTCAACCCCTTGCTGGGCAATCCCCGCTACGTTACCGCAGTAGATGCCCGCATCCGTTTGGAGAAATAATCATTTCCCATTTATTTCAAGAGGGTCACTCCACCGAGGCGACCCTCTTGTTTTTTATTAATCGTCAATCCGTCACATGGTTACTTTTCTATAAGTTTTCACAAAGAATGATTTCCTCATCGCCCGAAGGAATTCAACCCATTGGGCGAGTTTTTACACATTGGGGGTGGAGACGTTGATTGTTATGGGGTTAGTGGTTGATAATATTTCAAAGTTCGGTTCCTAAAAAATCCATTAACAATCGGGAGTTTTTCGTATCTTTGCATTCTATTTTATAGCATTATTATGAAAAAACTTTGGATTGCTATCGTGAGGTTGTTTGGATGGAAATTCGATGTGCCGGAACACAACGAAGACCGTCCCGAACTGCAACGATGCGTCATTATCGAGGCTCCGCACACTTCTATCTACGACTTCTTTCTCGGCGCAGCATGCGTATGGAAACTCGAGGTCAACTCCCGCATATTCATGAAGAGAGAATTCTTCAACTGGTTTACGCGTCCGCTGCTGAACTACTTTGGCGTGGTGCCCGTAGATAGAGGCAACCGCCACAACGGACTGGTGGAACAAGCGGTGGAGTATTTCAACAAAAACGAGCGTTTTACGGTGGTCATCACTCCTGAAGGAACCCGTAAAAAGGTCAAACGTTGGAAAAGAGGATTCTATGAAATGGCCATGCAAGCCAACGTGCCTATCGTACTGTCGTACATCGACTACAAGAAACGCATCATGGGCGTGGGTCCCGCCTTCTACCCTACCGGCGACTACGACAAGGACTTTGTGGAGATCATGAAATTCTACAAAGACATCACGGCACGGCACCCTGAAAAATTCGCCTCGATAGAAGACTGACTTTTGTTTAGTTAGAGCTAAAAGCCAAGTCACCAATCACCATTCACTTTTGAACATAAAACATATACCCAATATGATCAGACGCATTTACGTTGAAAAGAAAAGCGACTACGCCGTAAAGGCGAAAGAGTTGCAAGAAGAGATGTCCAACTACCTCGGAATCGAGGCAAAACAGGTGCGTGTTCTTATACGCTACGATGTGGAGAACATCTCGGACAAGACTTATAACGAAGCCAAGGTGACGGTTTTTTCCGAGCCTCCCGTGGATTTCGTCTATGAAGAAACCGCTCCGAAACAGGAACAAGATTTCTGCTTTTCGGTTGAATACCTTCCCGGCCAGTTCGACCAGCGCGCCGACAGCGCAGAGCAATGCGTGAGACTGCTCTCGCCCGACGAGAGTCCTATTATCAAGTCTGCCACTACTTATATCATCTCTGGCCAGCTGTCCGATGTACAACGCAAGGCCATCATCAACCACTGCATCAACCCCGTTGACAGCCGCCTCGCAGGCGACGAGAAACCCCAGACCCTGGTGGACAAGTTCGACGAGCCCGCCGACGTAATCATCTTCGACGGTTTCAAAGAGATGAGCGAACCCAAGTTGCAGGAGCTCTACAACTCGCTGGGTCTCGCCATGACCTTCAAGGATTTCTTGCACATTCAGCGTTATTTCCACGACGAAGAGCACCGCGACCCATCGATGACCGAGATCCGCGTGCTGGACACCTACTGGAGCGACCACTGTCGCCACACGACCTTCGCCACCGAGTTGAAAGACGTGCAGTTCGACGAAGGCTACTATCGTCCACTGCTGGAGAACGCTTTCAAACAATACCTTGCCGACCACAAAGACCAATATGTGGGAAGAACCGACAAGTTTGTCTGCTTGATGGACATGGGTACTTTGGCTGCCAAGCGAATCCGCAAGATGGGCTTGCTGGACGACCAAGAAATCAGCGACGAAATCAACGCCTGCAGCATCGTGGTGCCCGTTGTGATTGACGGCAAGGAAGAGGAATGGTTGGTGAACTTCAAGAACGAAACACACAACCATCCCACGGAAATTGAGCCTTTCGGCGGTGCTGCGACCTGTTTGGGCGGCGCCATCCGCGACCCGCTTTCGGGACGTACCTATGTTTATCAGGCTATGCGTGTGACGGGAGCCGCCGACCCAACACGTCCTTTGAACGAGACCATCGAGGGCAAGTTGCCCCAACGCAAAATCGTCACCACAGCAGCCCACGGCTACAGCAGCTACGGCAACCAGATTGGTCTGGCAACGGGTTTGGTGAACGAAATCTACCACCCCGACTATGTGGCCAAACGCATGGAGATTGGCGCCGTGATAGCAGCCGCTCCGAGACGTCAGGTGAAACGTATGACCTCCGACCCCGGCGACGTCATCATCCTGCTGGGTGGACGCACGGGTCGCGACGGTTGTGGCGGTGCTACGGGTGCTTCCAAATCGCACAACACCGCATCGCTCAGTACCTGTGGCGCTGAGGTACAGAAGGGCAACGCACCCACGGAACGCAAGCTGCAGCGTATGTTCCGCAGAGAAGAGGTATCCTCGCTCATCAAGAAATGCAACGACTTTGGCGCTGGTGGCGTGAGCGTGGCTATCGGCGAATTGGCCGACGGCTTGCAAATCAACCTCGACAAGGTTCCCAAGAAATATGCCGGTTTGGACGGCACCGAACTCGCCATCAGCGAATCGCAAGAGCGTATGGCCATCGTTGTGGATCCCAAGGATGTGGATCAGATGTTGCAATATGCCGACGAAGAGAACCTTGAGGCTGTGGTAGTTGCCACCGTTACCGAGGAACCGAGAATGGTCATCAGTTGGAGAGGCAAAGAGGTTGTGAACCTCAGCCGCCGCTTCATCGACACCAACGGCGCGCACCAAGAGACGACCATAAAGGTTGAGATGCCCGAGCAGAAACCGGATCTTGGCAGACTGGATATCGCCAACGAGCAAGATGTCAAGAAATTGTGGATCAAGACCCTTTCCGACCTAAACGTTTGTTCGCAGAAAGGTTTGGTGGAGATGTTCGACAGCACCATTGGAGCGGGCAGCGTTGTGATGCCCTTCGGCGGCAAGACGCAGCAAACCCCCACTCAGACCATGATTGGCAAGTTGCCTTTGCTCACCGGCAAATGCGACACTATCACAATGATGAGCTACGGTTTCGACCCCTATCTGAGCAGTTGGAGTCCTTTCCACGGCGCAGCCTACTCGGTATTGACCTCCGTGGCTAAGATTGCCGCAGCAGGTGGTGATGCCAGCAAGGTAAGACTTACCTTCCAGGAATATTTCAAGAAACTGGGCAACGATCCCTATCGTTGGGGACAGCCCTTTAGTGCCATCCTCGGCGCCTACAACGCCCAGATGGGCTTGAAGCTGCCCGCAATCGGTGGCAAGGACTCCATGAGCGGCACCTTCAACAACATCGATGTACCTCCTACCCTTTGCAGCTTTGCAGTCGGCGTAGGCGACATCCACCACGTGGTGACCCCCGAATTGAAGCAAGCTGGTTCAGAACTATATCTGCTCGACATCAAAAAGGATGCCTACGGAATGCCCGACTACGAGGACGCATTGGCACAATACAGACAACTTTACGACACCATTTCGGGTGGCAAGGTACTCTCAAGCTACGTTATGGGGATGGGCGGCCTGATTGAAGCCGTCAGCAAGATGGCATTCGGAAACAGGCTGGGTGTCGCACTCGATGCCAACGTTCTGACTCTCGACGACCTGACCCGCAAGGACTACGGATACATTGTCGTGGAAATGGCAGCAGGCGAAAAAGCCTTGTTCCGCGGCAAGAAGATTGGCGTAGTAGTAGCGGAAGAGGCATTCAGCTACAACGGCGTAACGGTATGCATGGAAGAAGCCTTCAAGGCTTGGACCGGTACGTTGGAGAACGTATTCCCCACCAGCACCCACAAAGCCCAAGAGGAATTGCCCAAGCAACAACTCTTCGCGCAGACTTCTCCCTACATCTGCAAACATAAAGTCGCCAAACCCAAGGTGTTCATCCCCGTATTTCCTGGCACAAACTGCGAATACGATTCGGCAAGAGCCTTCCTGCGTGCAGGCGCTGATGTAGAGACCATCGTGTTCCGCAACCAGAACGCACAGCAGATTAACGAAAGTGTGGAGGCTTACGCAAAAGCCATCAACAACGCACAAATCGTGATGATTCCCGGCGGTTTCTCGGCAGGCGACGAACCCGAAGGCAGCGCCAAGTTTATCACCAGCGTGTTCCGCAACGCCAAGGTGAGCGAAGCCGTAATGCAACTGCTCAACCAACGCGACGGCTTGATGTTGGGTATCTGCAACGGATTCCAGGCGCTCATCAAACTGGGTCTCGTACCCTACGGCGAAATTCGCGAACAGGCCGACAACGCGCCCACCCTCACAATGAACACCATTGGCCGTCATCAAAGCAAGATTGCCAGCACGATGGTTGTCAGCAAACTTTCGCCTTGGATGCGCCAGGCAACGCTGGGCGGCATCTACCAGGTGCCCATCTCGCACGGCGAAGGTCGCTTTGTAGCTCCAAAGGAATACATCGACCAACTGTTCCGCAACGGTCAAGTCGCCACGCAGTATGTTGATCTCGACGGCAACATCACCATGAACGAGGACTTCAACATGAATGGTTCCTACATGGCCATTGAGGGCATCACCAGCGCCGACGGTCGTATCTTGGGCAAGATGGCCCACAGCGAACGTCGCAGCGACGGCACCTACCTCAACATCTACGGTGAGCAAGACCAGCGCATCTTTGAGAGCGGCGTAGAATATTTTAAATAAAAAAATTCTCAGGATATCCCAGACTCTCTGCACCCACAGAGCATCAGGGATAACCTTTCACAATTAAGATCCATTCCTATGAGAAACATCTTCTTCAGTCTGATGTTGTTGGCTACTACAATAGTTGTGGCAAAACCCGTTTCGCAAAACACAGCCTTGACAGTTGCGACAAACTATTGGCAACAACAAACCGGCACAAAAGCATCCGTCTCATTCTCCGAATGTTCCGTCACGGCCGGACTTGAGGAGATGTACCTCTTTGTGGCCCAGGAAGGTACTGGATTTGTGATTGTTGCAAAAGATGATATCGCTTGGCCGATTTTGGGATTCTCGAACGAAGACACTTTCGACCCCACCAACGTGTCGCCCGAAGCACGCTACTGGCTAAACGGCTACATGCAAGAAATACGCACAGCAAAGACGCAAAAACGTACCGCCGACGCACAGGCTCAGCAAATGTGGACGGCGCTCATCAATGGAGATCCCATCGCCGCCAAGTCTGATTATTCTGTAGAGCCGTTGCTCACTTGCAAATGGAACCAATCTCCCCAATACAACAACCTCTGCCCCATCGACTCCCGCACCAGGGATCACACGCCTACGGGATGTCTGGCAACCGCCATCGGACAGATAATGTACAAATGGGGCTATCCTGCACACGGCTACGGTTCTCATTCTTACACATACGAAGGTTCTGTCGCCAATCCTTCATGGAATTTCGGCACATTGAGCGCCGATTTCGGCAACACCGTCTATGAATGGGACTCGATGCCCAACTACATCAGCTCACGCACCAGCGCAGGCGGCATAAATGCCACCGCAACGTTACTCTACCATGTAGGTGTGGCATTGGACATGAACTACAGCGCCAACGGAAGCGGTGCCTACATGCTGAATGAAAACGTGACATTCGACCCATCGTTGGGTCTTTCGACTGAGATTGCCTCAGAGAATGCCATTCCTCATTATTTCAACTACCGTTGGGAAGAGGCAGCCTTGCGGCAAGAATACGACGACAGCGTGTGGGTTGAAATGCTGAAAGAGACGCTCACTTCTGGGCACCCAATTCCCTACGGTGGATTCGAGTTTGACGAGACTGGTGCATGCATCTCGGGACACGCTTTCGTATTTGACGGATACAACGGAGCAGGCGAATTCCATGTAAACTGGGGCTGGGGCGGATCATGCAACGGATATTTCCCCATCTCGGCGCTGAATCCCAACGGCACACAAGCTGGCACTTTCAACGACAGACAAGGGGCAATCATTGGATTGGAGCCGGCTTGGAGCCATTTGAAAATGAGCGAAGAGCTATCGATTTCCACCATGAATGATTTTGCCAACAATCCCACTACCCCATTGCGATACAGTTTTGCCGTCGCCAACGACGGCGACTCCGCCTTTAATGGCTACGTAGGCATTGCTTGCTATGCGGCAGACAGTACCTTTATCGGTTGGGTAAAGACTCCCGAATTAGGCTACAGCCAAGTAGGCGGAACACTCGCCGAAACCTATTACTCTTCATTGGAGGTTGGCGAAGGATGCTACCGCGCCGTGGTAATGAGCGGCAAAGATACCAACCACATGATGCCCGTGGCGGAATTCGAAGCAGCGAACACGGCAACCGTCTGCTACGGCAACATTGCCGTACCCACCATCGACAACGCCCCCACCATCGACATTGCCACACAGGGACTCAGTGTCAGCATTACAGCCAACAGACCTGTAGATATGTTCGTCTGTGACATAATGGGGCGCATGGTTAACAAAGCCCATGGCAGCAGTTGCACATTCACGATTCCCTCGAAAGGCATCTATATTGTAAAAGCCGACAGCACGACACAAAAAATTGTCATCTGGTAAACTATCAGGGAAGCAATTAAGCTTCCCTTTTTCATTATAGCATGAAAAAAGCGACCCTTACTTTAGCGATACTCCTTTTATGCTGTTCTGCAATGGCTCAACAGACCTACAAATATGTAGTGCACTTCACCGACAAAAACGGTTCGGGCTACACCCTCGACAATCCTTCGGAATACCTGAGCACAAGAGCCTTGGAACGCCGTACTCGGCAAAACATTAACATCGACAGCCTCGACCTGCCAGTCAATCCCGCCTACCTCCAGCAATTGAAGGATGCCGGATTTGTGGTGCGCAACTACTCAAAATGGAAGAACTGCGCCTCGGTGGACGCCGACAGCAACATTTCAGACTGGAGTCAATTCCCGTTCGTTGCGGAAGCAACTTGCTACTGCATCGAAGAGCCTTTTCTGTTTGGCGGCAGTTTCAATTCAGGATGGAGAATGCCCATACCCACCTACGACAGCCTTTACAGCGAGTCCTATTACGGATTGGGGATCCGACAAATCGCCCAGCTCAACGGCATTGGATTGCATCGCGAGGGATTCCAAGGTGAAGGAATGCTGATTGGAGTATGCGATGTAGGATTTCCTGGAATAGACACATTGGTACTATTCGATTCCCTGCGCAACGATGGCAGGCTCATAGCTCGCAGAGATTTTGTATGGCCACATCTCACCGACACTTTCGACCTTCACGACCATGGCACAAGCGTACTCTCGAACCTTGCCGCCTACATTCCAGGATGCTATGTCGGCACAGCCCCAAAAGCCTCCTACATTCTCTGCCGCACCGAAGACATGATCCACGAGTCACCCTTGGAAGAATACAACTGGATTGCCGCCGTTGAGTATCTCGACAGCATGGGCGCGGATATTGTGAGTACCTCGTTGGGATACTATTTTTTCGACAATTCGGAGTTTGACATCACCCCTTTCATGATGAATGGTTCCAGAACCCCCATGTCACAAGCCGCAGCAATCGCCTCCAACAAAGGCATGCTGGTTGTCAATTCGGCAGGTAACGACGGAAACTCAATTCCGCAGCACCTAAATATCCCTGCCGACGCTGAAGCTGTATTGACCATCGGCGCCGTAGATGAATACGGTGAATATGCCTATTTTTCTTCCCAAGGTCCAACCTACGACAACCGCATCAAACCAGACATCTGCGCCATGGGTATGGACGTGAGGACTGCATCGGTTGCAAACGGCATTCAAAGTTTGAACGGGACTTCATTTTCTTGTCCCATTGCCGCTGGCATGATGGCATGTCTCTGGCAGAAATATCCCGACTGGACGCCAGCCCAACTTAGAGACAGCGTTCGCAGCTGGGGCGACCACGCCAACGCACCCAACAACCATTACGGCTACGGCATCCCTGATTTTGGAAAAGCCTTGGAAGGCACGAATGTTTCCCTCACAACAGTTGATGAATTGCATTGTTCCCTCTACCCCAATCCATCGCACGGAATGGTACAACTTTTTGTAGATGACAATAATGCAGTCGTTTCCCTGTTTGACGCAATGGGACGAACCATCATCCACGACCGCTATGGGAATAGCACTTTACAAACGGCATTAAACAGTCTTCCGAAAGGTTTCTACCTTATCCAAATCACATCCGAGAAAGGTATCCGCTCACTGAAAATGGTCAGAAGATAGATTTCAATGCATAAGATTATTCTCTCAAACACACCCGACCGTCTTATTTAAAAACAATCATCACAAAATAAATTCTATGAGAAACAAAACAAATGCAAAAACCAGAATCATTTGGGCTGGAGTAATTATTGTAGTAGTCCTCGTAGTCGTTGGAATCGTAAGCGACAACAAAGGCATCATATACCTATCCCAAATCATTGCAACATTAGGACTTATAGCATCTGCGCTTATGCTTGACAAACAAAACAGAAGCAAGCAGTAATTTCCACTATCGGCACTACATTCACACAATCGGGCATCAATTGAAAGCGGAGTTGACAAAACCGCATTCCATCTAGGAGGCAACCACTTTCTGCGCAGGAGAAAGATATTGCTTTTTCATAACGCAATATTTTTCGGTAAAAAGACAGGTCATTGAGCGGGATTCGCTTGGATATAGGGCTCATAATAGTGCCAGACTTCGGCTTCCCTATATGTGTCCACCGCTCCTGCTGGCACAAAAATACTTTCTAATGCATCACATCTGAAAAACATGTCGATACCGATTTGGGTAATAGGCTCTTCCGTACCAGGAAACCATCTTTTCACATAGACAGTGGTCAAATTGTAACATTGCTCAAACACCCGATTCCCTATCGTAGTTACCCCCTCTGGCAACTCAATGTTGCTGAGGCTACTGCACGATCTAAACGCTTGAGCCCCTATCGAATTCAGAGTTTCGGGCAACTCAATGCTGCAGAGGTTGCTGCAACCACGAAACGTATAGTCCGCTATCTCGGACGCCCCTGCAGGCCAATTTATGCTCCTGAGGCTGCTGCAGTTCTCAAACGCATTTAGTGATATATCGGTCACCCCTTCGGGCAACTCAATACTGCTGAGGCTGGTGCAACCATAAAACGCAGAACCACCTATCCAAGCCAACCACTTCGGCAAAGTGATGCTGCTGAGATTGATGCAGTCCCTAAACGCATTTGTCCATATCTCATTCACTCCTTCGGGCAAGGTGATGCCGGTGAGACTACTGTTCCCTTCAAACGCAAACGACTCTATCTCAATCAAGGGACCATTGAAGAGGAGTATTCCGCTACCATTCGCAAATGATGAATTATCGTTTACGTAGGCCGCATTGCCGAAAGTGGTATGATCAGAATTAGGGGACACTCGCTCCGTTGCGGTGTAGCGTATCATCCAGTCGGGGAAGAAGTCCTCGTCCTCATTGCCGTTGGGAGTGTAGCGGATGGCGCCAATCTGGTTGCGCGAGAGCGACTTACCCAGCAGGCTGGTCTTGCAGTGGAACGCATAGTGGTCACTCCCGTCGGTGGTGATCACAGCAATGGTAAGATGTTTGAAATCACTCTTGGCGGGCATCACGATGTAGAAGCTTTTGCTGCCATCGATGGCGACGGCATCGCCAAAGTTGAGCACCACGCTGTTGGAGCCTCCAGTGAATTCTTCGAGCATCGGCAGACCTTGACTGTTCAGCCTCAGTTGCGCCTCGCCCCACAGCATCTGGTCGTCGATGCCCTTTACCTGGATGGCTTTGACGCTGGTATTGCCCTGCAGGGTCACCTTGAGCAGTGCGCAGAGGTTGCGGAATTTCAGTTCGTTGTCCTCCGCTGGACAGCAGGCGGCCATAGGGTTGTCGATGACCTGATAGCCGTTGGCATTCTCGTGGTAGGTCTGTATGTGGGGCAGTTTAACCGTACCGCCAGTGGAACTCATTCCGTGCACAATGTTGGCTGGGTAGAAAGCCAAGAGGTCTTGCCCCGTCAGTCTATCGCTGCCATCGATAATGGCGGTATTGGCGGCCCCTTGGGTGCCGTTTTCGAAACGGATGGTACACTGGGTATTGTTGATTTTCACAAAGTCGCCATCTTCCCAACAAGCGTAGTTATCGCTATTGATGTAGGCCTTGGCGTTGTGTTCGTATTGTTCGATGGTGGCGGTAAGAATGCGGCCCACCTCCTCTTTCTGACAAGAGGTAACCATTATGGTGCCCAAAGCAGCAATTGCCAACAAAAATGTTTTTTTCATAAAAAGATTGTCAGATGTTCAAATGAATAAATAATCAGATGGAAGGATGATTTATAGTTATTTAGATATAGATGGGATGTGAGGAAATTAAAGGGTGCCCCAATCGTTGTATTTGAACTGATCGTCGTCGGTAGAGGGGGCGTTCCAGTCGTTGTAATTGAAACGTTCGGCACGAAACTCTTCGTCAATGCTTTCCATAATGAACTGCTCGGCGCAGCGGTTGAAGGCGGAATTGACAAATCCGCGTTCCATCTGAAACTGCACCACCTTCAGCATCGGCGTCACATATTGCTTTTTCATTGTGTGTATGGAATTGTTTTTTTGTTTCACAAAAAATTGCTTCATCAAAGGTCTTGCTTAATCGTGCCGAAGCAGATGGTGGCGGTGAGGATGCGACCCTGTTCTTCTTTCTGGCAAGAGGCTGCCAACAGGACCGCCAACAACATAAGTGTCAACAAAAATGTTCTTTTCATTGAATTTATGAAAGTTTTGAAAATGCAAAATTACGTTTTTTT
>JAZLKZ010000062.1:0-5172 GCA_045597845.1 Bacteroidales bacterium | reverse complement strand
ATCTCACTGACGGACAAGACTCCGCTCAGGGATCTCTTCGAAAAGACTAATTTCAATGATGTCAAAGAACTCGATTGTTCCCTCTTTCCGGGGTTATTTGAATAATTTTAAACTCGTCCCGATTTTAACGGGACACTAATGAATTGAGATACAAACACGGTGAGCGTTCATCATCCCAAATTCCGACTTTACTTTTGTGAAGTGTCCAGTTTCACATCAAGGAATAAGGCAACAATGCGCTTTCTCTATCGACCCTGACTCTTCTGGTCGACGATGCAAAAGTACAAAAACTTTCTGAATTGACAAATAATTGTTTTGTTGTTCGCGCAAAAAACACTACACTTAAAACTTAATACTTAAAACTCAAAAAAAATGTGTAATTTTGTATTTCTCAATAAAACGACTTATTATGGCTAAATTTCAATTGGGTGACAAAGTCAAGTTCCTCAACCAGACGGGGGGGGGGATTGTGACACGCATCACCGACGACCTTGTCTTCGTGCAAGACGACACTGGTTTCGACATTCCCATGGATCCTAAGGAACTCATTCGCATGGCCGACATGTCGGGTGCCGGAAAAATGTTCAACGAGAGTTTGAAAGACCTTCCTTCCGCCACTCCTCAGGCACTGAAAAAGCCTGTATCGACAGTTGCACCGCAAACTCCCGAAGACGAAATCAAGGCTTTGAAATCACAGATTGCCAACCTCAAGGACCAAGTGGCAAAACTAAAACATCAGCTGGCGTCGTTGCAAAAACAGAACGCACAGTCTTTGGCCGACAACATCTTGGCGCAATATATGACGAACCCCGGCGAGGCGGAAGTTGATTTGCATATCGAAAACCTCACCGAACGTCCTGGCGACCTTTCCGCACACGAAGCCTTTGAAATTCAGATGCACTATTTTCGTACTTGTATGGACCACGCCTTTTTGAACAAAGTCAAGAAGGTTGTCTTCATCCACGGAGTGGGGAAGGGCATCTTGAAGGACGAAATCCTCAAGGAACTTAAGCAATACGACAATATCGCCGTAATGGACGCGCCAATGCGCAAATACGGCGTCGGTGCCGTAGAGGTATATTTTAAGTGAACTGTGATCTGTGAACTGTGAACAGAGGCTCCAGTCCATCTTAACTCTTAACTGGCTCTAAACTCTAAACTCTCAACCAAACTAACTCTCAATTTTTTTAACGAAATGAACTCAAGACAGATACATATTGGAAATCTTACCCTTGGTGGTGGCGCACCCATCAGGGTGCAATCGATGACTAACACCGATACAATGGACACACAAGCCACAGTGGAGCAGACTTTGCGCATGGTGGAGGCAGGTTGCGAACTGGTGCGCATTACGGCTCCCGACGTAAAGGCCGCCCAAAATCTCTACAACATCAAGAACGAGCTACTGAAACGTGGATGCGAGGTTCCTTTGATCGCCGACATTCATTTCAATCCACTTGCCGCCGAGACCGCCGCCGCCATCGTGGAGAAAGTGCGTGTCAATCCCGGCAACTACACCGATCGCAATAAGGGAAAGATTCATTTTACCGACCAAGAATACAACGACGAATTGAAGCGTATCGGCGAGAAGATGTCGCACCTTATTGAAATCTGCAAGCAGCATCACACCGCCATGCGTATCGGCACCAACCACGGATCTTTGTCGGAACGCATCATGAGCCGCTATGGCAACACGCCCGAAGGCATGGCGCAGAGTGCAATCGAATTCGCTCAGGTTTGCAACGAACAAAACTACCACGACTTGGTATTTTCGATGAAGGCGAGCAACGTAAAGGTGATGGTGCAGAGTACGCGTCTGTTCGTGGAAAAGATGGAGGCTCTGGGTACGAATTACCCAATTCATATCGGCGTAACCGAAGCGGGCGACGGCGACCAAGGCAGGTTGAAGTCGGCGGCAGGCATCGGTGCTTTGCTGATTGACGGTATCGGTGACACGCTGCGCGTAAGTCTTACGGAAGACCCCGTGGCAGAAATCCCTGTGGCTTACGACATTCTGCAAGCCGTTGGAGCAAGAATCTCAAAGGCCGAGTATATCGCCTGTCCATCTTGTGGCCGCACGCAATACAACATCCAAGAGGCTTTGCAGCAAATCAAGCAGCGCACAAATCATTTGAAAGGCTTGAAAATTGGTGTGATGGGCTGCATCGTGAACGGTCCTGGCGAGATGGCAGACGCCGACTACGGCTATGTTGGGAGTGGAGCAGGTAAAATCACACTCTACAAAGGCAAAGAGGTGATGAAACGCAACATCGACCAAGCCGATGCCGTTGAGGAATTGGTCAATCTCATTAAAGAAAACGGAGACTGGAAAGACTGATTTGTTGAAGATTGAATTTTATTGGCTTCTACATTTATTTGTGGAAGTCATTTATTTTGCCATTTTGGAAGCCTGACGGATGGCGTCGATGGTGAAGAGGATAAGTCCAGCCCAGATAAAGCCAAAGCAAATCAAATGCGATGTGGTGAAGGCTTCTTTATACAATAGCACACCCAATAGGAATTGTCCTGTAGGGGAGATGTATTGCAGAAATCCCAACGTTGACAACGGAATACGTTCGGCGGCTTTACCAAACAGCAAAAGGGGTACGGCGGTAACAGCACCGGCACCTATCAATAAGATGTATGTCCAAATATCAAAAGTGCAGAGTGCCGATTCACCTTTGCCGCAAAGCGCAACAATGTATATCAATGAAATAGGAAGCATCCAAAGTGTTTCCACTGTCAAGGCGGGCGTAGCGTCGAGCGCCATTTTCTTTTTCAGCAATCCATAAATGGCGAACGAAGTTGCCAAGGCGATGGAGATGATGGGAAATCGCCCGTAATCAATTGTAAAGTAGCCTACACCAACCAATGCGAAAAGTATAGCAATCACTTGTGACTTATTCAAGCGTTCCTTTAAGAACAAAGTACCAAGTAGCACGTTTAGAAGCGGATTGATATAATAACCAAGACTACTTTCCAGGATATAGTGGTGATTGATTGCCCAGATATAGAGTCCCCAGTTGAACGCCATCAGCGAACCCGTGAGCAACAGCATAAACCATTGTTTGATAGTTTTGACATGTTGTCGGATGGACATGTGCTTGAAGCCACAAAACACAACCAACATAAAAACGCACGACCAAAGCATGCGGTGGGAAAGAATCTCAACGGAATCAACATGTTGAAGCAGTTTCCAATAAATAGGGAAGAGACCCCAGATGAGGTAGCAGAGAAATCCGTAAAGAAGACCTTTTTTGTTCATTGCAATGAACTGAGAATTGTACATTCGACGAACCCGCCAAAGAGATATTCAGAGACAAAATGTCTGCAAAACAACTCCTCAAAAAAGACACTGATTTTTAAACCATTAAGACTAAAAGTCGAAGTTTAATACTCCCACTTAGTACCTGCTGAACGGATGTTTGCGCCAATAAAGAATCAACAAAAGTCCGAACAACATGCCACCCAAATGAGCGAAGTGGGCGATGCCGTCGGTAACAAACAAGCCTTCAAGCAACTCAATCACAGCGTATCCAGCCACAAACCACTTTGCCTTGATGGGCATGAGAAAATAGAGGTAGATGCGTTCCTCGGGGAAAGTCATTCCGAAAGCAAGAAGAATGCCATAAACAGCGCCAGAGGCTCCAACGGTCAATCCGCCAGGAATGAGCAAGGTAAGCAATCCCGCTCCCAGTCCACAGACCAAATAGTATATCAAGAAACGCTTCGTACCCCAGAAATTTTCAAGTACATAGCCAAACATCCACAAAGCGAACATATTGAAGAAGATGTGTTCGAGATTGGCATGCATGAACATATACGTAAAGGGCTGCCAAATACGAAAATAACCACTATCCAAAGGCCAGATGCCAAAGATGGCATTAATATTAATGTGCATGGTGGAACCCAACACATAATAGGCAAAAAACATGATAGCGTTGATAATCAAAAGATTTTTAACGCCTGTGGGAAGCATTCGGAAACCTTGAGGAGAATAGTCGGACATTATAAAATTGATGATTGAGTGATGTTGATATTTGTTTCATTCTCTAAAACAAACCCATTAAATCCGTTTCGGTGAGAACTTTGAGTATTCGCTTGCCTGATGGTGAAATTTCAAGAACTTGACAGCTAAAAAGATCTGCCACAATTTGTTGCATTTCTTCTTGTAATAATACCTTTCCTGGTTTGATGGCCGTTTGATGCGCCAACGACCTGCACAAGCATTGCTCTCTATCGTTGAATTTTTGCATCAGAGAGCCTTTGTATTCCGAAATCATTTGGTCGAAAAGCTGTTGCAGTTCATTGTCATTCATGTCGGTAGGAATGGCGGAAACCACAAAAGTACTTTTGCCCAGTTCGTTGATTACAAACCCATATTTTACAATATCAGGCAACAATTCCGAGAAAATCTCCGCATCGGCGGCAGTAAAAGAACAACTGACGGGAAACAGCAATTGCTGTGCGTCCTTATTTCTATTTCTCAACATAAGTCGTTCGTAAAGAATACGTTCATGCGCTTCATGCTGATCAATGAGCAACAGCCCCGAAGGCATGGCGCCAACAATCCACTTGTTCAGCACCTGAGTGCATCCCGACAGTTGGATTTGAGGCGGTTGCGAATATTGTTCTTGGGGCGCGACCGCTTGCTGTTCGGCTTTATCGTCAAAAAAATGCTCCCACTTCTCTGTGTCACGAATCTCAAGATATTCTTTTGAGGAAAAATCACCACGTTCAACGGTTTTCGATCTTGCACCCGTCGATGGATTATTGTAATGCGGCGAAGAAAACGCCCGAACGCCTCTTTGGTCATCAACCTGTACTTCAAAAGGATTATAGTCGCTGTTATATTGAATCTGAGGTTGTTGCGGTATATAATCTTTGGAGGCGGGAGTAAAATCAATTTCCGTAGATGGGTTGAACTCCAATTCGGTGGCAAGACTGAATTGTCCAAGCGCCTTTTTGGTCGCGGCACGAAGAATGGCGAAAATGGCATGTTCGTCAATGAACTTTATTTCCGTCTTGGTGGGGTGTATGTTGATGTCGATACGACTTGGATCAACATCCAGCATCACAAAATAGCTTGGGTAATGGCGGTCTGGAATCAACTCGTTGAAAGCCTTCTCGATAGAAACACTCAATCCGGGATGTTTGATAAACCTACCATTC
>JAZLKZ010000061.1:0-2015 GCA_045597845.1 Bacteroidales bacterium | reverse complement strand
CAGCGCTCCGCCTATTCCAATTATGAATTGGGGGAACGGGAAGTTCCTCTCGATATTTTGGAAAAAGCCGCGGCACTGCTGGGGTGCAAACTCAGCCTCTTTTACGAAGAAGATGCTTCTTTGGTTGACAATATGCTGGTTGGCGCTTTTCGTGTGGACAATCTTTCCGTTGATGACATGCGCGAAGTGGCCGCCTTCAAAAACGTAGTGATGAATTATTTGAAAATGGATAAT
This sequence comes from Bacteroidales bacterium, assembly GCA_045597845.1. Classification (GTDB taxonomy): domain Bacteria; phylum Bacteroidota; class Bacteroidia; order Bacteroidales; family P3; genus Colimorpha. The sequence continues at coordinate 1,781 of JAZLKZ010000061.1, read as the reverse complement.
CTTCTGAAGTAATGAAACTGCATACGCTTGATATTGTGGAAAACCTTGCCAACAAACTAAGAGGTGAATGGGGCGTGAGTGAATCCGAGCCGCTCCATACGAAGACAATCCTCCGGAAATTGAACATTCTGGCACTGTATCGTCCGCTATCGGACCAGTCCTGCGGTCTTTCCATAAAAACGAAGGATGGCAAATGCTTTATGCTCATCAACTCCAACAGCACAAGGGGGCGTCAGCATTTCACCATCGCTCACGAACTCTACCACCTTTATGTGGATGAGCATCCTGTTCCGCATTTTTGTAGCGAGACAGTGGACAAGGATCCTAACGAAAAGAACGCAGATCTATTCGCCTCCTGCCTGCTAATGCCGAAAAACGGCATCTTGATGAACATCCCGGATTCCGAAATTGTGAGCCGTTCCGTTTCTATGGCGACAGTGCTCCGGTTGGAACAACTGTTTGGCGTTTCTCACCAAGCCATGGCTTATAGATTGAAACGGCTGAAACTGATTTCCGAAGATCAGCTGCAGACTTTTTTGAATGTGAACATCAATGAGGTGGCGGCCCAATATGGCATTGACCAAACACTTTACCAATCCGGCAATGAGGGATTGGTCATTGGAGACTACGGCAGCAAAGCACGCATCCTGTACGAAAATGATAAAATATCCGAAGGCCATTACAACGAATTGATGAACCTAATCACCTATGGCGAAAACTAAAATCGTACTGGACGCGGATGTGCTCATCCATTTCTCAGAATCAGGTTACCTGACTGTCCTTCCTCAGATTTTCAAGGAATACGATTTCATTGTGCTTAGTAAGGTATATGATGAATGTAAGACCTTGAAAGTTGAAATTGACAACATCTGCTATCACCTAAAGACAATGGCTGTAATCCCTTTTTCTCCCTCTGGAGAAATGCTGAGAGAATACGCCTTGTTAACCGAAAAATTTGGTGTGGGAGAAAGTGCTTGCATGGCCTATTGTAAATTCAATCACGATGTCGTAGGCAGCAGCAATCTGCGGGATATTAAAGATTATTGTACCGCTAACAATATCACATATCTCACCACTTTGGACTTCTTTTACTATGCTTGGCAAAGAGGAGTAATAAGCGAATGTGACATTGACAATGCCATAAGCAAACTTATAGCAGAGGGACATAGGTTGCCGAATATCAAGATTGGACAATATAGCCCTAATGTCAATCTTTAAACTCCACCCACACCCACTCATGTTCACCTTTCCTCGCACAGCTGCTTTTCAACGGACGCACCCTTCGCTTTCGCCATTTTCCCGTATTTCAAGACATATTTCACTCTAATATTCTTGTCTGCCAGAGGAAGCCTAAGGAAGCCTAAGGCACCCTGGAAACCGTCCTGCGCCGGTGCGAGCAGTGGACGGATGAGGGGGAGTAAAAAAAAATTTCGTTCAATCTCGGCACTCAAGCCAAATGCAAATGCCAATACTTTGCTTTGTATGTCATCGCCCAACCGATAATTGTCCTTAATTGTCCACACTTTGCATTCTTTTTTCATACAAAGACTTAATATCTCCATAATCATGAACAAGCTTCTGCCCAAACGCGATAACTCTGCACAAATAATCAAATCATCCTTTTGTACTTTTTTCAACAAACGACCTAATTCCCTCTTGTCATAATTCTTTGTTCCACTGATGGTTTCTTCAATCCAACCATCAATGTGCATTTTCTCCCGTTGGCAGAAGTTGTTGATTTCAAATCTTTGGTTTTCAACCGTTTGCTTGTCGCTGCTGAC
>JAZLKZ010000060.1:0-35937 GCA_045597845.1 Bacteroidales bacterium | reverse complement strand
GTAGCAGAAATTGGTGACACGGTTGAAAAGCCAGAAAGCGGCGGTCTCGGAATACTGCGACATAGAGCCGTTGCCTTGCTCAAAGCAGATGGGCACCTGCGTCAAACCGCAATACATGGGACAGTAGCAGGTGGAATAGGTGTCGTCAACACCAAACCAGATGATGCCGCCCACCTTGTTAGGCAGCCAGCCACGGCACTGCGCCACAAAGGAGAAACCTGTCTGCTGGGTAGAAGTGGCACGCTCGTGTACGTATTTCTGCCCGTTTACCTCAAAGTCCATCGGACGCCAGCGATAGGGGCAATGGAACGGACCCGCGCCAGGGTCTTGCGTCATATCCATAGGCGTTCCCTCGAAATGGTCACGCATCAACGACATCACCTCTTTTACGTCAATCTTGTGGTCGGGCTTCACCCAAAGCGGCAAACGCTCGGCGGCGAGGTCTCCCATGGCGTAAGCTTCGTAGCGCTGCATACCCGATGTTATGCGGTTGAACATGGCATAGACGCGAGCGTCGCAGGCTCTCGCGCCACTGAATGTCAATGGATTGTAGGTATCCGCGAAGCTAAATTCTTCATCCTTGCCAGCAAACCATCCATGCTTGCGCGCAAAGGTAATCACGTCGGCAGAATAGACACATTCCACCTCGGGATCATCGATGTATTTAAGATTTGTGATGGACTTGTGCGACTTGCGTTGTTCAAGCGGAAAGGTGGTGATGCGCGCCTGATTGGCGTGACCGCACACATAGCCTTCCGGCACACGACGCGCCACCCATACGGCGCCTTTTTCGGCTCCCTTGTCGATGATTTCGTAGATCCACACCTCGTTGGGGTCGCAAAGCGAAAAACTCTCTCCTCCACTGCAATAGCCATAGGTACGGGTAAGTTCGTCCATCACCTTGATGGCTTCACGGCAGTTGCGCGCACGCTGAAGCGCAATATAGATAAGGTTGCCATAGTCGATGCCCGTAGCGTTGCCATGCTCCAGTTCGGCACGACCGCCCCAAGTGGTCTCTCCGATGGCAAGCTGGTGTTCGTTGATGAAACCCACCACATTGTAGGTATGCGCCGGCTGTGGAATGGAAAGCAGGTACTTGCGCGAACCATAGTCGTAGATGCGCAACATCTCGTCGGGCTGATGGTCGGCGGCGGGACAATAGCGCAATTCGCCATAACGGGTGTGGCTGTCGGCGGCGTAGGTTATCATTGTGGAACCATCTGCAGTAGAACCTTTGGAAAAGAGGAAGTTTGTACAAGCCCACAATGGCATTCCCATAGCAAGCAATAGCGGAAGTACGAGATTTTTTTTCATCTGTTACGAATAAATTATTTCTTCATTTTCACTTCATTCTCAGTGTCGAGATTGACGTTGCGGGTGGTCTTCGCCTCAAAGGTGTTGGCCTTGACGATGTCGGTCATACTGACACCCGTAGCACTCTCGATGACATCAAACGACTGCTTGATGACCGAAGGAACGACCCCAGAGATAGAGGCGGCATCCTGGCCACTGGTGCCATAGACGTTCATATTCTTGATGGCACTGATAGGCTGTGCCACATGCTCAGCGACATCAGGAATGATCTTGGCGAACATGTCGAGGATAGCAGCCTGACCGTAGCGCTCGTAAGCCTCAGCTTTCTTGCGCATGGCTTCAGCCTCGGCAAGACCTTTCTTCTCGATAGCGATAGCCTCGGCTTCACCGGCGCACTGAATCTTGTAGGCCTCCGCCTCACCCGTTGCCTTGATACCTTCAGCCTCAAGTACCATCGACTGCTTCTTGGCCTGCGCCAAAGCAATCTGCGCACGAGCCTCCTGCTCGGCACGGTAAGCCTGGGCTTCGGCTTCACGCTTCGACTGTTCGAGAGCGGCGGCAGCCTTGATTTCCATCTGGTATTTGTCAGCATCCGCCTGTTTCTGTACGGCGGCATTCAACTCGTTCTGACGAATCTTGACCTTTTCGGCTGTCAGCACCTGCTCACGCATAGTCTGCTCAATCTGAGCATCTACAGTCTTGGTGTTGATGGTTTTCTGCTGTTCCTGACGCTGAATTTCGTAGGCGGCATCGGCGTCCGCCTTGCGGGTCTGTTCCACGATGGTCAGCTCCGACTTCTTGACGGCCAGTTCATTCTGGCGGATGGCAATCTGCGTCTGAGAATCCACCTGAGCGTCATTGGCCTCTTTCATGGCATCAGCTTCAGCCTTGGCGATGTCGCGTTCGGCGATGGCCTTGTTGATTTTTGCCTGCTTGCGGATAGTCCAGGTGTTGTCGGCACCCAAATCCTCGATGAGGTTCTTGTCGTCAGTAACATTCTGGATATTGCAAGAAATGATGCGCAAACCCAAAGCTTCCATATCGCGCTGCGCCTTGTTCATGATTTCGTCGGAGAACTTGTCGCGATTGATGTTGATGTCGCGCAACGAAAGCGAACCAATCACTTCGCGCATATTACCTTCCAACGAGTCCTGAACCTGCTTGGAGATGTCGGCACCTGCCATATTCAAGAAGTTCTTGGCGGCAAGACGCACTCCATCAATGTCGGGAATGACCTGAATCTTGGCGACAGCATCCACATTGACGTTGATAAAGTCGTTGGTGGGAACGGCGCGGGAGGTCTTGATGTCGGCAGTTACCTGACCGAGAAAGACTTTGTCCAAACGCTCAAGCATAGGCACACGCAGACCGCCCTTACCGATATAGATACGCGGCTTGCGGTTGAGACCAGAAACGATATAGGCCACCGAAGGAGGTGCCTTGATGTAGGAAATAAGCAGTACAAATACTACTACGACTGCTACAATGATAATCCAGGCAACTGCACTCATAATAATTGATGTTTTATAATTGACAATTAACTATTTAATCTATATTTCTTTATAAACGGCGTCCCCCAAAAAAAGGGATAGCAAAGCACACTTCCGAGCCCTTGGCTATCCCCTTAGAACAATCTACAATTATTTCACTTCCTTTTCGAGAATGACATCGCCGTGGTCTTTCACGATTTGCTCGTAGAACGACTTGGGATATTCAGGCTGGTAAGGGAACGCACAGTTGCCAGTCTCGGTAGTCTCGAACTTGCCGTTATTCTCCTTCTTGATATTACCATCCATGTACTTCACCAACAAGAAATGATCGAGGTTAGTCCATTCCTTCATCATCAGTTCTGCCTGACGGTTGGAGAAATCGCTGAGAAGCTCGTCAATTTCTTCGGGTCTGGCGTTCTTGGCCTTTTCGTCAAAACGCTGCACATCTTTTACGAAATGCTGTTCCAGATTGGACTGAACCTTCTGGAGATCCTTAATCATAGAGTCGTAACGACTGTAAACAAAGTTGGTAACGCGGTTGAACAACCAGAAAGCAGCTGTCTCGGAGTACTCGGTCATAGAGCCGTTACCCTGTGCGAAGCATTTGGGAATTCGGGTAATGCCGCAGTACATGGGGCAGTAGCAGGTGGAGTAGGTGTCGTCAACGCCAAACCAGATGATGCCGCCAACCTTGTTGGGCAGCCAGCCACGGCACTGTGCCACGAAGGAGAAACCGGTCTGCTGGGTTGAAGTGGCACGTTCGTGGATGTATTTCTTGCCTTCGAACTCCCAGTTCATGGGACGCCAACGGTAGGGGCAAGCGAAAGGACCTGCACCAAGGTCTTGGGTCATATCCATAGCAGTACCCTCATAATGGTCACGCATCAAGTTCATAGCTTCCAGCACGTCAATTTTGTGGTCGGGCTTAATCCATAATGGCAGACGCTCAGCCTTGGCGTCACCCATAGCGTATTTCTCATATTTCTTCATTCCAGCGTTGACGCGGTTGAACATGGCATACACACGGGCGTCGCAGCCACGGATGCCGCTGAAAGTAAGGGGACAATAGGTATCGGCGAAGCTAAATTCCTCGTCCTTACCATTGAACCAGCCACAAGCGCGGGCGTAGCTGATAACGTCGGCAGCATAGACGCATTCCACTTCGGGACGGTTGATTTGCTTCATGTTGTTGCTCGAGATGGCGGTGTAGGATTTTTTCTTCTCCAATGGGAAAGTGGTGATGCGGGCTTGGTTGGCATGGCCAGAAACATAGCCGTCGGGAATACGACGAGCCACCCAAACGGCACCCTCTTTGTACTGCTTCTTGGCATATTTTGCATCTTGGATGGGAGCGGAACGCTTGCCAATCATCTCAAGAATCCAAACCTCGTTGGGGTCGCAAATGGAGAACGACTCACCTTCGCTGCAATAGCCGTACTGTTCGACGAGGGAAGTCATAACCTGGATAGCTTCGCGAGCGTTTGCGGCACGCTGGAGGGTTACGTAAATCAATGAGCCGTAGTCAATACCCCTGACTTCCTCCTTCCAGCATTCTTCACGGCCACCGTATGTAGTTTCGCCGATGGCAAGCTGACACTCGTTGATGTTGCCCACAACGCTATAAGTGTGAGCTACTTGAGGAATTTGGAATAACTGCTTGCCGCTGTCCCAATCCACGAGCATGAACATGGTACCTTCGGGATAGGAGGCAGCCTTACGATAATAAAGTTCACCATAGAGGGTGTGGCTGTCGGCGGCGTAGGTAATCATCGTAGAGCCGTCGGTGGTAGCGCCCTTGGTGAAAAGAAAATTGGTGCAGGCTTCAACTTGGTTGCCTGCAATCACTGTGGCGAGGCACAGCAGGAAAAAGCATTTGAGTGATTTCATAATATAATTGTATTTAATTATTATTCTTCAAGTTGTCAATTCACGTAATTGAACATCTTCTTAATTTTCAGAATCCGCGGATTCCGATTCCGAGGTAGTCTCTTTGTCCGAGGAAACAGTCGTCGCTACATTGCCGGAAAAGATGCCCAAGTTCTTCAATGTAAAGAAGTAATACGCAACAAAGAGGATTGTAAGCATCAAGTTCCCGATGTCGAACTGAGCCTTGCCGAAAAAAAGCACAGGCAACAGCAGAAGCAACAACTGGGCAAGCGTATAGGCATGAAAACCCGTCTTGCGCAGATGCCACATCACGATAACACCATAGAGCGACACGGCATACAATATAGCCGAAAGAAAATAATACCATTGCGGAGCGGCAAGAAGCATCTCAAATCCAACGACAAATTCGTCAGGCAAAGTAAAAGTGCCGCCATAAAGGCTTAATACTCCGTCGGAATAAGTTTGCTGCATCATCGGGAGCATTAGCGCCGTAAGAAGCGAACTCAAAAGCATATAGCCCGAACCGATAATGCTCAGGATAAGGACAAAATGGAGACCTTTGATACGAGGATCTTTCATTGATTGAAGTTTAACGTTTTAGCTAAAAGTTGCTATTGATTTAGTAAATGTCACACCTTTCGGTTCACAGATCACCGATTACAGATACTGCGCCATTTGTTGCTGGAGCTTGCAAGCCTCTTCGGCGGCACGCTCGGCAAAGTCTTCACCCTTGGAAGCATAGATGATGCCACGCGAGGAGTTCACCAAAAGGCCACAGTCTTTGTTGAGACCATAGCGACAAACCTCTTCAAGACTGCCACCCTGGGCTCCAACGCCAGGCACCAACAAGAAGTTGTCGGGCACGATGGCACGCACGTCGGTGAGCATGTCTGCCTTGGTGGCTCCCACCACATACATCATGTTTTCGGGGGTACCCCACTGCTTGGAAGTCTCCAAAACATTTTCAAAGAGTCTGCGCCCCGTGACCTTGTCCTCCAGGAACTGGAAGTTAAAAGCACCCTTGTTGGAGGTGAGAGCGAGCAAGATAACCCATTTACCTTCGTAGGTGGTGAATGGCGTAACGGAGTCTTCACCCATATAGGGAGCGATGGTCATAGAATCGAAGTTGAAGTCGCCGTCGGGAGCGAGAAACGCCTTGGCATACTGCTGCGAGGTGTTGCCGATGTCGCCACGTTTGGCGTCAGCGATAGTGAAAGCCTGCTTGGTGTGAAGATATTCGAGGGTCTTCTTGAGCTGCACGAGACCTGCGATGCCCATGCTCTCGTAGAAAGCAATGTTGGGTTTGTAAGCCACGGCATAGTCGATGGTGGCATCGATGATGGCTTTGTTGAACAGAAACACACCGTCGGGTTTGTTGCGCAGGTGTTCGGGCATTTTATTGAGGTCGGTGTCGAGTCCAACGCAAAGGAAGGAACGACGCTGGTTGATGAGACTGATAAGTTCGGAACGAGTCATAATAATTGAGAATTGACAATTGATAATTGTGAGATTTATTCGGTGAGTTTGTGGAATTTCTCGGTAAGTTCGGCGGAGGTGATGTGACCGAGCTTGTCGTCGGAGACAATCTTGCCGTGGTTGATGATGATGGCGCGAGAGCACATGGCTTCAACCTCCTGCATGATGTGGGTGGAAAGCAATACAATCTTCGACTTTCCCACGTTGCGAATCAAAGTGCGGACCTCTTCCAACTGGTTGGGGTCGAGACCTGTAGTGGGTTCGTCAAGAATCAGCACCTGCGGGTCGTGAATCATGGCTTGCGCCAAACCCACGCGCTGACGATAGCCCTTGGAGAGCTGGGCGATTTTTTTGTTGCTTTCAGGAGTAAGTCCCGTCAGTGCTATCATTTCCTCCACACGTTGCTTTACATTTTTCACCTTGCAAAGTCCTGCGCTAAAGCTCAAGAACTCACGCACATACATATCAAGGTAGAGCGGATTATGCTCTGGCAGATAACCTATCGAGCGACGCACCTCCAAAGGATTGTCGAAAATGCTGTTGCCACAAATCCACGCTTCGCCAGAGGTTGGAGGAAGAAAACAGGTAAGAACCTTCATCAAAGTGGATTTGCCGGCGCCGTTGGGGCCCAACAGACCGACAATTTCGCCTTCGGCAACGCTGAAACTCACATCGTCGAGTGCGCGCTGATCGCCATAGATTTTTGTTATATTTTTGATTTCAATCACAATGTCGAATTATTTTTGAGTGTAGAATTTTGACTTCAGATTGCGTGATATCCGTTTCACAACAAGCGCCTTATGTCTTACATACCTTTTCTTTCGTGGGTTTAATCTTCACCGCCTATGCCAATCTCCATGATGATTTCCTTAGCCTGCTGAAGCGTGATGCGCTCTCCTTTGTAGAATGCAACAACAAACGCATCCTTGAAGCCCTTCTTGCGCACCTCATCTTGCAGTTCCTTAGCCTGGGAAGACTTATAAAACGAGCCCGTAACGTATTTATATACATTATTTTGTACATAATACTCGAATTGAGAGATGTCCTTCAACAAATTGTCCCCTGGCTGAATAATGGATTCATTTGACATAAACTGAACCTTGTAGATGACATAGTCTTTTTTGACGGGGGCGGATGCCGAAGCAGGTTCTTCCACAGGCGCCTTCGTCTCAGCAAGCTTTGCAACCGAATCGGCTGCCACCGCGGCAATTGCTACCGAATCCACCACAGAAGCTTCATCCTTGGGTTTCACCGGTTTCACCGGTTGGGGACGACCGTTGTTCCAATCGGGAAGGTCGATCTTGAAGTTTTTCTTTACAGCTGTACCCTCTTCGGCGGCCTTGTAGGCTGCAAAAGCCTTCAGCAGACTAACAGCGATGGAGGCCTGTCCGAAATTCGACATCATAAAAGCTTCTTCTTCGGGATTGCTGATGAAGCCCACCTCGGTCAACACTGCCGGCATAGCGCTCATATACAGCACCATGAACTCGGCCTGTTTCACACCACGATTGGTGGTTTTAATGGCAGAACAATACTGATTTTGTATCATTTGTGCAAAATCAAGACTCTTGTTGATATATGCATTCTGGAACATGGCAAAAATGATGGAACTCTCGGGCGAATTGGGGTCGAATCCTTGATATGCGGAATTGTTTTTATAATTGTCTTCCAGCAAGATATCGGCGTTTTCCTTCTTGGCTACAGCCATATTCGCCTTGCCTTTGGAAAGACCCATCACAAAAGTCTCGGTACCACACGGCACTGAAGTAGGATGAGAATTGGCATGAATGGAAATGAATAGATCCGCTTTGGCCTTGTTGGCGATATTGGATCGCGCCGACAAGTCGATATCCACATCTGTAGTACGGGTATAAATAACACTCACCTCGGGGAAATTATCGTTGACCAACTTGCCAAATTTCTTGGCGATGGCAAGCACCAAATCTTTTTCCTGCGAATGGGCACCTATTGCACCGGGCTTTGCGCCACCGTGTCCGGGATCGATAACCAACGTTTTTACCTTGCCAGGCTCACGTTTTTGTGCATAGGAGACACTTCCCAACAAAAGAATTGCGAAAAAAATAAGTGCTATCTTCTTCATTTTCAAAAATATAATTTTATTTTTTATTAATTGGTCAAATAATTTTATCTTTGCAAAACAGAATGTGCAAAGATACGAAAAAAAAGTGAATGGTGAACGGTAAATAAAGAATGAAAGTAGCAGACAAAAAGCGGAAGCAGTTGGCTGCACATCTCATGCAACTCAACATATTGTTGCTCTTGTTATTAAGAACGACATCATCGCTTTTTGCCCAAACCGACAGCACCATAAAGGCCGACACTCTGAAGCTGCTCCCCATTTCGCCAAACGCACTTGAAGATGTGGTGAAGTACCACGCCAAGGACTCCATCGCTTTCAACGTCGGCGATCGACATGCTTTCCTCTACCGCCAAGGCAACGTTTCCTACCAAGACATGGTACTTGACGCCGACGCGATAACCGTTGATTTCCAAGAGCAGACGTTGAAGGCTTGCAGCATGCAAGACACCAGTGGAAAAATAACGGGACGCCCCTCCTTCAAGCAAGATGACGCGAACTACATCGCCGACACCATCGTGTTCAACTATAACTCCAAGAAAGGCATTATCACGGGAGTCATCACACAAGAGGGCGACGGCTACTTGCATGGCGAGAAGGTGAAGAAAATGAACGACTCGGTGATGTATCTCAACAGCGGGAAATACACCACTTGCAACCACGCCCACCCCCATTACGCAATCAATTTCTCGAAATCGAAGCTCATCACTGGAAAGCAAATGGTTACAGGACCCATCTACATAACCATCGGGGACGTGCCACTGCCTTTGGCTTTGCCTTTCGCTTTCATCCCGCTTACCCACGGACAGGCTTCCGGCATCTTGATTCCTTCATACGGATGGATGGACAGTCGTGGATATTACCTCAAAGACGGCGGCTACTATTTTGCGCTAAACGACAATATGGACCTTGCGCTCACAGGCGACATCTACACCAACCTCAGCTGGGCAGCCGAAGCCAAGAGCAACTACTACCGCCGCTATAAATACAAGGGTTTCTTGGATGTGCGCTACGGCATCACCACCGAAGGTCTGAAGGGCGACTCCAACACCTACCGCAAATACAGCGACTTCAAGTTCACCTGGCGCCACGACCAAGATGCCAAAGCCAACCCCAAGAGCCGTTTCTCAGCCGACGTAAACCTTCAAAGTCGCAACTACAACCGCAACACCACCAACCGAAACGATTACTTCACCAGTACAACAACCTCCAGTATCGCCTACACGGCACAACTGGGAAGATCGTTCAACTTTGCCACATCCTTGCGAGAGTCCTACAACGTGCAAACTGGCCTCATCAACTTGCAGCTTCCCACACTTTCGCTCAGTTCCGTCACCTTCTACCCGCTGCGGCGCAAATCGCAAAACGGCGCCTACCGTTGGTACGAAAACATATCCATGTCATACAGTCTCGCCGCCGACAACAACATCTCGGTACAAGACTCGGAACTCTTCAAACAAGCCATGCTCAACAAAATGCGCTACGGCATCCAACACTCCATTCCCATCTCCAGTACCATCAAGCTGCTGAAATACTTCAACTGGACCAATTCCGTCTCCTACAACGAACGTTGGCATTGGTCCACAATCGAAAAAAATTACGACTCGGAAAACGACCAGGTGCTAATAGACACCATACAAGGCTTCCGCGCCAACCGCGACGTGAACATTTCCAGTTCCATTTCCACACGCATTTATGGTATGTTCACCTTCAAGAAAGGATTTTTGCGCGCCATCCGCCACGTCATCAACCCATCCGTTGCTTTCAACTACCGGCCCGACTTCGGATCCGAAAAGCTTGGCTACTGGAAATCCTACACCGACAACACTGGCTATGTGCATCGCTATTCCGTGTTTGAGCAGAGCCTCTACGGCGGACCCACCGACGGGAAATCCGGACAACTGCGCTTCAATATCGGCAACAACCTCGAAGTAAAGGTTGCTTCGCCCAAAGACACCACCGGCAAGACCACTAAAATCACCCTCTTGGAGAACCTCAACCTCGCCATGAGCTACGACCTCGCCAAGGACTCGCTCAACTGGTCCGATTTCTCGGTAACGGGTCGTACTACACTTTTCAAGAGTCTGGTGCTCAACTATAGCGGAACCTTCTCACCCTACGTCATCGACGAAGCAGGACGCAAGCACAACCAATTCCTGTGGGATGTGGACCACAAGCTTTTCCGACGCGAGAGTTCGAATTGGAGCGCACAGCTCTCTCTTGCCATCAACAACAACACATTTCACAAAACCGACAACAAAAACAACAATGGCAGTCAACTCCAACCCGCCATACTGCAATCGCCCTACAACTACAACCCCGCATTGATGATAGGCAACTATGTCGATTTCTCGGTACCGTGGAACATGTCGTTCAACTATACGCTCAGTTTTGTCAACGCATACGTCGCCAATGAGTTCAACTACCAAAGCAACCTCATCCAAACCCTCAGCGTGTCGGGCAACCTCACTCTCACAGAAAAATGGAAAGTGGCATTTTCCACTGGCTACGACTTCGTAAATCACGGAATGTCATATACCTCCATCGACATATTCCGCGACCTGCACTGCTGGGAGATGCGCTTCAACTGGGTACCCTTCGGCTACTACAAGAGCTGGAACTTTGTCATCAACATAAAGGCTCCCGCCCTCAAAGACCTCAAATACGAAAAGCGCCACTCCTACCTCGACAACCAAGGATACTATTCCTATTAATTACCCTTTTGAACCTTTTAACCCTTTATTTATGGCAAAACTATACTATTCCATCGGAGAAGTAGCACAGATGCTTGAAGTCAATCCTTCTCTGCTACGCTATTGGGAAACCGAGTTCGACTGTCTCCGACCCCAGAAAAACTCCAAAGGCACACGCACTTACACCATCGAGGACATCAACATACTGAAACGCATACACCACCTCACCAAAGACTGCGGTTTCACCCTCGAAGGCGCTCGCGAACAGATCAAAAGCAACGCTCTCCCCGACGAGAAGATGGAAATTATACAGAACCTCAACGAGATACGTTCTTTTTTGATTGATTTGAAGGATCAATTATAAGAATCTCTATACGCAAAACAGAAGGCGCCATTTGCAAATGGCTCCTTCTTTATATTTATCAAAACCCATCAAATCACCGCTTCCATTTCGGCGTCGTTGCGATAGGTCATTTTGCGGAAGGGGTTGGTGTTGTCTTTCTCGCGAGTTACGCGCACCTGTTCCTGGACATATTGCTTGATGCCTTGGTAGCGCTGGAGCAGTTTGTCCCAGATGGGCTGAGTAAGTTCCTTACAACCATTCATCTCGCACAGCAGGTGATAGGCATGACGCTTCGTCTCGGTGGGATAAGCATCCCAGAGTTGGTCGAGACGGGCGTGGATGGCATCCCAGCTGTCGAGCTTGCCCGACTCGATGTCGGCAATCATCTTGTCCAAATCGGTTTGGCGCAGCAGCTGACCGCCAAGGTTGACCCAAGCGCGCTCTCGGTCGTTGCTTGCCAAAGAGGAAGAAGGCATCGTTCCCTCTTCGGTTGCGAGGGTGTTCATGGCGTAATAGACCAACATGTCGGCATAGGCAGCATAGCCTTCGGCGGCTTTGAGGATGACGGTCTTGCGCTTGCCCTTTTCCATACCCGTGGCAGTAATCTCAATCTTGTCGCCCGCCGCGCCGTTGGCATAGGAGAGCTCGGTCCAGTGGCGCAGCAATTCGCGGCCACAGACAATCTCTTCGGCGGTGTCGGGTGCCAAAGGATCGAAGACCACATGCTGGAAACATTTCACGCGCTTGTCGCGAGCGGCGAACTTGTGTTCGTTGCGAGCGAGGGCATACATATTGTAGAGCCACCAATAGGCAGGCATCACCTCCAAGCGGTTTTTAGCAACATTGTTGTTTACCAAGCAGAAAGGAAGACGGATATCCAACTCGGATGGATAGTCGCCTTTGGCGAGCAGACAATAGGAAGCGAAGCTTGAGGAGTGCTTGAAGCTGGAGCATAGACCCGGCCAGAATCCACGACCTGCCACAAGCTCGTTGTCGGCGGTGCGGCCATTGTGGTTGGAGCCGATGGTGGCACCTGCCGCCACGTTACTCTGTCCCATGACAAGAGCAGCGATGAGGAAGGAGTTGTTGTGGTGCTGCTCGTGGGCTGGGAAAATCATGCTGTTGCCCACCTCGCAGCGTGCCACGGTGGAGTTGTCGCCCACCACGGAGTCGTTGATGCGGGCACCCATCTCAATCTTGACGTTCTCTCCCAAGAGGAAACGTTCGAGCATACACCCCCCCTCGAGTTTGCAGCCAAAGCCCACCACACCGTCTTTAAGGGCGATGCAGTCCTCGATTCGGGAAGGAGCCTCGCTGTCGGAATTAACGATAACGTTATGGATGTGCTTGGTGTGCTTGATTTTGCAGTTGTCGCCAATCTTGCCCATCGTAGGCTGGCTGTTGCGGGCCATAGTTGTCAAGGCATCCATAAGTACCTTTCTGTCACGATATTTCGCCCAAAGATAGGCATCGCTTATACGCATGGATGCAAAAGGCTGGATTTTTCTGCCGCCACTCTCGTTCATTACCTCCATCCATTCGGGCACGCCATCCCAAACAATCTCTCCGATGTCGAAGAGTTCGCAGTCATCACCCACCGAATAGTTCGAAATCAGCTGAACATCATGGATTTTACATCTTGATCCAATCTTACAGTTATGCAAACGGCTATGCGAGATGCCCAAAGGGAGCGCATCATTTTCGGCACAACTCATTGTGGCGCCAAGCAACACGTCGCCCGAGAAGCAAGAGTTCCAAATCCGTTCGGGATCAAATCCTTCCTGCACCTTGACACACGACCAGTCTTGAGCGCGATTCCCTTGGGATTTCAAGAATTCTATCTCTTTCTTACTCAGATTTCTAATACTATTTTCCGCCATACTGCAAAAGATTTTGTAAATTTGTAGAGTGATTTCTATTAATTCATTAACGTGGGAATTTGTTTATTATTGTCTATGAATAAGATGAATATGCGCATTACGTTTCGGGGGACGTTATGCCTATTATTGCTTTGCTTTGTTTCGTTTTCGGCAAGGGCTCAGTTCGATTTTCCCGCAACAGGCGCACGCAGCGCAGCGATGGGTGGCGCAACGGTCGGGCTTGACGACTTTTGGTCGGCGGCAGACAATATCGCCGGAACGGCATTTCAGCACCATAATTCCGTTGGACTCTCCTACCAACAGAACCATTTCGTCAGAGAACTCCCCTACCTCAACATTGCGGGCAATCTCCTCGTAGGGAAGAATGGTTCGGCATTGCTGCACTACACCTATCACGGAACGGCACAATACAACGAGCAACAAGCCGCTGGCGGATATGCGATGAAAGTTACGCCAAAAATGTCGTTAGGCATAACCGCCAACTATCTCTATGCAGGATGCAACGACCCACACTACGACCCTCAGCATCATCTCACCTGCGCCCTTGGAATACAATACCGCCCGTCGAACCGATGCATCATCGGAGCAAAGATTTTCAACCCGTTGTTTCTCAAAAGCGGCAACGAACTTATCACCGACCACCTACCTGTCGTATTCAACGCTGGCATTGGCTATCAGTTGACAACAAACTGCATAGGGACTGTTGAACTCGAGAAAAACATCTACCAAAAACCGATGCTGCGCATAGGAGCGGAATACCGATTTTGGGAACTGCTCTACTGCCGTGCAGGCTTCGCCACACGATCCAACAGCTACGGCTTCGGAATAGGAATCCATCACAAGCATCTACACGCCGACATCGCCGCACAAATGCATCCCGTACTCGGCTTGTCGCCAGTGTTGAGCGTGATTTTCGACAAATAGACGCACAACGTCTTCCTAAATAATTATGTGAAATTCTACACAATATAAGTTTTGGCGTTTCCATCAAGAAAATATTATTGTATAATCTTTGTCGTACTGCTGTGGAGTATAACAGTCAAGGCGCAACAGCCCATCAACACCCAATTGGAGGACATGTTGGACCTTATTGATGATGACGAAACTGGATCAGCAAGCTGCGAAGAGCTGATAGAACGCTACGAAAACCACCTCGACCAGCCGTTTAACCTCAACGACACCAACGCCCTCGCCGACTTTCCGTTTCTCAACGAGTTCCAAATCTCGGCACTGCGCACCTATGTAAAGCAATACGGTTTCTTGACCTCCCTCAACGAGCTGCCGCTGATAAATGGATTCGACTCCGCCACAATAGCGTTTATCAAGCCCATCACCATTACGGCGCAACCACCTACTCGACAACGATTTACAATACGCGAGATGCTTCGGCACGGAAAAAGCAGCCTCGTAGTGGGGAGCGGCGGCGCATTCGAACAGGCGCGCGGCTATCGAGAATCCATCTACGACGGGTCACCGCTGCGCCTTCATGGATGCTATCGGTTCCAGTACAGCGACCGCATCCGTTTGCAACTCTCGGCAGACAAAGACCCTGGAGAGGCTCTGTTTACCGCATCCCAGCCCAAAGGCTTCGACTTCTACGGTTTCAACCTAATGCTCAACAATTTCGGGAAGTTCAAGAGCATCATTGTAGGACAATACCACCTGCAATTCGGACAAGGAATCACGCTCTGGACTGGATTTGCCCCTTTCGGAGCCACAACCACCAATATCAGCCGGGTGGCGCAAGGCATCAAACCCGCCAGCGCCTATGGAGAATACGGCTTCCTTCAAGGGGCCGCAACAACTATTGAAATCTGCAAGCATCTCAGCTCCACAATATTCTATTCCAATATCTTGCGCGACGCAACAGGCATTCAAAGCTACTATCTTTCGGGCTATCACCGCACCCAAAACGAACTGGAAAAACGCAACCAAATCGGGGAGCAACTCTTTGGAGGCAATCTACACTACCAAAACTCCAACCTACAAATTGGCGCCACTGCCTATTACATGACCCTCGACAAAGCGCTACAGCCCGAAACCAACCGATACAACCAATTCATATTCCGAGGCGACAAGAACTACAACCTCGGAGTTTATGGCAAATATCTACTACACAACATCTTGCTATTTGGAGAACTGGCAATGTCGCAAAACATAGCCTTCGCCGGAATTGGCGGCATGCAACTCAACCTCGACAACGACAATCGTTTCTGCGCCTACTACCGCAACTACGCCACCGACTATCAAAACCTCTACGCCGCCGCAGCGGGACAGCAACGTCGCAACCAGAACGAAAATGGACTCTGCCTGAATTTCCAGACGCTCCTACCTTTCAATATTCATGCGCTGCTTCGCGCCGACTTTTACAAGTTTCCTTGGATGAAATATCAAGTCTATGCACCCTCCTACGGCACCGACTATCGCGTCAACCTGAACAAGAAAACCCCAAGTGGCGTGAACCTGGAACTGCGCTATAGATACAAATCGGGAGCCGACAACACCACCCTTCCCAACCATGCCGAATATCTTGTGCAACAGACCACACGGCAGCAAGTGCAAGCCAACCTGCAATACTCCACGGGAGGATGGACGCTGACCACCCGCATCGCCTACACCCATTTCCAAGACGAAGTCGAGCCTGCCAAAGAAGGATTTCTGCTCTACCAAGACATAGGCTACCATGCCGGCAAGCTGCCGCTAACGCTCGCCGCACGGTTTGCCCTGTTCGATGTTGACGACTACGACGCACGACTCTACACCGTGGAGAGCGACATGGCTTACAGTTTCGGTTCCACAACATACCTCGACCAAGGACTACGAAGCTACTTTGTGATACGCTACAACATCACGCCATCGTTCAAACTGGAGGCGAAATACGCCATCACGGCCTATTCCGACAAAGAAACCGTAGGCAGCGGCAACGAAAGCATCGACTCCAACCACAAACAAAACTGGAGAATCCAACTGCAATGGAAGTTTTAATGAGCGAGATTTAGACAAAAATTCTCGTACAAAAGCGATCAAGGACAAAATAAGTTCTTCATTCGCTTGGCTTTGTTTTTCGAATTTGATTCATTTTTTTGTTTTATTTCAAAAAAAATGGTAACTTGCATTGTTGATAGCAAGAGTATGCTATCCGCAAGAAAGCGCATTTTCGCTTTATTCCGTTGTTGTGAACTTCGACACTTCGCAAAGTAAAAAGAGGAATAATGAGGAGATGGACGCTCGCACAGTTGTATATATTTTCTGTACATCCTGTGGAGTGGTTCAACACCTTACTACTTCTACAGGGAGTCGAAGCCCTACAACAACAATCGGGTTAAATGGACGGCTCCACTTTCTTTTATTGCATAGCGTAAAGAGCCCATACGCAGACAACAGAATCCAACTACATATGATTATCTAATTCTCGCAAGTAATTTGATCCGCAATATAGGATTTAAGGGTTCTTTGCCTCATTGCGCATCACAAAACCAAAAACAACAGAGCCCAAACAATTAAACTCATTAATGTTATGAAAAAAATGTTTACCATTCTTGCCATCATCTTATTGGCTGGAGCAACTGCTTGGGCCGAAGAGCCTTTAACCACCCAAGAAAACGCCACCACATCGAATCCTGTATTCCAGCTGCACATAGACAATTTAAATCTTGGCGGCAGCGTGCTCAACTATGAGCCTTCTTTCCAATTGAACGAAAGCACTTCTTTTGGCTTTGATTCCTACAACGATTTCAGCGATCTTACAAAAAGAAGAAAGAAAAATAAGACCGCAAAGATTCTAACTTTCGTAGGTACTGGTTGCTTTGTGGTAGGCAGTGCCGTCACTATCATCTGCGCCGTAAAAATGGTCCAATCTGGTGTAGATGGAATGGAAGACATGGCTAACGACATAGACAACATGGATTTTGAAGACGACATGGATGAATATAACAATGCCATGGAAGGGTTTAACAAAACAACAGACAATATGATGGGATACTGGGCCGGCGCCGCAGCCGGAGGCGTTGTTGCCACCGCTGGCGGTGTGCTGGCCACTATCGGCATCATCAAGTGGGTGCGTGGAAGTCACCATCGCCGTTCCGAACTTTTCAATGACGGTATGGAAAACAACCTCTGCGACAATCCCTACGCAAGAGAATCCATGCTCTCCTTTGGCGCAGGCAACGGCACCATTGGTTTCGCCTTGGACTTCTAATCTAATACAAACAACATATTGTAAGGCGCCGCGAGCGGCGCCTTACTTTTTTATCATAAAAAACATCGGGAGGGAAATTCGAAGAATTTCCCTCCCGATTGAATTTAACCTTTCAAAGAAGGATTAGAGCAGTTTCTTCTTCAAACAGTCAATCATGTCAACCGTCATCTTGTCGAGGTCGTACTCGGGATTCCAACCCCACTCGTTGCGAGCGCAGCTGTCGTCCATCTTGTTGGGCCAGCTGTCGGCGATAGCCTGACGGATAGGATCGAACTTGTATTCCATCTCGAAGTTGGGATAGTACTTCTTGATGGCGTTGTAGATTATTTCGGGGTCAAAGCTCATAGAGGTGACGTTGAATGAGTTGCGGTGAACGAACTTGCTGGGGTCAGCCTCCATGATGTCAACCATAGCCTTCAAGGCATCGGGCATATACATCATGTCCATAAAGGTACCCTTGCTGATGGGGCAGATGAATTTCTCGCCCTTGACGGCTGCGTAGTAAATTTCCACGGCGTAGTCGGTGGTGCCGCCGCCGGGAAGCGTAAGGTTGGAAATCAGACCGGGGAAGCGGACGCTACGCGTATCCACACCGAAACGAGTGAAGTAGTAGTCGGAAAGCAACTCGCCGGTAACCTTGGTAACACCGTAGATGGTGTTAGGACGCTGGATGGTGTCCTGAGGAGTGTTGTCGTGAGGAGTGGAAGCGCCGAAAGCGCCGATGGAGCTGGGGGTGAAGACTGCACAATTGAAGAGTCTTGCTACTTCGAGGCAGTTCACCAAGCTACCGATACCAACGTTCCAACCAAGCATAGGATTCAATTCGGCCGTTGCGCTGAGAATAGCGGCAAGGTTGTAGATGGTGTCGATGTTGTATTTCTTTACGGCTTCGGCAATCTGCATAATCTGAGTGGAGTCGATGCGCTCGATGGGGCCGCGCTCGTAGATTTCACCCTTCAAAGGACGGAGGTCGGAGCAGACGACATTGTTGTCGCCGTATTTGTCGCGCAAGTTGCGTGTGAGCTCGGAGCCGATCTGTCCACCGGCACCGACGATGAGAATTTTCTTCATGATTGTTATATTTAAATCTTTAACTTTTTATATAATCATACAACAAAAAATGTCATCTATATATCACAGCATTAGCGCATAAAAAAGAATTCTGCGCATCTGCCGCCCCACAAATATGACCTACAAAGATACAATTTTTTTCTCAATTATTTTTTTTCAGTTCAAAATAATCACAACCGCCATGACCTTTCGGAGGCTCGACCGACAAAGGTGCGACACGACGGTGTCAGCGCAGGAAGGTAGGTACTGTCAAGAAGCAACTGATGTCCCATGACAAGGAGGGCTGCCTGCTCGACCAAAGATCGGAGGCTCTGATTCAAGGCTCCGACAGGCGACTTTCCAGCAGTTTTGCGGTATGACACGACGCCTTGACTCAACAGTTCCAGACAGTCTCGCTGCTCAGCATCAAGAGGTTGTGCGGCGATACGGTCGTGCATTGCCCCGAGTAGTTCGTCATACGCTCCACTGCTGATTCCTTTGGCGGCTGCCACCACTTGCATCTGCGAGGTACCCTCATAGAGTGAGAGCACTCGTGCGTCACGGTAGAAGCGTTCGCAAGCCGTCCCCTGCATATAACCGCATCCTCCATGCACCTGCACGCAATCGTAGGCGCAGCGGTTAGCCAGCTCGCTGGCTGCAAATTTAGCCAACGGGGTAAGCAACTCGGTCAAACGGGCGGCCGGCTTGGATTCCCTTGCCAGGTCTGCCTGACGGGCTGCCAGAAAGAGCAGGCTACGGACCGCATCGGTGCGAGCGCGTATGGTATCCAGCAATTCTTTCACCTGGGCCATTTCGCCCACGGGGCGACCAAACTGGCGGCGTCCAGCCGCATAGCGTGCTGCCTCGCGCCAACAGGCTTCGCTGAGCCCTGCGGCCTGGGCCGCAACCCCAAGACGAGCATTATTCATCAGTGCCATTACATACTTTATGAGCCCCATTCGGCGGTCACCCAGCAACTGGGCGGGCGCTTCGTGGAACACGAGTGTAGCGGTGGGGGTTCCGCAGATGCCCATCTTGCGAGCCAGCCTACGCACCGATATCCCTCCATCGGCGCGGTCGCAGAGAAAGAGAGAAAGTCCGCGGCCATCCGTACTGCCAGGTTCAGTGCGAGCCAGCACCAAGTGGATATCGGCACCGCCATTGGTAATGAACCTCTTCATCCCATTGAGACGCCAGCAACCAGCGGCCTCGTCGCGGGTGGCGGCGAGACGAACCGACTGGAGATCACTGCCGGCCGAAGGTTCGGTAAGGTCCATCGAGCAGGCGGCACCTGCCGCAATACGAGGGAGATAGCACCGCCGCTGTTCGGGAGAGCCAAAGCGGGCAATGACCTCTGCACAATCTTGCAGACCCCAAAGGGCAGCAAAACCGAGGTCGGCCCGCGCCAATACATCCGCAGCCAACAACGACACAATGCGCGAAAAACCCAATCCGCCATACTCGCGGTCGATGCACAATCCGCACAGTCCAGCCTCGGCCAGTACTGAGAAGTTCTTCTGCGTAGTGAGCGCATAGCGCACCTGTCCGTCGCAGAGCGAAGGGCCTGCGGCATCCGCCGCGCCTGCTTGCGGGGCTACAGTCTCTGCTGCTATGCGACCAAGGCTCACCAACGCCTGTCCAGCGGCGGATTCCTCCGCTGAGTTCTGCCGATCAGGATGCCGGAGATAGAAATCAAGACTACTGTTGTCTAAAAAATAATTCATACTGCTCTAAAATTAATTCTTTGAAAGTTCGGCATATACAAACTGCACAGCATCGCCGACAGTCTTGATGGTAGTAGCAACGTCATCGGACACAGTCACACCGTATTTGCTCTCGATGTCCATTATAAGCTCCACATTGTCAAGCGAATCGGCACCAAGGTCATTCTCCCAATCGGATTCGAGACCAATCTGATTGGGCTCCATGCCCAGACGCTTAGCGAAAAGGGCTATAATTTCATCTTTTAGTTGATCGATTGTCATTGTATTTTCATTCATAATTTTGATATTTTAGGTGTTTTTTATACTTTTCTACAAACTCAAGCCGCCATCGCAGCAGATAGTCTGACCTGTGATGTATTGCGACATGTCGGAAGCCAGGAAGAGGCAAAGCTGGGCAACTTCGTTCTCGGTGCCCTGCCGATGCATGGGAATTTGTGAGAGCCACTCCTGCTGGGCCTTCGCATCGAGCAATTTGGTCATTCTGGTTTCGATGAATCCTGGCGCTACGGCATTGCAGCGGATATTGCGCCGTCCCAGCTCTTTTGCCAGCGAACGGGTGAACCCGATTATGCCGGCTTTGGCAGCAGCATAATTGCACTGGCCAGAATTGCCATTGAGGGCTACGACCGAACTGATGTTGATAATAGAGCCTTTGTGCCGCTGAATCATTGGCGGAACAAAAGCCTTGCAATAGTTGAACACCGACCCCAGGTCAGTGTCTATCACTGAGTTCCAGTCATCATCGCTCATCCGCAGCAGCAGGTTGTCACGCACGATGCCGGCATTGTTCACCAGCACGTCCAAAGGGCCAAACTGCTGACTCACAGTTTCTGCCAACGCCAACGTCTGAGAATAGTTTGAAGCATCGGACTGAAAATAGCCAACACGCACGCCAAGCGACTCCAGCTGGAGAAGAAGCGACTGTGTATTCTCGTCGGCACGGGTGCTGGTAAAAATGATGTCGGCACCCGCTTCGGCGAATGCGAGGGCGATGCTGCGACCGATGCCGCGCGAAGCCCCTGTGACCAAGGCCGTCCGTTTTTCTAAAAGTTTCATTTCTGTGAATTATTGTCAATAAGGGTGAATATCAAGCGGCCAGAACAACAAATGTCGCCATCGACCGTGGCACTGACTTCAACATAGAATGTGAGTCCGTGTCGCTGGGTGATGCGGCCCTCGGTGACGATGGTGTCACCTGGCCTCACTTGCCGTCTGAAGCGTACATGGTCAATGCCATTGTATAACGGCGTGCGCCCCTGCTCCAGTTCCTCGCGGATAAGTAGGCAACACGACTGTGCCATGATTTCGCACAAGATGACTCCCGGCACCACAGGATAGCCTGGGAAATGGCCTTGCAGGAAGAACTCGTCGCCCCGAACTCGGTAGCACGCTGTAGCGACACCGGCGACCTGCGTCGCCTCATCCACCAACAGCATCGGCTCGCGATGAGGAAGGAATGTTTTTATCTCCGAACGTTTCATATAAATTGGAATTAGAAGTTGAACCATTCAAATCCGCCGCAAGGCGATGCAAGCGTTCTGTCCGCCAAAACCGAACGAATTGGACAATGCCACTTCCGCTTTGCAACGGCGAGCCGTATGGGGCGTGTAGTCGAGGTCACATTCGGGGTCGGGGCAGTCCAGATGGATGGTTGGCGGCAAGGCACCATCCGTCAGCGCCAAGGCACAGATGATTGCCTCCACGGCGCCTGCGGCACCTAACATGTGGCCCAGCATCGACTTGGTGGAACTAATGGCGGCCTGACGAGCCTGACCTTCTCCGAGAACCTGCTTGATAGCCGCAGTCTCACACTTGTCATTCAGCGGAGTTCCTGTGCCGTGGGCATTGATATACAGCTGTTCGGAATTGCGATAGCAAGCTTCTTGCAATGCCATACGCATAGCGGATGCAGCACATCTGCCGTCGGGACGCGGTGCGGTATAGTGGTAGGCATCGCAAGAGTTGCCATAACCGCACACCTCAGCATAGATGACAGCCCCTCGGCGACGCGCATGATCGTAATTTTCCAGAACCAAAACACCGGCACCCTCGCCCATGACAAAGCCTTTGCGACGTTTGTCGAAGGGTAGCGAAGCGGCAGCAGGGTCGTCGCTGACGGAGAGTGCTTTGCTGTTGGCGAAACCAGCGATGGAGATGTCAGTGATAGCCGCCTCTGCTCCACCGCAAATCATGACATCGGCTCGGCCTTCGCGCACAATGCGGTAAGCCTCACCCACAGCATGGGTGCCAGTAGCGCAGGCTGTCACTACGGGCAAGTTGGGGCCTTCGGCATGAACCATCGCAGCCACGTTGGCCGATGCGATATTGGCTATCATCATGGGAATAAAATGTGGAGAGACGCGGTTCAGCCCTTCTTGCTGCATACGGTTGTGCTCGCGGAGGAGGGTCTGGATGCCGCCGATGCCGGAACCGATGGCGCAGCCTATCCGTTCGCGACTGACAGCTGTGCCCACTTCCAATCCGCTGTTGTCCATAGCCTGACGGGCGGCAGCCAAGGCAAACAAGGCATAGCGGTCGTTGTGACGGACCGCGGTGCGGTCAATGCCCATCAGCAGCGGGTCGAAATCGCGCACCTGCGCTGCCACTCGGATGGGTAGTCCCTCAACGGAAACACCTTCAAGAGCGGCGATAGCGCAGTCGCCACGCAGCAACCGGTTCCACATAGTCATAACATCATGGCCTAACGGGGTAACACACCCTAGGCCGGTAATAACAACTCGATTCATTTTTCTATTGTTAATGAGATTAGTAATCGTAAAAAAAGTTGCAATGATCAAAAAATTCAAATCAACAGTTCAACAAATCAACAATTGTCTCACTTAATTTTTTAATCGTTCCTTAGTGAAATTTTGAAGTTGATAGTGATGAAACTCAAAAAGAATCCGTATTTCAACTGCCGCTTATTTTCAAGACGGCGGCACCCGTGACAAAACCAGCGCCGAAGGCACTGAGGACGAGGAGGGTGTTCTTTTTTATTGCCCCGTTGCGCCATAGTTCGTCTAACAAGATAGGTATGCTTGCCGACGAAGTGTTGCCATAGCGTTCGATATTGCTGGGAAACTTTGTTTCCGGCTGTCCCAACTGCTCACGTATGGCTGAGCAGATGCGCAGGTTGGCCTGGTGCAATAGGAAATAATCCACCTCAGCGGCCGTCACACCTGCCTGCTGCATCACCTGCAGTAGGTCGGACTTGGAACTTTCCACAGCCATACGAAACACCTCGCGGCCATGCAGCACCAGCGGCTCATCGACCGATCGGCCGCTCTGCTCGTAGGGGGTATATTCCAAACGACGACGGTAATGGATTACATCTTTGTTGGGCGACGCAGTGAGGCGGAGCGACAGCAGATCGTCACCCGGAGTCACCACAACGGCACCGGCACCGTCTCCAAAAAGCACGCACGTCTCACGCTGATGCCAGTCGCAGAAGCGCGACGGTTCCTCGGCACACACAACAAGTATATGTCTGGCGCGCCCTGTCTGCAGATAGGCTTCTGCAAAATCGAGCGCATAGATGAATCCTGCGCAGGCACCGTTAAGGTCTATGCAGGGACAGCTGCTGCCAAGCGTCTTCTGCACAATAGCGCTGAGTGATGGTGTTACATAATTATTAGCCACATTGGAGCAGACGACGAAGTCCAAGTCGGCAGGTTTCAGTCCGGCTCTGTCCAAAGCCAACTTCGCAGCCTCTGCCGCGAGGTCTTCCAAATGCTCTTCTGTCATAATCCTGCGGGTACGGATGCCCGTGCGGGTCGAAATCCATTCGTCACTCGTATCGAGAAATCCGGCCAGCATGTCGTTGCTGACACTTTTGTGTGGTACAGCCTTTCCTGTTCCGATAATTTTCATGTCGATTTTTTTTATTTTTCGGCCACAAAGTAACATTAAACTTTCGACTCGAAACCGTTAAAATTGGCATTTGACAAAATACTTTGGGCGAAATTGCGTTATTTTGGGCGAAATAACTCCTTTTTGGGCGAAATTGCAAAATTAACAGATGGACATACTCTCCAAAATAAACCTCCAGGCGTCCCAGTTCCTCACTCAAAAGCGCAGCATTTTACGTTTTTTGGTATCTGTCGCCATCTTCGCCATCCTCTTCGTTGTCATCTACAAGCCTTTGGGCATGATGCGCACAGGGGAGAGTCTTTCGCGCTGGAACCTACCACTCTACACCGCCATCACTGTGGCCACTGGTTTTGTCACGCTCCTCATCAGCCGGATGCTGCTCTACCACCGCCAGCAGCGACGACCTATGCGTCTTGCCGACTATGCGGTGTGGCTGGTGCTCGAAATGGGATTCTTCACCCTCTCGCTGACTGCGCTGGCCTACCTGCTCAACGCACGTGAAGGCATCCATTTCTTCCAGCTCATGGCACGCATCTTTGCCGACATTTTAGGTATTCTGCTGGTGCCATACATCATCACGATCCTTCTCTTCCTGCTCGACGAAAAGCGGATGGAAGTCCGCGCCCTCAGTGCCATGATACACCAGCAAGACGAAAACAACGGCCAAACAACCAGCACCATCAACTTCTACGACAGGGGAGGCAAACTGGTGTTCTCCACCAAGAAATCCAACATCCTCTATGTCGAATCGGCCGACAATTACACAAACATCCATTATCTGGACAACGGCAAGGAGGAGTGCTTCATCCTGCACAATTCTATGAAAAACGTAGATGAAACCTACTCACCAGCCGGCATGCTGCGCTGCCATCGGAGCTATCTGGTGAATATCGAAAACGTGAAGCTGCTACGCCGCGAGAAGGATGGACTAGTGATCGAGCTGACCTACGGCAATCGTTCCATTCCCGTATCGAAATCTTATACCGACAAAGTGGCGCACAGTTTCGCTGGAAAGCTATAGCATACAGGTAATAACAAAAAAAGGCCTCCCGATTGGGAAGCCTTTTTTATTATATTGTCGAGGAGCTTAGCCTTCGATTTCTTTACGAACTTTCTTGAATGCCTCGATGCACTTGTCAAGGTGTTCGTGTTCGTGAGCGGCGCTGATCTGAACGCGGATACGAGCCTGGCCCTTAGGAACAACGGGATAGTAGAAACCAGTTACGAAGATGCCTTCTTCCTGCATCTTGGCGGCATACTGCTGGCTCTTGGCGGCATCGTAGATCATCACGGCGCAGATAGCACTCTCGCTGGGTTTGCAGTCGAAACCTTCTTCCTTCATGCGACGGAGGAAGTAGTCGGTGTTGGCGTGCAATTTATCCTGAAGTTCGTTGGTCTCGCTCATGAGGTCGAACATACGGATGCCGGCAGCCACCAAACCGGGAGCCATTGAGTTGGAGAAGAGGTAAGGACGGCTACGCTGACGGAGCATGTCGATAATCTCCTTCTTACCAGTGGTGAAACCACCCATGGCGCCACCGAAAGCCTTGCCGAGGGTACCGGTAAGGATTTCAATCTTGCCGCGGAGGTTGTAACGCTCGGTAACACCACGACCGGTCTTGCCGACGACACCAGCGCTGTGGCTTTCGTCAACCATTACCATGGCGTCGTATTTGTTGGCGAGTTCATAAATCTTGTCGAGAGGACATACGTTGCCGTCCATGGAGAAGACGCCGTCGGTAACGATGATGCGGAAACGGTTCTTCTGGGCAGCCTTGAGTTGTTCTTCGAGGTCGGCCATGTCGGCGTTGGCGTAGCGATAGCGCTGAGCCTTGCAGAGACGAACGCCATCGATGATGGATGCGTGGTTCAAAGAATCGGAGATAATGGCATCCTCTTCGGTGAGAAGGGGCTCAAAAACACCACCATTGGCGTCGAAGCAAGCTGCGTAGAGGATGGTATCTTCGGTACCAAAGAACTCGGCAATCTTCTTCTCCAATTGCTTGTGCAAATCCTGGCAGCCGCAGATGAAGCGAACGCTTGCCATGCCATAGCCACGAGCATCCATGCCTTTCTTGGCGGCTTCGATCAGTTCGGGATTGTCGGCAAGACCCAGGTAGTTGTTGGCGCAGAAGTTGAGGCACTTCTTGCCTTTTACCATAATCTCAGCACCCTGAGGGCTTTCGATGATACGTTCGTTCTTGTACAGACCAGCGGCTTCGATGTCGGCCAGTTCTTTCTGGAGATGTTCTTGAAATTTAGTGTACATAATTACAAGTTTTTATAAATTTATTAGTAATTTAGACTCGACAAATATAATTTACAAAAATACGCAAAATAATTGAACGTACGAAAAATAATGCAACTAATTTTTCGTTTGTTTGGAATGAAACAGACAACGCTATGCTATTTGGAGCGGGGAAACGAATATCTGATGCTCCATCGTATCAAGAAAGAGAACGACGCCAGCCACGACAAATGGATAGGCGTGGGCGGCAAATGTGAAGGCGACGAAAGTCCCGACGAATGCATGATTCGGGAAGTGAAAGAGGAAACAGGATTGGACGTTCTGCACTGGAAACACCGCGGCATCGTGACCTTTGTGTCGGACATCTGGCCGTGCGAGTACATGCACCTTTTCACTTGCGACCAATGGAAAGGCAAGCAAATCACCTGCAACGAAGGCGACTTGGAATGGATTGACAAAAAATCGCTTTTCGACTTGACGCTGTGGGAAGGAGACAAAATCTTCCTGAAACTTTTGATGAATCCTGACCAACCATTTTTTTCACTCAAGTTGGTCTATCAAGGTGACGACTTGGTGTCTGCCAAGCTGGACGGCAGACCTATCGATGGGTACCGATATTGATGTTGTAGCAGTAGCCCAACTGTGCCGAAAGAAAACCGACTGAAATCGCCGACTGTCCTGGCATATTTGCAAAGCGTGAAGGTACAGCAGTATAGCGCAAATCAAGATAGATGTCTGACGATAGCGACAACCACAGACGGGTGAGCGCCCCTAAATCAAGAGAAATTCCGGCAATGTTGTCTCCCAATCGGCCCATCAATCCCGCACCTCCATACACCGAAAAATTCCATTGCCGGTTCTGCTGATAGCGAATCATATTTGTGATATTCAGCATAATGTCGCCATGAGCAGCCAAAACATTGAAAGAGGTAGTACGTGTCTGTCCCTGGCAGAAACCCAACACCGCACGCAACCCAACCGTTGAAGAGACATAATGGCCTACCGAGAACTCCGCCATTGGTTTAAGCATCGTCATACGTTGCGAAAAACCAAGTTTGTCAGCATATTGGAAAGACGTCATACCTGCCGATAGAGACATATACCAGTTCTTGGTTGCTTCAATATGGCTAATCACCCTATCCGTCTGATAGGGCTGGTTGCTAAAACGATGCATAACACCTGCCGTTATCGAAAAAAACGAAGAGAGGTTGTCACTGTGGTCAAATTCCCAAGGCATCAACTTTGCCTTCGCCTCAACCTGCAGCAATATATCATTGTAGATGCGATGGGAATAATAGATTCCTGGGCATACGAACAGTTCCAAATCCCTACCCTCTTCTGCCGTTTTATGGCGTTCCAAAGCGCCAAATCCCAAGAAAGGGGCAAGCTCGTTATTGAGCGCGGCGCGATAGCCTCCAAAGCAGCGCATAAGATTGAGCGTCAAATCGAAATGCGCTCCAAAATAGAAATGGAGATTGTCAATGGGATTATAGACATGATCGGCAAAACCTTGAATACGAAAACCCACACGCTGAAATATGTTGACTCCGTAGGTACATTCACCCGAATAGCCCCACCGATGAGAAAAATTGTTTCCATCATTGAGGTAGTACAAACCACCAGCACCCACAGAAACGTACGACTTTTCGCAGAAAGAACCGTTCTGGGCACGCGCCCCAAAAGCAACTAGCAAAAGAAGTTGTAACAGGTGAATTTTTTTCATGGGCAAAAAGGACTGATGCTTTTCGTATTTTGCAAAAGTACACAATTATTCCCAAACTCAACAATGCTTATTGATTTTTACTCCAACCATCTGAAGGATTGCAGTTATGCACACAAACGCACTATCCATAAAACAAAAAAAGCTTCATGGCCATGAAGCTTTTTCATTTTGTTAGAGAAAGCGATTATTCAGCGTTGATAATGGCTTTGTGAACAGCGTTCCAACCAGCTGCATTCAAACCCCAGTTATTGGTGGAGTTCTTGTTGCCATTAATTCTGACCTTTCTTCTCTTTACTTTTTTGTTTGCATTAATGCCCATGGTATATACTTTTTAACGTTATTATTCTGATTTATTGCACATAACGACATAATGTGCCTTACTAAAAACTTTGCAAAGTTATATTAAAATTTTGATACCCACAAATTTTTGGACAAAAAAAATTACATCCAACATCGAAAGTGGCTCACTATGAACAATTGACGAAATGATTTTTTTATAGCCAACGCATTCCCAAAAACGCAAGCCAACTCGATGAAACGACACGCCTTGCACACTTTCCAAACTCGCCAAAAACCTCTATTATAAGCATCTTGCAAAAGCAATTTAAGAAGGTGGAAGGTTTTCAACCGTTGTTATTGATAACTTTCATCGAAAAATCTTGTTGCATATTCATTATTTTTATATTTTTACAAAATGAAACGCACACCGAAAATGTGCGTAATTATATTATTCTCAATACGATAGTTATATATCAAAATGATGAAAAAAAATAATACACTCTCTTCAAGTATCGCGCGACTCAGCCTCCTCGCGCAACGTATGGAAAACTGCGAGGGAAACATTGCCGCCATCGATCGGGACCTTTTCTTGCAAGAACTCCGCAATCTCTATGGATTTGCACTCGATTTATCCTCGACTTCCTGCTCCGCGGAACAAGAAGACCCAACAGAAGAAACTTTCGACGAACCTCTCATGGGTGAACCAACATTATTGGTAACACCAACATTCGAAGAGACTGTTCCCGAAGCTGCAAAAGTCGTAGTTGCAGCCACCGAAACGACTGAGGAAGCAACCAAAGAAACAGAGTCCGAACTGCCTCCCTTTGCACCCGCTGAAGCAGAAGAAACCGTATCTGAATTCGTAACTTCCAACGACATGGAGAACATCGAAGGTGCAAAATACGACGAACTTTTCTTTGGAGAAAAAGAGTCCGACGAGCCAATGCAAGAAAGCGCCATCCTGCAAGAGGAAGCGCCTATCGACAATACGCCTGAGGAAATCATCCCCAACACGGACGAACCAGCAATTGAAGAGGCACAGCCGAAACCCGAACCCGAACCAACGCCTGTCCAAGAGGCAAAACGCCCCGAACCCGAACAAAGCCGCACCCAAACCTCATTGCTTTCCTATCTCAAGAAAACAGCCATCGAAGAACCCGAGCAATTCTCCGCGCCCCGCACTATCGGAGAATCGCTCCACCCCTATTCCTACAACATCGAAGAGCAACTCACCAACCGAGTCAACAGCCAGAAAATAAGCGACCTGCGTACAATCATCAACATCAACGACAAGTTCAGTTTCATCAATGAGCTGTTTCACAACAACATGAAAAGTTACAACGACTTCATCATGCAGCTGAACACATTACAACAGCGCGAAGAAGCACTGGAATATGTCTCAACAATCTCTCAGCTCAACCACTGGGAAGAAAACTCACTGGCCGTCAAGACGTTCTTCTCGTTATTCGACAGAAAATTCTAAATTCCGCATTCAACTCTTTCCAAACTGACATCAGCATGGACAACCGCAAAGCCATATTGTTTTCCGCCCCTTCGGGATCTGGCAAAACGACCATTATCAAGCAATTGCTACAGTATTTCAACTGCTTCGAGTTTTCCATCTCTGCCACTTCGCGCAAACCCCGCCAAGGGGAGGTGGACGGGAAAGACTATTATTTCCTCTCGGCTGAAGCATTCAAGCAACGCGTTCAGCAAGGCGACTTCCTCGAATGGGAAGAAGTGTACGAAGGAACATGCTACGGAACGCTTAAATCGGAGATCAACCGCATCTGGGACAAAGGTAACGTCATTATTTTCGACGTGGACGTAAACGGGGGCATGAACCTGAAGAAATATTTCGGCGACAGCGCTCTTGCCATATTTGTAATGCCTCCCAGCGTGGAAGTACTCGAACAGCGCCTGCGCAGCCGCGGCACCGAAAGCGAAGAGGCCATCGTAAAACGGCTGGGACGCTCGGCGGCGGAACTACGAGAAAGCGACAAATTCGACGTCACCGTAATCAACGACAATCTGCAAGAGGCGGTGGAAAAGACCAAGAACATCATCAAGAATTATTTGGAGGATTAAGAAAACGTTTTGAATTACTACAACAAAACAGCAAATCTCGAAAACACCAGAGAACAGGTCTAAAAACCTTTTACTTTTCACGCGATGCGACAACTTTTCGAATTCATCAAACAATACAACTTCATCATACTCTTCGTATTCCTGGAGATTATAGCAATATTGTTGCTCAACAAGAGCAGCTACTATCAAAACTCCAAGATGACATCCTGGGCCAACAGCATTGCCGGCAGATGGTACAACGGTGTTGCGTCGGTGGACGAATATTTCGGGCTGCGCCACGAAAACGAGCAGCTCGCCAAAGAGAACGCCCTGCTCCACGCCCAATTAGAGTCGTCCTACATTCATTACACCGATTCTGTATTTGAGGTGAACGACACAATCTACAAACAACGCTACGCCTATACCGAAGCACAAGTCATCAAGAGCTCTTGGAGCCACGACAACAACTACATCATGATTAACAAGGGTTCCCAGCATGGCATTCGCCCCGACATGGCGGTCATCTCCCCCCTGGGCATCGTAGGAGTTGTGGTCAACACAACGCGAAATTTCTCCACCATCATGCCCATTCTACACAGAAACAGTCGCAACAGCGTAAAAATCAAGAGAACAGGAACTTCGGGATCACTGGTGTGGAAAGGCCGCGATGCACAACATGCTACGGTCATCGACATTCCTACCACTCACAAACTTTATAAAAACGATACCATCATCACCTCCGGACTCGCCAACGACTTTCCCGAAGGCATCATGGTGGGATACATTGAGGGACTTGGATCCGTTCCCGGGAGCGGCTTTTACGAGGTAACCGTACGACTCTCCACGGACTTCAACAAATTGGATTACGTCTATATTGTTGACAACCATTTCAAAGCCGAACAAGATTCTCTCATGCAAACTGTACTCGCCGACATCGACGGAAAGGAGGATCAAAGATGAATAAACTAATCACTTCCAATCTGCTTAGATTCCTCATCCTATTCTTCTTGCAGATTCTCATCTTGAACAAAATCACCATCTTCGGATGCGCCAGCCCATTCCTCTACCTCATGTTCATCCTCATGCTCCCCACCAACACCAACCGCATGGCGATGATTGGCATGGCCTTCGTGATGGGACTTGGCATTGACATTTTCTGCAACGTGCTGGGGCTACACGCTTTCGCCTGCACATTGATGGCGCTATGCCGCATTCTGTTCGGCAACCGAATTCTCACCCACGGCGAGAAAGACGATGTTGACGTACCCAGCATCTACGCAGTATCCGGACAACAGTTCATCACCTATATGATTGCAATGCTGCTGATTTTCTTTTTCGCCTACTTCTCACTCGAAATCTTCGAATACAGAGATTTCTGGCGCATCATAGTCAACACCGCCATGAGCACACTGCTGACGGGCGGCTTGATTTTGCTGGCACAATTGCTGACTATCAAGAAAAAACAATAGTACAATGACTATACAGCGACATCTCATTTTGATAATGGCCTGCTTCTGTTGCCAAATGCAATCGGTCGCTCAGGTGGGCATCGGACATTGGCGCGACCACTCTTCCTTCAGCCATATCACCTGCCTCACCGCCTCAAAACATCAGATTTTCGGCTGCGCCGAAAATGTCATCTGCTACTACAACTACGAAGACTGGACAACGGACAGAATAGACAAAATCAACGCATTGTCGGATGTATCCATCTCCACGATGGCCTACGACAACAGTACCAAGGTTCTAGTGGTTGCATACTCCAACGGCAACATCGACCTAATCTTCGACAACGAGGTACACAACCTTTCCGACATCAAACGCGGCAACATCTCAGGAAGCAAGGGTATTCATGGCATCACTTTCCATGACCACCTCGCCTACCTGGCTTGCGACTTCGGAATCGTTGTCATCGACATTCGGCGAAAAGAAATCAAAGACACTTACTACATAGGCGAAAATGGAGAGACCTTGCCCGTCACCGACATCGCTTTTTCTTCCAACCGCATTATCGCCACTACACAAAGAGGCCTGATGAGCGCTCCTGCAGACGACAGGTTCCTCAACATTTTCTCTCACTGGACTGCCGACACAAACCTACTTCCTCGTGATGAAGTTCCCTTTCTTGTGGAGACCCACGGAAATCAACTTGCAGTGGTTACAAAGACCTTTGAACCCGACGTACAAAAACTCTACCGCCAAGAACCCAACGGTTCATTGTCTGTCATCGATAGCGGTGAAATCAAATCCCTTCGCATGACCGAAAATCGCATCATAGTATGCCATTGGTCGAAAGTGGATGTGCTGGACTCCAATTTCAATCTTTTATTCACCGTCAACGGCGAAGGCACTTGGTCGGGAATGCAAGCCAACGACGCCCTTCTGGTGGGCGACACCATGATGTGGGTCGCACACAATTGGGCAGGGTTGGTGGCTTTCGACACAAAAGGCCGCTACGACACCTATCCTTTCTCCCCTTCCGCTCCCAATTCCAACGCCAACTACCGCATTATTCCATCTTTGAGCCGCATCTTGGTATGTCCGGGTGGCAAACAAACCACCAACGCCAACATCGGTCTTTCCGCCAACATAAACATTTTCAGAGACAACCATTGGGACGCACTGCAGGGAACTGCCAAAGACACGCTGATGGACCTTATCGACGTTGCTGTCGATCCGCTGGACTCCACGCACTGGATGGCGGCATCATGGGGCAACGGCATCATCGAAATCCAACACGACAGCATCATCAACGTCTATAACGAAAGCAACACCAACCATGTGCTGACACCATACAAATCCACAAATTTCAGAAGTCTACGAACGGGTGGCGTGGCTTTCGACCTAGAAGGAAATCTTTGGGTCACCAACTCGCTCAACGCAAATTCACTTGCGGTTCGACACACCGATGGCACTTGGAAAGGGTTCAACACCGAGTCTATGGTGGCACGTGCCGAAGTGGACAAAATCATCTACGACAGCATACATGGATACAAACTCTTCGCCGGTTCCGCCAACAAGATTTTCGTACACGACGGCGAAAGCAAACAAGCCTACATCGACCCCAACTACGGCAGTAAGATGAACACCATAGCCGTAAACTGCATGGCGCAAGACCAATCGGGCGACATCTGGATCGGTACCAACAAAGGCATCAAGGTCATCTACGATCTCTACAAGGCTTTTGAACGGGGAGGACGCGGAGAACTGTCGCCCGTGACTTGTAGCAACATCATTATCAACGAAGGCGAAATAGTGGAATACCTGATGGCTTACGAAAGCATTACTTGTATTGCCGTTGATGGAGCCAACCGCAAATGGGTGGGAACAGCCGCCGGCGGTCTATACCTTCTATCCAGCAACGGCTTGGAAGAATTGGCTCATTTCAACACCACAAACAGCCCTCTTTTCTCCGACAAAATCATCTCCATTGCCATACAACCCCTGACAGGCGAAGTCTTTGTGGGCACCGACAAGGGAATGCTATCCTATCGCAGCACGGCAACCTACGCCGAAACGTTGCCTTCCAACGACATACACGCCTTTCCTAATCCCGTCAAACCTGGATACAACGGTCCCATCGCCATAAAAGGATTTACCCGCAACGCCATGGTACACATTACCGATGCAGCCGGACATGTGGTATTCTCAACCCAAGCCCTTGGCGGACAAGCCATCTGGTACGGCAAAACCAACTCGGGCGAACCCGTGGCTTCGGGAGTCTATTATGTCTTTGCAGCCGATGAAAACGGAGGAAACCGCTCTGTAACCAAAATATTGATTATCAGATAAGAAAACGTCTTTTAACCTACAATGCCCTCGCTGTCGAACATACAAATCGCTACCAAAGGCTTGGTACTTCACACCATCAAGTACTCGGAAACGAGCATCGTCGCGAAAGTATTCACGCGACAGTTGGGCGTGCGTTCCTACATCATCAAAGGGGTACGCTCGGCACACAGCCGCACCAAGCAGAACCTGCTGCAACCCCTCTCCTATCTCGACATGGTGGTTTACAACAACCCAAAAACACAACTCAATTTCATCAAAGAGATGCGTCCCGAACAGGCGTGGAACAGCATTCCGATGCACCCCGTAAAGTCGTCGCTGCTCTTTTTCATGAACGAGCTTCTGTACAAAACCTTGCGCGAAGAAGAACCAAACCCCGAAATTTTCGACTATGTGGTGGCAACCTTGATGGAAATCGACACCAACGAAAACGACAACATGCAGCACCTTCCCATTCATTTTCTGCTGCACCTCTCGCTGCTGCTGGGCATTGCTCCTTTGGACAACTTCAGCCACCGCGAATCGCTGTTCGACCTACAGGAAGGCAGATATGTCTCTCACGCCACCGAATCAACGCTCTCAACAGAACCGTCGAGACTTTTTCATGAATATCTCGCCGACCATCAGATTACAGGCTGGTCCGTGCCATTGAACCAACGCACCACCATCATCAACGCCATGGTGACCTACTATCAACTGCACCTCACCGGATTCCGCAATTTCCAATCACACGAAATATTACATTCCTTGCTCCAATGAGAAAAATCGTCATCACACTGATTCTGGCAATCGTTTGCCAAATGGGATTCGCACAGTCCTGCTATTGGGTGTTCCTCACCGACAAGCAGGGCACCACGTTCGACCCCTACGCTTATTTTGACGCCAAGGCCATAGAACGCTACCGCCAATGTGGTTCAGACCTCTACGACATCAGCAACTATCCGCTTAACGGCAGTTATGTCTCGCAGATTGACGCGCTTGTCATCGAGGATGTTGGCCAGTCCCGCTGGCTCAACGCCATGGCAGTGATGGCGACACCAGACCAGATTTCACAAATTCAGGATCTGCCTTTTGTGAGCCACACCCAACTGATTGCCGCAAATATGCAGTTGGCGCAAGCCGAAAGCTTTGAATCCTCGCAACTCACACCCGCTGACACGGCAAGACTTTCCGACCAACTGCTCCGTATGCAAGGTCAGGAGTTTGTTAAAAACAACATCACCGGCAAAGGCATTCGTATCGCCGTGTTCGACGGCGGCTTCCCCTCGGTCGATAAGCATCCTGCTTTCAAACATCTGCGCGACAACAACCGCATCATCGACACTTGGAACTTCCCCAACAAAAAAGCCGATGTCTATGGCTGGAGTTCTCACGGATGCATGACATTGAGCTGTATCACCGGACTTATGGGCGACCTAAAATTGGGTCTTGCCACCGAGTCTGAGTTCCTGCTCTACCGCACCGAAGTGAATCTGGAACCCTTCAAAGAAGAAGTATGGTGGATGATGGCCATGGAACGTGCCGACCAACAGGGCGCCGACATCATCAGCAGTTCGCTAGGATACGGTAAAGAGCGCTACTATACCACCGACATGGACGGGACTTCATACGTGGCGAAAGCCGCCAACATGGCGGTAGAGAAAGGAATCTTGGTTTGCAACTCGGCAGGCAACGAAGGCACAGATAAACAATGGCGCACCATTGTTACCCCTTCCGATGCCGAGAACGTACTCTGCGTTGGAGGTACTGAAGCATCGCTCACAAAATACCGCCACATCAACTTCAGTTCCTTTGGCCCTTCTGCCGAC
>JAZLKZ010000059.1:0-13924 GCA_045597845.1 Bacteroidales bacterium | reverse complement strand
CGAAGAGTCCGGCGTCGTACCACTGATTCAAGGCGCATACAAACTGCTCGGTCTCCAAACATTCTTCACTGCCGGTCCTGATGAATGCCGTGCCTGGACTATACGCAAGGGCGACAAGGCACCTAAGGCTGCTGGTGTGATTCATTCCGATTTTGAGAAGGGATTCATCCGCGCAGAGGTCATCAAATTCGATGACTTTATGACCTACAAGACAGAGGCTGCCGTCCGAGCCGCCGGCAAGATGGGAGTGGAAGGAAAGGAATACGTAGTGCAGGACGGTGACATCATGCACTTTCTGTTCAACGTATAATCATCCCATGAGAAGCGACGTGGCTGCATACCTTGAAGGATGGCTCGGGGACAATCCGTTCCCGGAGCTGTGCAAGCCTTCGTCCTATTATGTGGAGAAATTGCAGGGATTCGAAGCGGAACCGCGCCGGAAGGGATGTACCGTAATGCTGGGCGACAGCA
This sequence comes from Bacteroidales bacterium, assembly GCA_045597845.1. Lineage (GTDB taxonomy): Bacteria > Bacteroidota > Bacteroidia > Bacteroidales > P3 > Colimorpha. The sequence continues at coordinate 13,453 of JAZLKZ010000059.1, read as the reverse complement.
TCACGGACTTCTGGGACACGGACGGGTATTTCCGCGGATGCGGGGTCATCAACCGCGGCATAGCCGGGGACTTTGTGGAAGGCATCACCCTGCGCCTCGATGAGGTGGCCTCGAACGAACCTTCACAGGTCTTTTTCCTGGCGGGATGCAACAATTTCGTCAAGGGACGGACCAACACCCCCGAGGACGTGGAGGCGTCTTTGGCAGAATGCTTCAGGGCGTTCCGCGAAAAGATGCCGGACACCGTGCTGCACGTGCAGAGCCTGCTGCCGATGAATCCGGTGGCAGCCGACTGGACAGAGCATTACAACGATGACGTGAAGCGGGTCAACGCCTGGCTGACCGCCAATCAGACCACATACGATTACGACTATATCGACATAGCGGCTCCTATGACGGACGCTGCAGGTAATCTCCGCCGCGATTTCACCGAGGACGGATGCCATCCCAACGACGCTGCCTATGCGGTATGGGCCGGAATGATAAAGGACAAGATCAAAAAATAAACGATATGTACAGAACACATAACTGCGGTGAACTCCGCGCGGAAAACGCAGGCCAGACAGTAACCCTGGCAGGCTGGGTGCAGAGAGTCCGCAAAATGGGCGGCATGAGCTTCATTGACCTCAGGGACCGCTATGGCATAACTCAGCTCAGGGTGGATGACTCCACCAGCGAGGAAGTTGCCGCCGCTGCCGCCAAGCTCGGCCGCGAATATGTAATCCAGGCCACAGGTATCGTGGAAGAACGCCAGAGCAAGAACGCGAAGATCGCCACCGGCGACATCGAGCTCAAACTCACCGGCCTGAAGATCCTCAACGAAGCACAGACACCTCCGTTCACCATCGAGGACGAATCTGACGGTGGAGAGGATATCCGCGCAAGGTACCGCTATCTGGACCTCCGCCGCAACCCTCTCAAGAACGCCCTGATGCTCCGCCACCGCATCGCTCAGGAAATACGCAAATACCTCGACAACGAGGGCTTCCTCGAGATCGAGACCCCTTTCCTGATCAAATCCACACCTGAAGGCGCACGCGACTTCGTGGTGCCTTCGCGCATGAATCCTGGCGAGTTCTACGCTTTGCCACAAAGTCCTCAGCAGTACAAACAACTGTTGATGGTAGCAGGCATGGACCGCTATTTCCAGATTGTGCGTTGCTTCCGCGACGAAGACCTTCGTGCCGACCGCCAGCCTGAATTTACGCAGATTGACTGCGAAATGTCGTTTGTGGAACAGGAGGATGTGCTCAACACTTTCGAGGGTCTTGCCAAGCACCTTTTCAAGGAGATGAAAGGTATTGATTTTGACGATTTCCCACGTATGACTTGGCACGACGCCATGCGCCTCTATGGTAGCGACAAGCCCGATATCCGTTTTGGTATGCAGTTTGTCGAACTCAACGATGTCGTCAAGGGTGCTGGATTCGGTCTCTTCGACAATGCCGAACTGGTGGTGGGTATCTGCGCCAAAGGCTGTGCGGAATACACTCGCAAACAACTCGATGCTTTGACCGACTTCGTCAAGCGTCCTCAGGTGGGTGCCGGTGGTATGGTTTATGTGAAATACAACGCTGATGGAAGCTTCAAGTCTTCTGTTGACAAGTTCTATACACCCGACCAGCTTAAGGCTATTGCCGAGAAGTTTGGCGCGCAGCCTGGCGATTTGATGCTGATTCTCTGTGGCCCCGCAATGAAGACCCGCGTGCAGCTCTGTGCGTTGCGATTGGAGATGGGCAACCAGCTGGGCTTGCGCAACCCCAACGAGTATGCGCCGTTGTGGGTCATCGATTTCCCCTTGTTGGAGTGGGACGACGAAACGCAGCGTTTCTATGCCATGCACCATCCTTTCACGGCTCCCAAGCCTGAAGATGAGGCGTTGCTTGACGATCCTTCACGTTGGGGCGACATCCGCGCCAATGCCTACGACATTGTGATGAACGGCGTTGAGGTCGGTGGCGGTTCCATCCGTATCCACGACCGCGTGTTGCAGAACAAGATGTTCCACACGCTCGGTTTCACCGATGAGAAAGCCTACGAACAGTTTGGTTTCTTGATGGATGCCTTCACCTACGGGGCACCTCCTCACGCAGGTTTGGCATTTGGTTTCGACCGCCTCTGCTCTTTGTTCGGCGGCGCCGACAGTATTCGCGATTTCATCGCTTTTCCGAAGAACAACTCTGGTCGCGATGTGATGAGTGGCAGCCCATCGCCTATCGCGCAGGAGCAGCTCGACGAACTGATGATCGATGTGCGACCGATGAAATAAATATTTGAAATAGCCAATATTGATAAGTCCCGAATGCTTGCATTCGGGACTTGTTGTTTTAGGATGAAAATAGGTTTTAACTGTAATAACTCGACTATTTTGGGGATGAATCGTTATTTTACCTCGATAAAATCAGATAAAGGTCTGATTTTTGAGCGGTAAGTATTAATGCCTTGTAACAACCGTGGTTCGTGTGAGAATGGTATCTCTTTTGAGTTGTCAAAATGGAATACTTGGTAGTACTGAGCGTGTTCAGGATGAAACCCTATTGACGCTAACGTTTCTTTTGTCCAAATCTGGAATGAGCCTTTTCGCTTTAGTTTGAACAAATGACAATCTTGTCCTGAAGAATGAAGCAGAATATATCCTGTGCGTTCAAATCCAGGAGTTATTAATACAGATCCTTTTGAATCGCCAGCACGTAGATAACAGATGCCTTTTTCTATCATCAACTTCAATAATTCCGGTCGAGCGTGATTTACAATAACCTGAACTTCTTCAGGATTTTCTGACATTCGCTCGTATAGTCTCTTCGCGATATTAGGATTGCTAATTTCCTCACGTCTTTTCTGTCCAATTTGTAGGTACTTTTCGTCTTGGTCTATGCCGATGAACTTCCGACCAAGCAGATTGGCTGCAATGCCAGTAGTGCAACTGCCTGCAAATGGGTCAAGTATTGTTTCTCCTTCGCGGGTTGAAGCAAGAATGATGCGATAGAGCAATCGTAGAGGCTTTTGGGTGGGGTGCTTTCCGCAAGTCTTTTCCCATGAACCTGTTGAAGGAATTCTCCAAACATCAGTCATCTGCTTACCTCCGTTTAGTTGTTTCATTAGTTCAGAGTTCAAGAAATACTTGCTTTTTGGGGACTTTGCTGCCCATACAATAAATTCAGCCGAAAAGTTGAATCGAGAACCTGTAAGTGATGGTGGAGGGTCGACTTTCTGCCATGTAATAACATTTAGAATCTTATATCCCAATTCAATCAGGCAACGAGTGACGGAATAGATATTGTGGTATGTTCCAGACACCCATATTGTTCCGTCTTCTTTCAAAACATTACGACAAGCAGCAAGCCATTGATGATTAAACTCGTCTTTTTCATTCTCTGGTCGGACTTTATCCCATTCTCCATAATTCTGAACAACAACACGAGTGCCACGAACCGTTTTTCCACCACCAGAAAGGAAATAAGGCGGATCTGCAAATATCATATCAGCCTGACCGCTCAATCTCTGCAAAACTAGCTCGGAGGATCCTTGAATAAGACGAAAATCTGGATGATCAGCTAAAATATTCACTATGCAATACCCTTTAGAAGTTTATTACGCCAGTTATCATCAAAGATGTTATTTATTTCGTTGTATGAAGCACTAATGGCTTGCAGTATAGCAGTGTCATCTACGCCACGTTCAATGAAAACGCATAATTCTTCATTCGTAAAAGGCATAATGACTACATGGTCGGTAATCTTACCTGTTGAAGTTGATTCAAGAGGCACAGAAGAAACCGCGCGCCAAATGTTGATAGTGTTATGGTCAAGTTCGTCAGCGACAAAGATTGTCGTTACATCCTTATTTGGTGTTTCTGCTTTCAAGTTGATGGAATGATGAAGTACAGGTTCCCATTCCCCTCTTTTTTGAGCAGCTTTGTTCATCAATGTAACTTCAAGCATAACGACCTTGTCATTATACTCAACAACAATGTCTCCTGCACCACCTGCAGCATGAACAACTGGATCAAGGTCACCATTTAGAGTAAGGTTGAGACTATCGTAAACAGAGATGAGTTCGCCAGAAATATAATACCATGCAATTGCCACGACATATTCGTATATCGTAGGAACGGTTGCGTCTGTATTTACTGCTTCCTTTATTTCATTGTCTTTTCGGCGGTCAGAGAATAAGCGCAATAACTCAATAATCTTATTTTTGGGATATTTCTCTTGGATGTGAAGTTCCAAGGCTTTTCTGTTTTGATTCTTGAGACTCTCCTTAAGGTCAGTTCCACTTACGCCAAATTTGCTCGCAATGCTTACGACTGTCTGCTGTTGCTCTGTTGCAGAAAGACCAACTATTTCCGAAATACTCTTTCTGGAAATAAATTGCAATGCATCGTTTTCGTATTCATGTGAAGGAACAATACCAAAGATTTTGTCTTCCCAGGAAATATCCTCAAACATACTTTTCAGAACCTCTATGTGGGCAAGTTCAGGCAATGCTTTTCCAAAACGGAACAAACCTGTAGCACTCAACAATCTCATTGTTGTGTCTGAATACTCTTGTGCAGTATCAATGTACTTTGACTCGTCATAACAGAGGTAGAATTCTGGATTGACCGCTCTATTTATTAATGGATGGGTCGCATTTTCCCGTTTGAACTGCGTATGAGAATACGGAGAAGATGCAGTACCCATGTGAAACACAGTATCTCCACGTCCGAAAGCTTTCTTGAATTTGTCGGAATCCTTGCCTTGAAGTAACTTCTTTAACTGATTATAGTTGGCATCAGTTGGATCTATTCGATAAGCATACAATAATTTATAGAACTGGTAATACAGTTCAACCACACTACTCTGTTTCCTGTTTTTTATGTGTGCACAGAAATCGTCCCAAGATACCAATTCATTCTTTTGGAATGCAGATGGAATAGTATCTGTTGTCTTTACATAACCTCTTGCAGACATACACTTACTAAGTATCTTGTTAGGAGTAGTGTTCTTTGTAATCCAATAAGGAGAGGTTCCCTGAACGACATATTTGAACATATCTTTATCTATACTCTTGCCATTCAGTAGCAAGTAACAAGCCATAAAGAATGGAGAGTAGTACGTACGATATCCGTTGCTATCAGCTGTTGTATAAACTCTGAATTTCATTAGCTGACGCAATAATGCGATATTAAGATCAGAAAGAGGAAGCATTTCTTCTATTTCATCACGCTTAATCTTTCCATTCATAAAATCGTATCCAACTGGAGTTAGTTTTCGATCTTCTTCTGCTAATCCTAGTCGCACAAGGTTGCTTGTGTAATGTCTAGCTCTTGCCTCAATACTTGCATCAAGTTCCTTCTTTTGAGAATCTGAGAGAGAAAGTTTCCTGTTTAAGAATAGACTTTTCTTTGAATGAATTTGTTCTTCAAATTCATCGAACTTATTGTGCATCTGAAACACTTCGGGGGACTCATCAATGGCAGATGTGTAAAATCGGTATTGCTTCAAACCTGCAGGATATGTATCCGACCACTCCTCGTCTGGATACTCGTTGTTCAAGTCATTTAAGATACGAAGATAAATAGTCAAGGCATTAATCACATCAGCTCTACGACCATTAGTGTCCCATAGATTAAATATCTGTTCACTCTTGATTTCCATAATATTAGTAGTTGGTGATTAGGATCTCATCACTTCCTGATTGGCGGTCCTTGGTTTGGTAATTTGAGTTTGAATAATTATAGTTGAGATGATGACAAGTATATTCTGGATGTTCTGCAAGCCAAGCAAGCAAGATATTATTGGTTTTCCCCTTGCTTGTAATTACATTGGAAAGAGCAAAACGGATGTTGCGATTATGCAATTCGTCAAGTAATGCGTACAAAGCGTGTTCTTTGCGCTCATCCCATCCGTAACCTTCATTGTATGCAGCGCACGTAATTAGATACGGAGGATCTGCGTACACAAAGTCCTGCCTTGTAAGATTTGCAAAATCGATCTGCTCACAGTCAATGTGAGTGAACTCACAATTTGTGCTGTGTAATTTCCTAACAAATGCTTCCAACTTATCTCTCATAGCTGCGTTAAAATCGCGCTTACCAACGGGAAGGTTGAATTGCCCATTACGATTGAAGCGTATTTGATTATTGAATGCATACACGATAAGCACATACAATTCAATATAGTAACGATAATCTGTTATGTTGAGGGCGTTAAAATGAGTACGCAGTTGAATGAAGGGCTCTTTGTTGTAACTACCCAACCCTTTGCTACTATCACATTGATAGAACTCATACCCATGCTCTGCAACACGAGATAGTTGGAATTGATCTATTATCTCGTTTATCCAAGTTATGATAACCTCATAATCTACATTTTTGAACGTGTTGAGAAGAAGGACAAGTCTTTCGTCAATGTCGTTGAAAATAACATTACCAGCCTCAACATTCACGCCAACATTTCCACCACCACAAAAGAGGTCAACGAATGTGTCCACTCGTTCTGGGAACAATGGGAATATTTGTGGAAGAAGTTTGTATTTGCCTCCTGTATAGTTGAGAGGCGATTGTATCAAGTTCTCGACTCTCATAATTTATCGGCAGGTACATAAGAATAAACGTTCCTGATTATCAGGGATGTCGGATTTTCCAGTTGTAAAAGCTTTGTAATCGGTTGTAAAAACTTTTACTTCACCTTTCTCCGACAAAGATTGCATAATCTCTTCGTCACTAATCTTTGCATTGGATCTGTCATCTCCCTTTTTGCTCATATTGTTGTATGACAATAGGATGTATCGACTATGCAAGTTGCGAACCAAATCATCGAAAGCTTCAGCAGCATTCTTTGTACAATAATCGCTTTTCAAGGAAGTTCGATCCATCTTACGGGCAACACCTTTTACGGCAGGCTTCTTCCAACTAGCAACATTCTCCAGTAAGTGATAGGCGTCGCAATACTGACGAGAATTATAAGGAGGGTCAAGATATACAATATCTGCCTCTATGTTAGGAGCAAGCGTATTGATGTCCATATTGAAAAACTCGTTATCAGCATGATTATGTTCCCTAACATTTGGCATACCTAATTCCAAATCCCCATCGTAAGTTCCTGTTTGACGATAGGCATCATAGTGTCCACAAGTATGAGCGATTCTGTCCATGGCGTAAAGGAGCGACGTTATCAAGAGAGCACGTTCATGCTCATTCAAGTCCCCCGATTTGCTTTCTCGTTCAATCGTCTCACGTATTACGCCGATCTTGGAACAAACTGACTTTGAAAAATATGTATCTGCAAAGTTGATAGACATGTAGTTCCTTTGGTTTGTCTTCAGCATATTGAACTCAGACAACATCTTTGAAACCTTGTCTTTGTCAATTTTTTGATGACTAAACCAAGCTACATGTGAAATGTAGTTGCTATAGAGAATGTCATTAGTAATCAACTTGCAGTCATCTGCAAATGCCGATGCCACCGACCCTGTTCCTGCGAACAAGTCGGCAAACACATGAATGTCAGAGCAATTCTCTCTGACAACGTCTTCAATAAAATTGAGGAGTTTGAACTTGTTGCCAAGGAAACGCCTATTATGGATGTTTATTGCTTTTAGTTCATTGTCCATAAACGTGTTTGAAAGTTATGAAATCAATTCGCACAACTATCAAATCACGCAAGAGATACTCCTAATGTTGGTGTGGTGAACGTAAAAAAGGTGCAGACACCCTTCTTGTGCGTTCACCCAGGTAGCCTCGGAATGGAAACCTGCCCACAACTTACGAAGTATATGCCTACACCTATACGGTATAGACATTAACTAATCATTCAGTTGTGGGAAGGTATTCTCTCTATCCGAGAATACCAACCATCATTTTGGCTGTTCTTATTTCCTTACAAGTTTCCGAGGCTTTCAGGTGAACGCAAAATAATAGTCAATGCATTAAATATTATGTCTGCCACTCTCTGATTACTCATAATAATCGCAGTGGCGCGAATTCTTTACAAATTTCTTGTCTGTTTTTGTTGTGTTTTCCAAACAAAAATTATGACTTTAGTATTCCTTTCTGTTTTGAATTGTTAAACTTAATGATACATTTCTGTTTAAAATGCAAAGTTACACTTTTTTATTCATTCAGCATCTGTTCTGGAATATTTTTTGAGATAATAAGTTCCAATAAGAAATGAAATGATGAAAATTGAAAGAGATATCGATTATTATTGTAAGAATAATTGCATTTCCAACGTCCCCAAAAACTTTTTGCACCTATAAGGCAGGTTCTCTATGTCAATAAATCCGAATGTCGAAAACCGAAGGGCGTGTTGGGACTGTATATAGTGTGCTGTTGGAGGTGGTATTAGATGTTGTGATTTATTCTTGCTCCGCATCGAAGGTATTGAAGATACCATAAAATATGGTATGGCGACCATAAGACCGTACGATTTGGCATCAATATCGAAGAACCGCAATTGTTGGTAGATAGGATTGTTGAACTGCAATCTTTCTGTCAGTTGCAGAAATGGCTGAATGTCTGTTGATTGGGGTCGCTGCCAGTGACTATTCCAAATTTGTATGATATTCCATCACTTTTTGTGTGTCTGGGCACTCCTCCAATAGTTGTTGGATGGTATTGTGCAACATGGGGTGACGGAAATGGGGAATGATGTCGGCAAGTGGTTGGAGCACAAATCGGCGCAGATGCATGCGCGGATGTGGCAGTTGTAGCTCGGTCGTGTCGCAGGCCAGCGAGTTGTAGAAAATGAGATCGATGTCCATAGGACGCGAAACATAGTGCTTGTGCTCGGGGTCGATGAATGGACGTCGTCTGCCAAGTTGGCGCTCAATGTCGAGAGCCGTGTGTAACACTTCTTCCGCTGACAATAGTGTGTCGACGACCAATGCTTGGTTTAGGAAGTTTTGCTCAGCCTCAAATCCCCAAGGCTCTGTCTCATAGATTGGTGAGGAGAGGCAGACGTTTCCTATGCGTTCTTCAATAAGGCATGAGGCTTCGTCGATGAGTTGTTGTCGGTCGCCTTGGTTGCCGCCAATGAGCAAAACAACGGTATTGGTGTTCCAAGAACGTTGTAGGGTGCGTTGCCAATCGGTGTTGTCCAAAAGACCAAGGAATTCCTTGCGCGGGATGGGCTTCGCCCCGAGCGAAGCGAGGTGTGGAGTGGGTTGCTGTGCGTCGATGAGTCGGAACCTATGTAGGTTGCAGAACTCCACAAGTCGTACAAAAGCAACTTTTGAGGCGTCGGTTACGATGTGGAACATCGATTCGCCAAAGAAGAGGTCGCCAAGAGAGAGTCCGTAGAGTCCGCCGACGAGTTCTCCGTCTTGATAGGTCTCAAAGGAATGTGCCAGGCCGAGTTCGTGCAGTCGCACGTAGGCGTCTATCATCTCTTGCGTAATCCAAGTTCCGTTTTGGTTGGGCCGCGGCGTTCTGCCGCACGACTCCATCACTTGACGGAATGCGGTGTCGATGTGCACCTCGAATTTGTGGGACAGAATCGTTCGTTGCAAACTCTTGGAACACCGAAAATCGTCAGGAAAGAGTACCATACGCGGGTCGAGCGACCACCAAAGCAGGGGCTCTCCTTCGCTGTACCAAGGAAAGATGCCAGAAGCGTAGGCATTGACAAGCCGTTGCGGCGAGAGGTCTCCACCTATGGCTATCAGCCCGTCACTTTCGGCAAGATTGGGATCGGGGAAATAGGGTTCGCTGTCGTCAAGTTCGAATATCACTGTGCCAATTCAATTTTTGCAAAGGTACAAAAAAATACCTTAAGGATGGTGGAAAATCATTATCTTTGCAGTTTCTTTGAATTGCCTTTGATTATGAAACGATTCATTATATTGTTCATTTCTATGTTCTTTGCATGGACAGTGCATGCGCAGAGCTATACCTTGAGTGGCACCGTTACTGACGCTTCGACGGGCGAGACCTTGATTGGCGCAACGGTGCTGGATACGCGTACGGGAAAGGGTACGGTGACCAACGTAAATGGTAGATATTCCTTGACTTTGAAGGCGGATTCGGTGAAGTTGCGTGTTACTTTTGTCGGCTACAAAACTCAAAATCTCAATCTTGAGTTGAATGGCAATTTGAAGCAGGATTTTGTGCTCACTTCGGCGCTGGATTTGAATGAGGTGACCATTACCGCCGAGCGTGTGAGCGACGTGAAGGCTTCGCGTATGAGCGCAATGGAGATTCCTGTAGAGCAAATCAAGGCGGTTCCAGTGCTTTTTGGCGAGGCGGATATCATGAAAGCCATTCAGCTGTTGCCTGGTGTGCAGTCGGGTTCCGAGGGCAGCTCAGGAATGTATGTGCGTGGTGGTGGACCCGACGAGAACTTGTTCCTTTTGGATGGCGTTCCGTTGTATAATGTGAACCACATGGGTGGCTTTTTCTCGGCGTTCAACGCTGATGCCGTGAAGAACGTGACGCTCTACAAGGGCAGCTTCCCCGCAAGGTTCGGTGGCAGATTGTCGAGTGTGCTGGATGTGACGATGAACAACGGTAACGACAAGGAACTGCACGGAAATGCGTCGATAGGATTTCTCTCCGCCAAATTCAACCTGGAAGGTCCTATCGTTAAGGAACGTACCACTTTCTGTCTCTCGGCCCGACGCACCTATGCTGATTTCCTGTTGCAGCCTTTGGTGAAGAAGTTGGCGGAGACTGACGACGGAAAGTCAAAGCTCAACGCGGGCTATTATTTCTATGATGTAAATGCTAAGGTCACCCATAAGTTCAACGACAACAGTCGCCTTTATGGGTCGTTCTATTGGGGCGCCGACAAGGTGTATGGCAAGGTGCGCACGCTGAGCAGCCTGCAAGAGGACGAATATATGAATATTGGCGACAATTGGGGAAACCTGGTGGGTTCGTTGCGGTGGAACTATGTGCTGGGGCCGAAGTTGTTCATGAACTTGACCGCTTCTTATACTCAATATTTCAACAAGATGGCGGGCGGCATCGAGAAGGTAGCCTATATGCCTAATGGAGAACAAACTTCCACGATGAGTGGCGATTACAGTTCGGGAATCAAGGATATGACGTTCCGCGCCGATTTCGACTATACGCCCAATCCCGACCACGACGTGAAGTTTGGCGGTTATTTTCTGCGTCATTGGTTTACGCCTGAGGTGGCGAATGTGAGCATTGACTACTACGACCAAATTCAGATGAACAGTGCCTGGCAGACCGATACTTCTTTGGGTGGCAGGGTTGTTCCCGCCAACGAAATGGTGGCTTTTGCTGAAGACGATTGGTCAATCAACAATGTTGTAAAGGTGAACTATGGTTTGCACTTGAGCGGTTTCAAGGTAGAAAGCTCCTTCTATCCTTCCATCCAGCCGCGTATTTCGGGCAGGGTGTTGCTGGGCGAAAATCTTTCGTTAAAGGCAGGCTATGCTTACATGACGCAATATATGCATCTGCTTTCCACTACAAGCATCAGTATGTCCACCGACCTCTGGGTTCCGGTTACCGACAGGGTGGAACCTATGAAGTCTCACCAACTCGCCGCCGGCTTTTTCTACAATTGGCCTAAAGTGGCGGATTTCTCGCTGGAGGCGTATTACAAGAAAATGGACAACTTGATCGAGTACAAGGATGGCGCTTCTTTCTTTGGCTCATCCGTCAATTGGGAAGACTTAGTAGTGATTGGCGAAGGCTGGTCTTATGGTGTGGAATTTCTTGCGCAGCGCAGCGTGGGCAAGTTCACGGGCTGGATTGGCTATACATGGAGCAAGACTATGCACTTGTTCGATCGCGAAGGTCAGGAGTTGAATGGGGGCGAACTTTTCCCTGCAAAGTACGACCGCAGGCATGATTTCTCCATCGTGGCTTCCTATAAGTTCAACGACAAGATTGACGTGAGTGCCACTTGGGTCTTTAGTACGGGAAACGCGGCTACTCTGGCAACACAAAACTATTTGATTGCAAGCGATTCTCCAGACGACTACGTTGTGGACAACGGCGTCAACTCGATAGCTTATGTGGAAGGTAGAAACAATTTTCGTATGCCCAACTATCACAGAATGGATTTGGGAGCCAATTTTCACCGCAAGTTCAAAAAATGCCACCGCACCATCAATGTGAGTGTATATAACCTTTACAATAGGAAGAATCCTTATATGATTTATCGCAGTACAGAACATTCATACAACGGCTATGCTTCGGCGCTGGTGCAGCTTTCGTTGTTCCCGATATTGCCTTCGGTGGCTTATACTCTCTATTTTTAGACTGAAAATTTAATTCTTGAATCATGAAACGTTATATAATTCTGCTGTTTGCCCTGTTCTTTTTTTGCTCGTGCGAGAAGGTGCTCGATTTTGATGAGGGCTCGTCGCATCGCCACATGGTGTTGAACGCAGTGCCGTCCGCTGGCGAGGAACTTTTTGTGAATTTTGGCTATTCGCACCTTTTTTTGGATTCCAATGTGACGTATCCTGTTGAGGGCGCCGATATCGTGGTGAATCTCAACGGTGAACCCTTGCGTCCTACAAGCGTGCTGGGATGCAACTATTTCTTTGGCAGAACCTTGAACGAGGACGACGTGTTGGATGTGCAAGTCAATGCTTGTGGCAAAACCATGACGGCTTCGACTTATGTTCCGCGATTCCCTCAAATGACTACTCCCTTTTGTATCGTGGATACGTCGGATGTATTTGATTATTGCAATGTGAGTTTCCGCTTGACGGATCTTCCAGATCGTGACGAATATTATCGTTTTAGGATACAAGAACGCGACAGCGGCTCCCGTATGAACCCGTGGACAAACGAATTGGATACAGTCGATACGGTTTATACAACCTATTTTCTATGCCTTGACATGCCTCTGTTCGACAACAACAAGCTGACGGCGGGACTGTCGGAAACTGAATCTTTGGGAGGCTACTTCTACGAGCAATTGCTCGCTTCAGACTCTCTTTTCAACGGGGAGTCCATCTCGGTGGCTTTTCAATTGCTTTTGCTGGTCGATACCAACGAAGTAGAGCCTTTTATCCATCAATATACGTTGGAAGTGGAATCGATGACGGCGGAGCGATATAGATATCTCAAGCAAGTGTCCACCGCCAACAGTTTGATGCAGTTCTTTACCGAACCGTCGCAAGTCTATGGCAATGTAACCGGCGGCGCCTTGGGCGTTTTTTCGGGAAATGCAAAAAGAATATTTCCGCTGAATGTACAGATACCTGATCCTGCGCAGCATAAGGCACCGTTGAAGAGAATAAAAAGAGTGAAAAAATGATTATTATTTTGTCAGTTAAAAAAAAATGTGTACTTTTGCACTCTGTTTTGTGGAAAAAATAGTTTCACAAGAGAACGTAAAAACTTATAAAACAATAATAAAATGTACGCAATCGTAGAAATCGCAGGAAAGCAATTCAAGGTCGCTCAAGATCAGAAGATCTTTGTGAACCGTCTCCAGAACGAAGAGGGTAGCGAAGTTTCTTTTGACACCGTGATGCTCAA
>JAZLKZ010000058.1:0-3579 GCA_045597845.1 Bacteroidales bacterium | reverse complement strand
GTATTGCCCTCTCCTTGGTTGAAGCCCCAAATCAAGTCAATGCCCAACATAAGATGACGATTCTTGAACGTGGCGTCCTTCTTGCCCTCGGCACGAAGCATATTGTCGTAGATGGAACCCTCAACGACAGCCTTGGAATCGGCAATGCCGTATCTGTAGCGCGTGCCGCTGAGCAGTTCGCCCGTAGCAGCGTCAACATAGACCGACTGGAGGTAAGTGTTTTCGTAGCCCGAAGCCAAACCCGCAAAAAATACCGGCCAAGTGATGGGAAGGAACAGATAGGCCCCTTTCGATCCTTCGGGGAACAAGCCTTCGAGGTTGGCCACCAAGGTAAGGTTGATACGGTCGGCATCGTAGCGCTGCACCAAATCGTTCATTTCATGCTGCAAAGAGAACTGTCGCGAGAAATCGCCTTTGGACTGCCAGAATTCATTGACCCACTCGTTCAAAGACACGAAATCGTTATACTGCTGATCGGTGGAGAAACCACGCAACGCCTGGTCGGAGAAATCGACCAAACCCTTGTCGTTCTGCTTGGCCACATTTTCCAGATACTGCGTGAGCTTGCCTTCCATGTGGTCGCTTTCCTGAAACTTAACATCATCCTTGCTCAACACATAGTATTCCGAGGCGTAGATAAACATGTTTTTGTGTGAGCTCTTATCTACAGATGTAGTGCTGGAAGTAGTGTCGGACGCATGGAGGAAGCAATTGTCCATGAAGGGTTTGAAAGCAGGGTCCTGCTCCATAAGGTCGGTGAAGAAATAGCGTTTCATGTCCACCGCAGCCTGCTTCTGTTTTTTCTGCTTGATACGGTCGTACTTTGAGCGAGAAGAAGTGGTGTCGGTCTTGGTGGAAACAGTGTCGAGCTTGTCGCTGAAACTGCTACGTCCGAAAGAATTCTTGGTAACAAGTTCCTTGGTCACATCTTCTGCCATACGATAAACCAACTGATCGTCGGGGAAGATTTGGTGCGCCTGCCAAAGCTGACGGACAGCCAACATGTTGAGTTCCTCTTTCTTGATCTTGCGGAAGAAATAGTAGGCCTGCTGGGCTTCGCCCTCCACTTTCTTATAGTCTCCCACAACCTCGTTGGAACCCGTGTTGTTCTTGAACTTCGTCAATCCATAGTAAGCCTGTGCCTACGCCTTGCGCAAATAGTTGTTGTCGGGCATGTAGCGCTGCATAACCATGATGTCGTACAAAGCACGCACATAGTCGGCGTAGATGATATTCTGGCGGATACACTCCATACGAGCCAAGTCGCGCAACTGTTCAAACTCCTGACGAGTGGTCACCACAAAGGCGTTGCCACCGTTCATGTCGGAAAGCAATTCGGAGCACCGTTCACGACGTTTGAGCAAGTTGGGATGGGTGCTCTTGGAGTCGTCATAGTCGTCGCGCGCCGTGATGGCGGCAACAGAATCCAAGAAACAGCTGTTAGAGAAATGGTAGTACTTGGTGTCGAAATAGTTGGTATCGATGGCAATTTCGTCGAAAGGCAGGTAGCCATATTGCAAAACATCAAAAAAGCCGTCGGTAACACGTTTGTCGTAAGGACTGTTGCGATAGAACATCTCAATGCCGAGACTGTCGGCCTCGTTCTCCATCTCACGGCTACGGTTGTGATACTTCACGAAATTCGCAAACTCCTGACGGGCCTTTTCTTCCTGGTCGCCAGAGCCTTTCTTGTACTGCGTAGAAAGAGTCTCCCAGTTGTGGTTCTTGTAGAAGTGGATGGTTTCGTGGCTGATTACGAAAGCCAGCTGCGCCTCATTCTCCACCTGAGCAATCATACCCGTTGTAACGAAAAGCATACCTTGTCCGGTGATGAATGCGTTCACTTCGGGCGACTTGATGACATAGATGTGGATATTTTTGCGCAACTCGGGATAATCCTTCATCAAAGTGTCGGCTATGCTGTTGAGCATCTGCGAAAGAGGATCGCCGTAAAGCACACGACCGCTGGCAGTAAGTTTATTGATATAGTAGGAAGCCTCCAGAACTTTGTCGCGGTTCTTGAGTTTTCCCTCGTTGAAGTCGCGAACACGCTGTTTGTCTTGGGCGTAAAGCTCGTCTAAAGTCTGACGCAAATCTTGCGGGATAGGGCCTTGCGACTTGATGCCGTCGAACTTATTGAGATCCAACTGTGCCATAACGTTGCCGCCAACGAGCGCCAATGCCAGCAAGAAAAAGACTTTTAGGTATTTCATTGATGTTTCGGGTTTTAAGTTTTATGCGGATAGTTGTTCTCTATTCGCAAGATACAGTAACTAATTTGGAATCTTTTTTGCCAGCCTGCAGCAAATAATAGTGGCCGTCAAGCCAATTGGAGGTTGCGCCACATAACGCTCCTTTCTGTTTGGAAGCGACAATGGTCTTGCCCACCTTTCCACTCTCGTCAACAGAATAGACTGCGACATTGGTGCTCTTTGTCACAGGATTGCAAGCCTTTTCGGGCTTCTGAATGTCATAGGAAGGAAGCGACTTGGCGCTTTCGGTATTCGAGAAGAACACCTTGTCGCCTTTGGCAAACATCAACGCACTGAAATACAATCTGGTGTTTGCTTTTTCGAAGTGACGTACGGGCACGCTCCAAACAACCTCACCGCTCTTGTTGACGGCAAAAGCCAACATACCAACGCGGAAATAGGTGGTGGTAGAGCCGCCATTAGAATTGGTAACCGTTATGCTGTAACTATCCGACAACAACATGGCACCGCCAAAATCGGTAGGAGTAGAAGCGACCTCGGTAATGGAGCCAGGCAAATAGTCCTTGGCATTAGCTGTGATTTTCTTGTTCAACATCACAAGTTTTTCCTGGTCGGTTGCAGGGTGATAGTGCTGACCGACAAGATTACCCGTTGCTACATTGAAACTCATTCCATAAAGGCCTTTGATGAACTCCTTGTTGCCCTTGCGACCAGTATGTTCAACATAAACGCCTCCGATGATGATGCACTCGTCAATTACGTTGAGTATCTCGGCAGAATAGACAAACTCATTGGTTTTGGCAGCATAGGAATATTCGTCATCCTCGCTGTATTTGGCAAAACGGATCTGGTCTTCGGTAGAGCCGCCAAGCACCATATATACATCAGCTTCGTTGCTCACCCAAAGACATCCGTACAAAGCAATGGGCGACCTGCGTTTCCATACCTGCTGCATCTCATCGTCAAGCACCATCAACTCGCAATCCATATTTTCCTTGGTCTCCACGGCGACCTGCAAGGCGAAGAAATCGCCATTGGGGGACTTGGCTGCGCGAATGTACGCGTCATCCTTGCGAGAGAACTCTTCCGAAAAGAGCGTTTCAGTGCTTATTGTCTTCAAAGTCTGCTTGTCCAATACAACGCGCTTCACAATGCAGGATTTCCTTGACATGTCGCCAATCATCAGCACAACATGACCATCGGTAACTGATGTGGCAAGCAAATCGAACCCCTTGGTATCCTCTAGCTTGGCCTCGACAGACACATTCAGATTCTTGTCAACCCAACGCACCATGATATCGGAAGGAGCTGCGAAAAAAATGTTGCTGTGGGAATCCTTCAACGTAACAAGCAAGCGACCATTTTC
>JAZLKZ010000057.1:0-22072 GCA_045597845.1 Bacteroidales bacterium | reverse complement strand
TTCCGTATTTTGCATAAAAGTTGTGCATATTGATGTTTTTTTTTGTAAAAAACTGATTTTCATTACAAATATACGAAAAATTATTGGCATGTACAACTTTTTTTGAAAGAAATTATTAATAAATTAATTCATCCAACAGGTTAAGTTTTTCTTGTGTAACTATGCGCCAATTTGTTCATAAGACAGTTTTTGACCGATTAGGAAAGATCTTGCTGTTGTTTGCTTTGCTGCTCTCTTGTGCTGGATTGCAGGCACAGACTTTTGGTGGTGGAAGTGGTACGGCAACCGATCCCTATCTCATTTCTTCGCAGCAGGAATTGGAGCAGATTTATCAGATGATGTCTGCAACGAATCAGTTTGCGGGCACTCATTTCCTGCTGACCAACGACCTTGTATTGACCAATTTCCGACCTTTCTATAATATCTATACCACCTTCAGCGGTCATTTTGATGGGGGAGGTCATACCATCCATTTTGTCTCGGTTGATACGTCGTCGCGCTATAATATGTTGTTTTCTGTGTTGAAAGGACCTGGCTTGTTGGAAAACCTTACCGTATCAAGCGACAGCCTTCCCTCTAGTACAGGTGGCGGTGGTGTGGTTGGATCTGCTATTGGCGGAGCTGTCATACGCAATTGTGTCAACATGATTGATATATATGTTACTGCTGGTTATGGTTATACTGGTGGCGTTTTGGCCAGACTACATGAAAGTACTGTGGAAAACTGTGTCAATAAGGGCGATATCTACATTCTGAATCCAAATAATGAGGTTGTTGAAATGTGCGTCGGTGGCATTTCTGGTACTAGTGGAGGCGGTGTGGTCCGCAGTTGTGTGAACTATGGCAATATCTATCCATACAGTGGTGATGTAGGCGGCATTGTGGGACGCTCGTCTGGCGTGATTGAGAATTGTAGGAACTACGGCATTATTTTCGATACTTTGCTCGGTCCCGAAGCCTCTGGTACTTGGATACATTACAGTGCTGCAGTTGGTGGAATCGTAGGCATTCAAGACGGCTACGATTACCCAATCAGAGACGACAAGTGCATTCGAGGTTGTAGCAACTATGGTTCTATCACGCTCAAATTGCATAATGCCTACGCAGGTGGAATTGTCGGTCAGGTCGTCTCTTCGCCAATAACGGCTTGCGCCAACGCTGGTGACATCCATCTCGATTGCACCGATTGGAACTATGTGGGCGGGATAGGTGGACTGCTGCATGCAAATAGGAATTTTGACGATACTACGAATCGTTATACAACTTCTCATTGTGTAAATACGGGTAATCTCACGTCAACCATTTTACCGGATGCTTACGGACAGTTGCATGGGTTGTCCTATGCGGGTGGTATTGGTGGCTACTATGGTGATCAACTGTCGCATTGCATGAATGCCGGAAGTGTTGAGGGAGATCTCGTAGGTGGTATAGTGGGGTCTGGGTATCCAAATTATGATAGTCTGCGTGTCATAACCACACTGGACCATTGTCTTAACGTGGGTCAGGTGACGACTACGAGAGCATCTTACGAGGCATATACGATGGGTCGGTATGCGCAGTGCGGTATGGCGTGCTACTACGATAAGCAGATGTGTACGGCATTGAAAGATGACCATTGGGGGCGCAACCCAAGTCGTGGGCTTACGACTTTGCAGTTGGTCGATGGCGACACCCTTACGCAGGAATTGCATTGGAAGGCATACGCTGGAATGTACCCTTGGCCGCGCGAATTGGGTGACAACACCATCGCCCATGCCGCAGCTACGCCAGTCTTTCTGCGCCAGTCTCCCAATCCCAATTTTACATCGGCAAGACCTGACAATTATACTTCGTTAGACTCGGTTACGGCAGTCGATAGCTGTTTCTCGTTGGGAAGCGGATGGCGCAACACCTCGTGGTGGCAGGCAGGGAACCATTCCGTACAGGTCCAAGGGACCAACTACCCCCAGATTGTGGGTTCGGGAATGGACACTTTGTGTCTCTACATAGGCGACACACTGCTCAAAAAGGTCATCGTCAACATCCAAAATGCCAATCCCGACTGCCATTGCATCTACAACCATGTCGATGATACCGTCGTGACCAATGGTTTGTGGTGGGTTGACGGCAACTTGTACGAAAATGATACCCATCGCCCGACCTACTACCAAGACCGTGCGCCAGAATGCGACACCCTTCGCCATCTGGAACTGATAGGCGCACCCTATACGCCACCCGATTCGGTGGTGCTGCACCTTTATGACACCATCTGCCACGGCGATACACTTTGGTTTGAGGCGCGACCTTTCGCCAATGCGGGCGTTTATCGCAGTGTCCATCCCGCACAAGGCTACGACACCATTGTTTGGCTGCATCTTTATGTAGATTCTGGTCCAGTCGTGACTATCGACTATGAGGCGATAGACGATACTGTTTTCAGGATAGACTTGGATGCAGAACCAGGCATTGTCAGCTGGACGGCTTCACCTGCGGACAACACCCTTTGGGGACAGGAAAATGCAAGAACGCTTTTTGTATCGCCCATACAGACAACGCGCTACGACGTTTCGTTGCAGTACGACGATCCTGACCAATGTGCCAACAGTGCAAGTGTCACCATTGCCGTCCATCGTATAATCCCTGATAATCCCTTGTATGCCCCCGATGTCTTCACGCCGGGTGCCGAGACCAACAACCGCTTCCTCGTCAAGGGAAAGGATGTGGTGAGTTTCGAGATGTACATCTTCAACCGTTGGGGCATGGAGGTTTGGCACACCAACGACATCAACGAAGGCTGGGATGGACGACATCGAGGTGCCGATTGCCCCCAAGCAGCATACGTCTATCTGGTGCGCTACACTACGCTTGGCGCCCCAAGAGAGAAAAAGAGCCTTATAGGAACGGTGTCGCTGTTGCGATAATTAGTGACTGGTGATTGGCGACGAGTGACTGGGAAAATTATTGTTGCTTGACTTTGATGAGTCGGTCGTATCTGGCGCCGGGAGTCCGCATGTATATGAAAGCGGTGTAGGTGTTAGGCGTTTCGTGGTGGTCGCCTTCAAGGGTGGCGGTGAGTGCTGTTTTTTCACCCACGGGAAGGAAATGAAATTGATAAGAATAATAACCTTGTTTGAGCAGCAACCTTAGTGTGTAGGAGTTGTGCTCTTGGTCCCATTGCATGGCGGAGTGGTCGTCGAGTTGCCAGTCGGTGAGGTCTCCCACCACATGAACTGTTCCGTTGAGGAAGGGTCTTCCCGTGACTAATGTAAAGTTCACCCAGACGTAATCCGCCTCAATTTGCGGGTCGTTGCGGTCCCAGATGTTGGTTTTCATTCCGCCGTTGAGCGATTGGGAGGATACGTAAGCCTTGCCGCTGCGGTCTTCTTCGGGGCGAAGCATGGCAAAGGTCTCGCCGCCGAAAGTCTCTACATGCATCACGTTGTACATGGGTGTGCGTAGGTTGCTCAGGTCGAAATAGCGGAAGGTGTTGCCTCCAGGGAAACAGTTCTCGGGCTTCCATTTGTAGCATAGACTGCCATTGGAATAGTTGGAGAAATTCAGCGTATGTATGTTGTCGCGGCGTCCGTTCTGTTGCACCTTCACGATGAGGTACTCCGGTCGAAGCAAACCTTGTATCGTTGAAGCCTGTTGTTTGGGTGTGCCGAGTTCCATAGACACCTCTTGGTCTCTGTTGAAGTCTCCTTGCGAGGTGGCGCGAGTAGTGCTCATCGATGCAGATACTGCCTCTTCCGAGACGAAGAATCGGCGTGTGAAAAGAATGCTGTCGGGCTCACCGTCAAGGAATACCGTGAGCAGGTAGTTGCCGGAAATAAGGAAACGGTCGTAGTTTGAGGGAAACGCTTGGTGGTAGTGGATGTAGGGCTGTAGGGTGGTGAACGAGTTTTGAAAATTCTCGATGGGGTAGTCCTCAAAGCCTGAGAAGTATTCGTAGGGTTGCATCTCGTCGGCCTGCCAGTTGGCATCGCAGTGGGTGAAGCGGTAGCGCAAGTTTTGTGGTTCGGCTTCCAGCATGTCGAAAGAGAGCAGGAGCTGGCTCTCACCGTTGAGGGTGAGCATTGGCATCGAAAGGATAACCCCATCGCGGTAGAGCGTCACAGTCTTCACCAATGGCGAATAGATGCTGTCGGGCAATTGAGCGAATGCACAAGAGGTGAGCATGCAAAACAATAAAAAGAAATAATGTTTCATATCCATTTCTAATAGGTTGCAAAGATACGCAATTTCCGCGAACTTTTCAAGAGTCGAGCGCGGAACAAAACGCTTTGCGCTGCCGAGGCGAAGAAAAGTCTTTCAACTCTTCACTTTTAACCCTTCACTTTTCACTATTTTCCGTATCTTTGCAAATTGTTTTGCAACAGAGTATGGAACACGTATATATTGAATCTTATGGCTGTCAGATGAATTTTGCCGACAGCGAGGTTGTCGCCGCCATCCTCATCAAGGAGGGTTATGTCATAGTTCAGAGTGCCGAAGAGGCCGACTTTATTCTCATCAACACTTGTGCCATCCGCGACAATGCGGAACAGCGCATTCGCAAGCGCGTCAGGGAGTTGCAGGCTTTGCAAAACCGCCATTCTCAACTGCGTATCGGCATCTTGGGCTGTATGGCGGAGCGATTGCAAAGTCAGTTGATGGTGGAAGCCGAGAACGTGAGTTTTGTGGTCGGGCCCGACGCCTATCGCAAGATGCCGGAGATTCTGCGTCAGGTGCGCGAAGGCATGAAAGCCGCCGAGACGGAGTTGAGTACCGTGGAGACCTACGCCGACATTGAGCCTGTGCGTATGAACAGCAACGGTATTTCCGCCTATATCTCCATCATGCGTGGCTGCCAGAACTATTGCGCCTATTGCGTCGTCCCATACACTCGTGGGCGTGAACGAAGCCGCGACCCTGAAACCATCGTCAATGAAGCTCGCAACCTTTTTGCCAAAGGCTACAAAGAGGTTACGTTGCTAGGTCAGAACGTGAATTCCTATAAGTGGAAAAGCGATGCCGAAGAGGTCGGTTTCCCCGAATTGATGGAGCGTGTGGCGCAGGTCAGTCCGCAGTTGCGTGTGCGTTTTGCCACCTCTCATCCCAAAGATCTCAGCGACCGTCTGCTGGAAGTGATGGCAAAATATGACAATATATGCAAGTGCATCCATCTCCCTGTGCAGAGTGGTAGCGACCGAATGTTGAAGCTGATGAACCGTCATTACGATTCGGCATGGTATCTCGACCGCATTGCCGCCATCCGTCGCTATTTGCCCGACTGCTCCATCACTACGGATGTCATTGCAGGCTTCTGCACCGAGACCGAAGAAGACCACCAATCCACTTTGGAAATGTTCCGCAAGGTGCGCTACGACTATGCCTTTATGTTCAAGTTCTCGTTGCGTCCCAATACTTATGCCGAGAAGCATCTTCAGGACGATATCCCCGAGGCGGAGAAGACTCGCCGTTTGGAGGAAATCATTGCGCTGCAAGGTGAAATTGCATTGGAGAACAACAAACAAGAGATTGGTCGCAAATACGAGGTGCTTGTGGAGGGTGAGTCGCATCGCTCCAAGGAGCAACTCTTTGGCCGCAACAGTCAGAATAAGGTCATCGTTTTCGACCGCAAAAACGTTCAGCCTGGCGAATACGTAACCGTTGAGGTGACCGATTGTACCGCCGCAACCTTAAAAGGAAAGCTTGTTTAATCGCCGATAGTCGGTATCTAATAAACTCAGTTCTTCTTATATCCTCTCCATTTCTCAAGCACGGCATTCATGTCCTCGGGAAGGGGAGATTCGAAATGCAGGTGCTGGTGTGTTGAGGGATGCTCAAAACCCAATATGAGCGCATGCAACGCTTGGCGGGGTAGGAGGGTGAAGCAATTGTCGATGAACTGTTTGTATTTCGAAAATGTTGTTCCTTTTAGAATGATGTCGCCACCGTAGGAGGCATCGTTGAAGAGCGGGTGTCCGATGTGTTTCATGTGGGCGCGGATTTGGTGGGTGCGACCGGTCTCCAGCACACATTCCACCAAAGTCACGTAGCCGAAACGTTCCTTCACGTGCCAGTGGGTCACGGCATGTTTGCCTTGCTCTGGGTCTTCATAGACAGTCATCACGCGACGGTCTTTGGCGGAGCGCCCCAAATTGCCGTCAATCGTCCCGTTGTCTTCGTCAAAGTCTCCCCAAACCAAGGCGTTGTATTTGCGCTCGATGGAATGTTCAAAGAACTGCTTTGCAAGTACTACTTGTGATTCCTCATTTTTGGCAATAAGTAGCAGACCAGAGGTGTCCTTGTCGATGCGGTGCACAAGATAGGGCGTGATGGGATCGCCGTTTTTGTCCTTCTTGTCTTGAAAATAATACATCAAGCCGTTGAGGAGTGTTCCTGTGAAATTGCCATAGCCAGGATGAACCACCAGTCCGGGTTGTTTGTCAACCACTAAAACGTCATCGTCTTCATAGACAATGTTGAAGTCTATTTTTTCGGGCAGCACTTCAAACTCGTGAGGTGGTTCGGGCAGCAGGATGCTGATGGTGTCGTTGGGCTTTACGCGGTAGTTTGATTTTACGGGCTTGTCGTTCACCAGCACGCAGTTCGCCTTTGTGGCGAGTTGAATCTTGTTGCGAGAGATTCCTTCGAGGTGCATCTGAAGGTATTTGTCGATGCGTAGCAGTGCTTGCCCTTTATCGACAACTATGCGGTGGTGTTCGTAGAGTTCGGATTCTTCGTTCGGTTCTTCTATGGGTTTGTTCTGCTCCATGGCGTGTTATTTTAGAACGACTATTTTCTTCGTGGTATGTTCTCTTCCTGAGCGGTTGGAGGGTCCGTAAAGGTGTAGTATGTATGTACCTGCGGGAAGCGACGATAACGTTATGTCGCTGACTTGTTCTTGTGATAGTATGCGTTGTCCCAATATGTTGTATAGCTCCATGCGAGTCTTCTCGGGTTGGGCTACGCCGATATGGATGCGTTCCTTGGCGGGGTTGGGGTAAATGGTCGCTTCCATCTCCACAGAGGGTTGGATTCCCAAGGTGGCTCTCGCACCAAAATAGGGACGCAGCATCAGGGCACCTTTATAAACCGTTTTCTGCCATGTGCTGCCGATGTTGTAGTATATGTTGTCGCGGGCGTCGTTGTTGCGGTCGAATCCAAGGTTGATGTAATCTCCCGAGTGTTGTACAAAGCCTACGTAGATGGTTCCGTTGACTACCTGTGGCGTTTCGAGAACGTAGCGCATATAGTGGTTCAACCCATCAAAGTCGGCATATCGCGTCGTCGGGTCGCTATAGACAACCTGTCCAGGCTTGCCGTTGTTGTCGTCCCAAATGGTAAGGTTGAAAGGAATGCCTACATTTTCGTTGTCGCGTGTATGGTTGAAATAAAGGTCTATGGCGGTGAGGGTGTCGGCTGTGTTTAATTTGAATTTACATGCCAAAGAGATGGTTGCCGATGTCGAGGAGAGCCCATAGCCGTTTTCCGGCTCACCATCATCGTAGGCGTAGTAGTTGTCAAAGATTTGGAGGAACCGCACTGTGTCGTTGCAAGGATGTTCGTCGTTTCCGGCACCTTCTTTCACGATGTGCTCAATCTCAAAGGTTCTTGGAGTACCACTGAGTGGGAAAACAAAATTCACAGGGGGAGTGGCATGTGGGTTGTAGCTTTGGTAGGACTCGTTGGGAAGGAACGGGGGGATATTTTCGTAGCCGCCGTCATAGGAATCCACCTGTTGGTGATTTTCGTCATAGACGGTATAGTAGTAGTGCGACGCCAACGCTTGGGAGTAACGGTTTGATATGGTCATGGTGATCATGTCAGCCATCTCGTCGGAATTGAATTGGCGTGCAGGCATGGCTTGGTAAGAAGCGAGCATGGAAGGTGCAGCCTCCACAAAGGTGATGTCGCGTGCCGTGTTGTTGTTGCGGCGTCGATTCTGGTCCAGGGTCACGTAGTCGATATGCCATTGGTCGGTGTTGCCGGCAATGCCTGTCTCGGTCAGCAACGACAAAGAACCGTAGTTGCGGAAACGGAAACGGAACTTGCTGCTGAAATAGTCTCTGTTGGTGATGGGTACGCATACGAACTGCCAATGTAAATGAGTGTGCGCCACAAGGCTGTCAACACATTCCCCGCCTGTCGCCCATGCTTGCACCCATTCTTCGATAGCGGGGTTCCAAAATTCCAGCACCAGAGAGTCTTCGGCATTGGGACATTCTCCGATGCGTTCCCACAAGGCCTGTTCTCCTCCACCGGGGAGATAGAAAAAGCTAAGCATGACAGAGTCGCTGGGTGAGAGGGCTTTTTTGGTGGGTGAGAAGGCAGAGTCGAGTCGTATGGTCAACGAGGTCAGCGTGTCGGCGGCAAAGCGACCTGTGGCAAAAGTGTAAAGTTCCCCTTGTGCGTTGATGACATCCAACGTTGCCATGCCCAAAGAAGGCGGGTTCTGTGCGTAGCCACGACTCACCAATACGGGTGAAGGTTCCCACAAATCAGTGCGAGGCACCCCTGTGTAGTCTGAGAAATCGTCAAAGAAAGGCAGTAGCAAGCCTCCTTCGGCCTTTGGAACGGCGGGCTGTTCGGGAACGGCAACATGCTGCAAGGGTAGCAGATACTCTTGCGCCGTACACACGCTTGAGGCTATCAATGCTATCAAAAGCAAGAAGAAGCACCTATTACTACGCATCATGATTTTGCTCAAAATTCAATTTCGAAATCATCCTCCTCGGCTGCCGCTCCGGCAACTGGAATTTTGGATGAATCTACCTGAAATTCACGCGCAATACGCTCTACGTCCTTGTCTTCGGGGTTGCAATACCACAGCTCCACTTCCGAACCGATAGGTAGGTATGCGGCTCCGGTGTACTCTGGTTCTTGTCGATAAACCACGGCTTTTGCTTTGTCGGCACGATTGGAGTAGTGTTCCTTGCCTACGTTGAGAGATGCGAGGAGTATGTCGCGACGGGCTTTCTCAACACTTTTGTTGATCACAAAAGGTACAGTGGCGGGTTTGGGGTTGTCTCCGATGCCAACCACCAGGTCGATGAACGACCCTTTGGGCAGCTTCTCACCCTCGTAAATCTCTCGGCCGTTGTGGCTTTGCTTTATTACATCTTTGTATGGACTCTCTATAAAGGTCAACTTGCCCCCCTGCAATCCCGCGGCTTCCAGATAGGAGATGGCTTGTCTCAGCGAGGTTCCGTCGGTAAGCTTGGGAACCACTGCGTCGGCTGGTTTGTAGGAGGTGACGGTTACGTATATCTTGCGTCCTTTCTTTACCATCGTGCTGTCTAAGGGGTCTTGGGAGATGATGATGCCACCCTCTTCACCCTTGACATAAGAGGAATCGATGATAATGTATTCCAACTCCAGCGGATTGTCGCTTCTCAGGGCCTCTATGTTCTGTCCTACCAAGTTGGGAAGGAGAAATTCTTTGCCGTGACGTGCGTATATCTTGATGAGTATGAATGCGATAATCAGAATTGCGATGGAAATCCCAATCATAAAGCACAGATGCTTGATTATAGGATGTTGCGAGAAAAAGTTCTGTTTTTTCATAGGTATTTGTCAATAGGGAATGCGTTCTATCTATTAATAACTATTTTTCAGCGTTTTTATTATAGGAAGAAGAAAAAATGGATACAAGTTCGAGACTTTCATTCAATCGTTTTTGTCAATAGCCCTATTCTTGGAATTTGAGAATTGCTGCTGTCGGTTCCGATTTTTTTCTGTATTTTCGCAAAAAAAACATGGTGGTTACCCAATGGCATAAAAACGTTTTCTCTGTGGCATTATCATTGCTGTTGATGATGTTCGTGGCGGTTCCATCTCTTTTCGCCAACGAGTCTTGCAACGATGATTCACATCCCCGAGGAACACTTGGAACTACACGAAGTAATATGCCACAATGGGAGGAATTGGGTCTGGAGGATCTCATAGTATATAGCGAGGAAAGTAACTTTGTGGTGCAGTTTGGCGCAAAAGAGCAAACCAACTGCCAATCCTTGCAGACGACGGCTTCTGATGTCGCTCCCTTACATTCCGGCAAGACTCATTGTCAACGAGCCTTGCGTTTTGCTCCCCGAGCGTTGCGCCTGTCCACCTACCTCTATTTTCTTTATCAATTCCGACTCTGATTCGCAGAGGATTTCATGCAATAAGATTCCTCCTCAAAGAATTTAGGAGGCAATGTTTTTGTTGATTCTAAGGCTTCGATGGAGGCCTATAGTTTCTAGTAGTCTAATGCTCTATACGTTGTATTATTATGGAATTCAAAAATATTGATAAAGAAATATACTTTCTTCCCGAGATGGGAAAACGTTTGAAATCCATGCTTTGGGCGTGGATATGCGTTGCCGTGGCGGCAGTCGCATGCTTTTTTTATGTCGCTGGTTTCTTCTCCGAGTCTGTCAGCTCTCTGATGCTTGGCTTGGTGGCTATTGGTGTCTTCGCTCTTGTCACCATGCTTTGCTACTATACCTTTGGCGACAGTCGCCGACCTTATCACAAGCCATCCAAACGCATTCTTGAGCGTACCTATTTTTTCTATAGTCCGCGCGAACAGCAGGATCTAATGGCTGTCGTTACTGGAGATGATGACGACAATTGGTCGAAAATCAAACGCTCCGCTACGCCAGAACTTATCCTGGTGCGTTATTCCGATGAGGAGGAGCAAATCGCCTATATGCAGCTACAGGAATACCGCGATGGTGTCAAGGTCCCCATCAGTCCCATCGCATCTTTCCAAAAATCGTAATCTTGACGTTGTGTCCCATCGTCGTGTTGCACCTCAAATCTCTCATTAACCTAAAAATAAATCATCATGGAAGAAAGAATTTCTATTTCCCAGTATATTAGTATGGCTTCTGATGCCAAATTCTCAAAAATACGCAGCATCCCCTCCATGGGTATCATTTGCTTGGTGGCAGGTGCCGTTATGTTGGCGCTTTGCTTTGCCGTGTGCAAGGTTGACACTCTCAAAATGGCTCTTTTGTCTTTGGGTGCCATACTCACTGTGGCTGGCTTGATCTGGGTTGCCGTCTGTTGCGGTAAAGATGCCGGCAAGGTAATCTACCTCCCTACGGGAGCCGGCATGAAAAGCTACAAACGCTATCTCGATGCCAATGATGTGATGACTTGTCGCAGTGCCGTGGAGAACGGCGATTTTGACACTTTGGAAACTGTCCGTTTCACAACCAGCTCCAACGCTCAGGTTCATGTCATGATCAGCAAGGACGACGCTTGCGCCTTGGTTCAGGTCCTCGAATATGTCCCCCATGACTTTGTGCCCTCCACTCGTGTATGGGAACTGACTGGTGCCGAGGTAAGCCGTATTCGAGCTTGGCTGAACAATAAATAAGGATTTCTTGACTGCTTGAATGCACAATCCGCAACATCTAATAGGTGTTGCGGATTTTTGTTGTCAGTAGGGGCGTGTGAAATTTATTTGTAGGTTGGCTTTCAATTTCAAGAAGAGGACTCCTTGGTTTTGCATTATTGGTGGACATGTCTCCTTCTTTTGTGAAAATGATAATCAGGGGAATTAAAATAATTATTTAATTCCATACTGACGTAGCAATGCCGACAATGAAATGAGCCCTATCTCCTCCCTCCGTTTTTCAATTTGTTCAAAATTGGATATTTCGTCAGATAGTAGAGACGTGTATTGCCCATAAAATATCCCCCCAAACAAACGATGATATGCTTTGTCATAAAGTTGGGCATGATCATCAAGATAATAGTTCCCATTCTTTACTTCGGAGTAGAGCCATTGAAAAAATGGTTCGAATTCTTCGGTGTCGATGGTTTCGGCTTTTTGAGCTATCAATGCGGGAATGCGATTGAGCCATGCATCTATCTCGTATCTTGGATAGTTACCTGTGTCGAGAAGTTGCTTCAAGTGTTCGAAAGAGTTAATAGTGTCGAATATCAAACCTTTGGCTTTTGATAATTGTTGTTCGTATTCCAATCTCAAGATAGGATACCTGGCCCTCATTGAGTCTTGAATTAACTGTGGCAATTGCTCGCAGTCTTCAAGACTACCTCCACATTGGATAATACCTTCGGCACAATATAGAGCCTTGGCGGTATCTCCTTGGTGCCAATAAACCGAACTAAACAATGCATAGTCTTTTGGGAATGGATAATAACTAAAAGCCACATTATTATAAAAATTGGCTCCGTAAAAATCATATATTGAATTTTGAAGCAAGGGGCTGACGCAACCACTATAATAGTTGCTATAATCAATCTCTTCGATGGAAATATTTTCTATTCCCAGTCTTTTACAAAGTGAACTATAAGAAGAAAGATTCATACAGGCTCTTCGTCGGTCCAAGTTGCATGGATCTCCGATATAATATGATGTCGTAATAGTGCTGTCCCCTTCATGGTGAATGGATTGGTGGGTTCCATAAAGTTGAGGAAGACCTTTCCATAGTCTTTGGCGATCTTCCATTTTTGCAAGATTGTATGCCGACGCATCATGGTTTTCTACGGCTTTCTTATATTGTTGATAGAAGCCATAAGAAGACCAACGGTCTGCGTGCTGTGCGATTAGCCAGGCCTTGTCGGATATTTCTTTACCAACCATACTCCAAGTAGGGAACCCGTATTTTTCAATCATTCGTACCAATGTGCAAAAGTTTGATGAGTCGATAATGTGCATTCTCATAGACACATCTTGAGAATTGGGCAGCATGCGGATTTCTTGGTCGGCTTTTGCCAAGGCATTGATGGTATCTATAAAACCAATGTAATGCTGATGTATATAGGTCTCTCTGGCTGTGATTATTGAGTCGATTTGAGGCCAATAGCTGCGAGAGGTTAGGTCTATATTTTTGGGTAAATCGCGTCTTTCAAATCCATTGGATTTTACAAGGTTAAAGAGCTGTTCCCTTGCCCTCGATGAGTCTTCGTTTCGCTCCAGTAGTAGATAATAACGGTATAGGTCGAAATAATCATTCAGCCCTCCAGCAGAATCAATGGTGTTGTATGCAACTAAAGAGGAATCGTATTCTCCGGCATTGAAATGCTGTCTTGCTTTGATGATGTCATTAGAGCAGTTGGTTTGCGACAGAGCAATCCATGGCGACAATAAGGGAAGCAATAAGAAAAGAAAATGTTTCATTGAGCTATTTGTTGAGAATAGAATGGCAATGTACAAACTGATGTTTTCGCGGAGGCCTTCTGCTTTTTCTCAAGAAATTCTGCATTTCCGCACCACTTCTTGCTGTAGTTGCTGTAGTTTTCTGATGTTCGCTTTCTGCGTAAGCTTCAGCCATTGGTAGAGCCATTGATTGCCCAACGATCTGAGAAAGTTGACAAGCCTGCCTCCGTACCATGCCGTGAAGATGGATGCGGCGAAGGCGGCGATGCCTATTAGCCAGCCGAAGGCGCACCACCAGAGGATACAGAAAACAGGAATGTAGATGAGAGAAATGCCAAAGCGGATGGCGTAGTCGATGGAACTGCGGAACTGGGTGTCTTTGATGATGCGCTCTGGAATGAAATGGGTCGGTATCCAGAGGATGGGGAAACTGGCCAACAGAAACAGCAACACTTTTCCTATGGTGGGTACCATGAAAGCTGCGACAATGACGGCGATGGTCAAAATTGAGAACGTCAGTAATTTACAAAGAGTCCAGCTGTCAGCGGCCACTTTGCGGCGCAGGTTCATGGATTGGCACAACTGATCGTAGTCCAAAGCCTCGGCACACCCTTCTGTGAGTGTTTCGGAGATGGCTTTGCGAGCGGTATATCTGCCGAAATTGTTGTTGCGTAGGCGTTTGGCTTTGCGCATGGCGCGGTTTGCGATGTCGCAGGCGAACAATATCTCTTCGTAGTGTTCCTTGTCTTGGATGTCAAGCATCTGGTTGTGTAGCCCATGTGTGAGACTGTCGCGCATCTGGTTCAGTCCGATGGCCTCGTTCTCGTTGTAGGCTTCCATGAATGGCTGTACTTCGATGGCTTCTCCAATGTTGACGACAAGGTCGCTGAAAGGACGCTCAAATTCTTCGTAGTCGAGCCCGATGGGAACAATCTTTAACGGTGTGTCGCCCAGTTTTTTCTGCGTCTCGCCGGCGATTCGGAACATGCCTTTTACCAACGGGAGCATGCGGTGATGGTGGCTGTGGGTGCCTTCTGCCATCAAGCAGAGTGGCACGTTGGAGAGCAGCACGTCTTGAGAAGTTTCGAAAATCTGTTCGTTCTTCGACAATTTCTCCCTGCCGTCACGAATGCGATAGACGGGCAGAATCTTAAGGAAGGTAAGCATCTTGCGCGCCGTAGGCTTCTCGAAAATGTCGGAACGACATAGGAAAACGACAGGTTTTGGCGTGAGCATCAATACGATGAGAGGATCCATCATGGCGCTTTGGTGGCAGGGTGCTATGATGAATGGCCCTTTGGCGGGAAGGTTTTTCTTGCCTTTGATGGTTACGTTGCCGTAGTGACATCTCACGCTGGTTTCGATAATTGGGCGTAGGAAGTAGTAGAAGATATCGAAATCTTGTATTCTCTTTTTCATGTTGCAAAAATACGAAATATTGCGGAATTCCGAAAGAAAATAGTGTCGAGTTTTGAAAAGGAGATTGTTGATTTGTCAGTCTTTGTAAAATAATTCAAGTTGAAATTGCGTTTTTATAATAATTGGAAAGTTTTTGCGGCTGCGAAATAAAAACAGTTTGAGAAATACTAAATCTAAAAATCAAGCGTATGTGCAATAAGTTTTTCTTCTTCTGCTTCTTGGCATGTTGCGGATTTTCGACTTTCGCACAGGATTTTGCGCCAGTGAAGGTTGACCCCGGTCACCATGTGTGCTATGGCACGGTTTTGGATGGCGACACAATTCCGCTTCTCTACCTTAGGGAAATCTATGTCACCGAGTCGGGATCTTTGCTTACGCAGCAAGAAATAAAGAAAAACCAAAAACTGATTCGCAACGTGAAAAAGATGTTGCCCTACGCCAAGGAAGGCAAGCGCAGATTGGACATTCTGGAACGTCAGGCGGCCAGTCTGCCCGCAAAGCAGCGCAAAGAGCTGATAAAGCAGGCCGAAAAGGATTTGTTGGCTGAATATGAGGAGGAACTCAAGGCCTGTACTTTCTCGCAAGGAAAGGTTCTGATTAAGATGATCGACCGTGAAACCGGGCGGACTTCCTATGTGCTTGTGAATGAGCTGCGAGGAAAATTGAGGGCTTCGTTCTACCAAGTTTTTGCCCGCATCTTTGGCTTCAATCTCAAAACCCACTACGACCCCCAACACAACAAGGATGACAACCTGATGGAGCGTGTTATCATCTCCGTGGAAACGGGTCGACTATAGAATTATTATCAATTATCAATTTTCAATTAAAGTGATAGCTTATTGTTTTCTTGCTGCGGTTCCCATGCGACGTGAACCTTCCGACCGATCCGAGATGGTCAACCAACTTTTGATGAACGATACCTTTGAAGTCCTCAATCGTGAGGAAAAATGGAGCTTTATCCGTTGCCAATACGACGGCTACGAGGGTTGGGTGGACAACAAGCAATACCGCGTACTGGACGAGAATGATTCCTTGCCCGAGTCTGCAATGGAGCCTTTGCAGGATTCGCCAGCCTTGGTGGCGCAACGTTGCTACCTCAATGCGCCCTATCTTTGGGGAGGGCGCACCGTGATGGGCATCGACTGCTCGGGTCTTACGCAGGTCTGTTTCAAGGCGTGTGGCATCAAGCTGTTGCGCGATGCTTCTCGGCAGGTTGAACAAGGCGAAGAGGTTCCTTCCGTCAACGAGGCGCAATGCAATGATTTGTGTTTCTTCGCCAACGAAGATGGTCGTGTAGTGCACGTGGGCATCTATATGGGAAATCACCGCATTATCCACGCTTCGGGTCAGGTTCGTATCGATGGCATCGACGACCAGGGCATCTTTAATTTCGAGTTACAGACCTACACGCACAAACTTTGTGCCATCCGTCGCATTGCGAGATGATTGCCGAGGAAATATAAAAGGAGGCGGCGCGTGCGCGCCGCCTCCTTTGTATTTGTGACTTTGGTCTATTTGAATAGCTCTTCGATCTCTTGACTGTAAGCGGCGGCGATGTTCTTGCGGCGGATCTTCAGTGTGGGTGTGAGCATCTTGTTGCTTTCCGACCAGGTGTCGGTCACGAGTTTGAAGCGCTTTACCTGCTCGGTGTTTCCCAGTTGTGCATTGTATTTGTCCATAACGCGTTGGAAACGGGCCAGTACGGTTTTGTCGGCGACAATCTCTTCGTGACTTTGGGCTGTGACGTTGTGGCGTTTGCACCAGTCGTTCACCATGTCGAAATCGGGTGCGACGATGGCGGCGGCAAATTTCTGACCTTCGCCCACGACCATCATGTCGAGGATGAAGGGCGATTCCTTGAATTTCTCTTCGATGACTTCAGGGTTGACGAATTTGCCCATGGAGGTCTTGAACATGTTTTTGGTGCGACCCGTGAGGAAAATGTGTCCGCTGGGCTCGATGCGACCGGTGTCTCCGGTGTGGAACCATCCTTCTTCGTCGATGGATTCGGCCGTAAGGTCCGGTGCTTTGTAGTAGCCTTTCATTACGTTGGAGCCGCGGCATAACAGTTCGTTGGTGTCGGGGTCTGCTTTGACCTCAATGCCGGGAAGCGCAAAACCCACAGAGCCAATCTTGCGTCCTTCGGGTGCGTAGGAGTTTGTTACGGCAACCAATGGCGCGCATTCGGTAAGTCCGTAGCCTTCGTACAAATCCAATCCTACGCAGCTGAAAAAGCGTGTGAGTCGGGGCTGTATGGAGGCGCCTCCTGATACCAGCATGCGGAAGTTGTTCCCCAAGGCGTTGCGTATCTGCCCATAAACCAACTTGTCGGCAATGTGGTGTTTGATTTTGTAACCAAAGGATAATTTCGACTCGTCAAGTTCGTATTCAAATCCAAGGTCGATGCCCCACATAAAGATTTTTTTCTTCAGGCTAGTGAGCTTCTCGCCTTTGCGGAACAGTTTGTCGTACATCTTTTCAATGAAAC
This sequence comes from Bacteroidales bacterium, assembly GCA_045597845.1. Classification (GTDB taxonomy): domain Bacteria; phylum Bacteroidota; class Bacteroidia; order Bacteroidales; family P3; genus Colimorpha. The sequence continues at coordinate 5,084 of JAZLKZ010000057.1, read as the reverse complement.
GTGGCACTGCCGCCATGATGTAAGGGTTGGTCTCCTGTGCGTTTTCTGCGACTTTTGCCATACTTTCGGCGTAGGAAATCTCCATGCAGAGGAACTGGTAGAGGTAGTTCATCATGCGCTCATAGATGTGACATAAAGGCATCCAACTCAGCGCTCTGTCCCAATGGTCCCCGGGTGAGTCTTTGATTCCGAAAACGTTGGTGAGAATGTTCTTGTGGGAGAGCATCACGCCTTTTGGAGTTCCTGTGGTGCCGGATGTATAAATCATCGTGGCGGTGTCGTCTTCTGTGATGCTGGATTTGATGGCCGCTACTTCTTCGGCGGCGGCGAGGTTCTCTTTGCCAAGTTTAAGCAGTTCCTCAAGCGGGCTTTCCGTTTCGCAAGGAACGATTGTGTAGATTTTCTGTACGTGTTCCAGCTTGGGTAGGATATTCTTGATTTTGCGTAGCAGTTCCTTGCTTTCCAAGAATATATATCTTACTTCGCAGTGATTGAGAATGTAGAGGTAGTCCTCTTCGCTGATGGTAGGGTAGATGGGAACCAAGACGGCGCCAATCTGCTGTACGCCCATGTCGATGTAGTTCCATTCGGGGCGACCTGTGGAGATCAGGGCGACGTTTTCGCCTCGCTGAACGCCAAGGTGAAGCAGTGCGAAGCTGATAAGGTTCGATTTCTCGATGTATTCGTCAATATAGTGCTTGATCCACTTGCCATTTTCTTTGTAGTTGAAGACCGGGTGCTGTGGTGCTATGCGCTTGCGCCGCTCCAGTAAGTCAAAAAGCCTAGTCTCGCCTTGAGGCTGTTTCCTTGTAGTCATAGTAGTCGATTTTTTTTGATTTTTTTATTATGCAAAAGTACGTTCAAAAAGCAAATCACTATTGCTTATGTTGTTGTAGGTTGTCAAAAGTGACGAAATTTACAATGTTGGTGCTAAAATAACGTTATCTAGGGATTAAATATTGCATAAATCCGTTTGTCCCTCCGTTTTTGGTTGTGTAACGTGGTGTTTTTTGAAGTTGTTTTGCCTTTGTGGGGGCGAAATCATTGACGTTTTTGACCGCTGTTTGTCGTGCCGAAATCGCTGCTTTTTTCGTGATTGGGTGTTGCTTTTTGCGTTCTGTTTGTTGCTCGTTATTTTTAATTTTTCATTCTTAATTATATTTTGTATCTTTGTTATTTATTTATCTCAACCTCCAATCATGGCGATAACTGAAAAACAGCTACTTTCCGATTTGAAGGCGCAACACTTCAAGCCCATCTACTTGCTGACCGGCGAGGAAAATTATTATATTGACTTGGTGGCGGATTATTTTGAGAATAATATTGTTGCGGAAGAATGTCGAGACTTCGACCTGTCTGTTGTTTATGGAAAGGATGTGGATATCCGTACAGTTGTAAGTCTTGCTCAGCAGTGTCCGATGCTTTCTCCTCGCAAGGTTGTCTTGGTGCGTGAGGCGCAGGATATGTCAATAAAGAGCGAAAAAGAATGGGATACGTTGGTGTCGTATCTTGACCATCCCACAGACTTTTCATCCATTGCCTTGTGTTATAAGTACAAAAGTCTTGACAAACGCACGAAAGCCTATAAAGCTATTGATAAGGTTGGCGTAGTTTTTGAGAAAAAAAGGCTTTACGACAATGAGGTTTCTGGTTGGATTGCGACGTATGTCTATAATAATGGTTTTCAGATAACTGAGAAGGGGGCTTCGCTGATTGCTGAGTTTTTGGGCAACGATTTGGGCAAGATAGTCAATGAATTGTCCAAGCTTTTCATTGGTCTTGAACCCGGTGTTGTTATCAACGAATCGTTCATAGAACGCAACATTGGTATCAGTAAGGATTACAATGTCTTTGAACTTCAGAAGGCCATAGGTCGTCGCGATGTTGTGAAATGCAACCGTATCGTCAATTATTTTGCCGCGAATCCTAAGAGCAATCCTATCCAGAAAATTCTCCCCTTGCTCTACAGCTATTTCATCAAAGTGATGATTTACATTCAAGAACCCGACAAGACCAGGGCGGCTTCGGCTCTTAAAATCCCGCCTTCTTTTGTGTCGGACTATGCCGTTGCCGCCAATAACTATACTTTGGGAAAGTTGGTTTCATGCATTGGCTATCTTTATGATGTGGATTTGCGTTCCAAAGGTGTGCGAAATTCGGGTACTGTTACCGATGGCGAATTGCTCAAAGAGCTTGTATTTAAAATAATTCATTAATTGCTTCTGTATTACTAAATTATCTCTTCGTTATGACAAAGACGTTCAAGTCGTTTTTATTTTGCTTGCTTTTCCTTTTGGGGTTTCAGATGATTTCTGTGGCACAATGTACTGTAAAGGGTGCGCTTTATGATGATGATAATGGAGAGGCAATCCCGTTTGCCAATGTGGTGTTGGATGGTACCAACTATGGTGCGGCAACCGACTTGAATGGTTTCTTTTTGATTAACAAGGTTCCAGAAGGCAAGTATGTTCTTAGAGTTCGCTTTATGGGCTATGACGAATATCGCGACACTGTTGTTCTCGTCAAAGGTAAGACATTGACCAGGAATATTAAATTGAAATCTTCCGCTACGGTATTGCAGGCGGTGATGATTACCGATAGCAAAGCGGAAGATCGACGCATGCAGACGCAGGTTTCGGTGGAGAAAATCACCGCATCGCAAATCCAGCAGATGCCTTCTATTGGCGGTCAAGCCGACTTGGCGCAGTACCTCCAGGTGCTGCCGGGCGTCAATTCTACAGGCGACCAAGGCGGCCAGCTGTACATTCGTGGCGGTTCTATGATTCAGAATCTCTGTCTGTTGGATGGCATGATTGTCTATAATCCGTTCCACTCTATAGGTCTCTATTCTATTTTCGAGACCGATGTCATACTCAACGCCGATGTCTATACTGGCGGATTTGGCGCCCAGTATGGAGGGCGGCTTTCCTCGGTCATGGATATCACTACGCGTGACGGCAACCGCAAACGCCATTCTGGTAAAGTGGGCGTAAATACGTTTGGTGCCAATCTCATTTTGGAAGGCCCCTTGAAAAAGGAATCTGCAAATAGTACATCAACGATAACTTATTTGCTTACTGCAAAAAACTCTTACCTTTCCAAAAGTTCGGAATATATCTATCCTTATATTGATGGGGGATTGCCTTTCGATTTTTTCGACCTTTATGGAAAACTCACCGCCAGCTCTGGAACGGGAAGCAAAATCAGTGTCTTTGGATTCCGCTTCGATGATCAGGTTAATGGTTACCAAGGACTGAATGACTATCATTGGCGCAATTTTGGGGCGGGAACCAACTTCGCCTTGGTAACAGGCAATTCGGCTTTGGTGGAAGGCTCCATCGCCTATTCCAACTATAACATCACGCTTGACGACCTTTCGGGAAAAGAAAAGTTCAGCAGTATTGGAGGTCTGAACATGGAACTGGTTGTCAATAATTTCTATGGAAAGAACAAGCTGACTTACGGCTTAAATATGGAGAACTACGCTACCGACTACCAATACTACAATGCTTTGGGCATTCGTTCCGAGCAGAAAGAGCATACCAACGACATTGCAGGTTTTATTACCTATAAATATTGCACGGGCAAGTGGCTGTTTGATGCTGGCGTGCGTTATATTTATTACAATTCGCTCAACGAGGGAAGTCCAGAGCCGCGTCTGGCGGTTAAATACAATGCCAACGACAAACTTCGTTTCAAGTTCGCCGGAGGTCTCTATAGCCAGATTTTCCTTGACGCACGCTCCGACAACGACATCGTGAACCTCTTCAATGGGTTCCTTACGGGTTCGGGCACGCTCAACAAACCGCATACCTTCCTTGGCGATGATGTATCGGGATGCGTGCAGCGGGCGCAGCATCTTATCCTTGGCACCGAATTCGACGCTATGGAGCATCTTACACTTAATGCGGAGATTTACTTTAAGAATTTCAGTCAGTTGCTGAATTCTAACCATAATAGGCTGTACGACCGATCCGATCCCACATATTCCAATCCTGGCAGCGAATACTACAAGCCTGAGTATCTGCTTACCGACTATGTGGTGGAGCAAGGAAAGGCGTATGGTCTGGACTTGAGTCTCTGCTATGATTTGGAACGTCTCTATCTGTGGGCGACTTACTCTTTGGGCTATGTAAAACGTACCGACGAGGCGCAGACTTATTATCCTCATTACGACCGTCGTCATACCATCAACTTGTTGGCCACCTATGCGTTGGGAAAACAGCGTGAATGGGAGTTCAGTGCTAGATGGAGTTTCGGTTCGGGTTTTCCTTTCACCCAGACGCAGGGTGTGTTTGAACAACAAAATCCGTCATCCATTGATTATGATTTCAATGGCTCAAATGGACAGATGGGACTCTACTATGCGGATTATAATGGAGGACGACTGCCTTCTTACCATCGTTTCGATGTGGGCGCCAAGCGTAAGTTCTCTATCGGAAAACGTTCCGTCTTGGAGCTGAACCTGAGTGCCACCAATGTATATAACAGAAGCAACATTTTCTATTTCGATCGAGTGACTTTCGACCGTGTCAATCAGTTGCCTGTCTTGGTCTGCTTTGGAGTAAACTTCAGTTTTTAGGAGTGATAAATAGGCGAGATAGCCTGCTTTCCTATTGTATCCTTGTCCAGTCGATGGGGCGCAAACAATGTTGGTTATGGGAAAAACATGTGACGAAATGTCTTGGACCGAATACTTGAAAAGATGATATCAACAAATGTCCTTTTATTATAATGTTTGGCATTTTAATGGCAAATGATTTTGCAACCTAAAATGTTAAAAATTTTGAAAATTGAAAAACATTTTGTACCTTTACAACAGGCAAAAGTCAAGATAAAAATCCGAATTATATGCATAAGCAATTGATTGTCAATATATTTACCCCCACCCCTACACAGCGTTTCGTGGCTGAAAAAGCTGTTGGGAAGGGCGTTTTTGTGGATTTTTGGCTGCTTTGGAAGAGGAGAAAAGTGCGGATTTGAAGAAAAATTTTCGGGCGGTTTCGTGCCCGAAACGCAGAAGGTTGAAAAACGTTCTTTGAAAACGGCAGGCGAGAAGCCTGTTTATGAGAGAAAAGCCTTTG
>JAZLKZ010000056.1:0-12034 GCA_045597845.1 Bacteroidales bacterium | reverse complement strand
GAATGGTAGAAGTGGCTGGCGGCGGGATGCGCCCAAATGATAAATGAAATGATTATTTGGATGGTATAGCCTCCAACCCCGAATAGTCTTAAATGATTGTATAGGTGCGGTCCTTGAATGTGCCTTGTGGCTTTATCATTTCAAGTTCTGTAAGGATGTGCAGGTAATTTTTGGCAGTTGATTTGCTTCTGCTTAACATGGCAGCTATTTTTTCGGAATTGCAGTTCGGATTGTCTTTGATGAACAAATATACTTCTGCCAGTTTTACAATGGTGCCGCCAGTTACCGCCAATTTACCGTCAGTTACCGCCAATTTACCGCCAGTTACCGCCAATTTACCGCCAATCATATCAATTACCGCTTGTTTATCGACGGCACAGGTGCTAATCTCCGCTTGTGTCTCTTTGGAGCGCTGGAAGACAATAGTTATTGTGCCATTTTTTGCTATCCATTTAGGTTCTGGAATGCCTTGGTTGTTGCACAAATCAATTATGCGTTGCGCTCCCGAACCCCATTTTTCAAGATAGTTGCAGAGATAAAGCAGCTGTGCCAACTTCTTATTGTATGGGTATGACTCGTGAGGCTGTTTGATGTTCTCTGGGGAAATCTCTGGAGGGAACTTGCCTGGGTTGACGATTTCAAGCCTGTCATCGTAAATGGCCAAGCTAACCGAGCCATTGGTGCGCTCATATTGACGGTGACAAAGGGCATTAATCAATGCTTCGCGCAACGCTTCAATTGGTATCTCAAGCTTTTCCTCGCGTTGTAGCCCGATGATTTCTCCACCAAGTTTCAGGTTCCTGAAACAGAAGGCAATACCTGCATCTAATAAGTGGAAGATGTTTCCGGTTTCACTTTTATTGTCGATGAAGATGTTTTTGTCAATGCCTTTGAAACAGGCCATGCGAAGTTCGATTTGCGGGATTTGGTCGGTGTCTTTGGCAAAGAGTACAACGGCGGCATTGGTAGGTTTGCCACTTTTCAACAGTTTCATTTTGCCTAACAATGATACCAAAGGTTCGTTGTCGGCAGAACCGGAGAGGCGACCGTTTGCAATGCCCATTCTTACGGCGTTACGGATAAGTTTTTCGTCCAAATCGGCTATGGAGAAGTCTTCGGCGACGAGCGAATCCCAACGGAAGGTTTCGGCATCACGATGCCGAAGCATTTGTTCATACATGGTTTGGGGCATGGGCATGGTTGTGCTTTCCGATTTGTAGAAAGGTCTGCCGTCGAAAACATACGGTGCTTCGGAATACAAGTGCTTATCGGCTTCAATGACAATCAGTTGCTTTCCTTTTCCATCAGGCACATCTATATATTCGACTGGAATGTTGACGAAAGGTTCTATCTTTCTCATCTCAATGGCTATCTCTTGACGGGTTTTGTCGCTCACGATTTGTCCTTCAATTTTCAATGAATTAGGTGCGACACCAAAAATCAATATGCCGCCATCGGTGTTAAGGAAGGCGCATAGAGAGTGCAAACCGTCTTTTAGCTCGCCAGATGTTTTCTTTAGTTCAAGAGTTCGGGTCTCGCCTTTTGAGATAAGTTCTTTGATGAAATCAATGGTCATATTCTATATCGAGATGTTTTCAAGGCGCAAAGATAGCGAAAGTTTTATTTGTGCTAACGGGATTTCGGGATTTCGTGCTAACGAAGGGGTGTGTGATGGGTGAATGGGTTACAGGGTTTTGAGGTATTGGGAAGAGTAGTCTTTGATGTATTGGATGAGTTCTTGGGATTCGATGATTTGGATGTCGTCGGCGAGGCCGATGACGAAACGCGCGACGCCGCGGAAGTCGGCGACGGCGGTGTCGAGAAGCCAATGATCATCATCATCGATGAAGACATGGCTTTCGGCCAAAGGGTATTCCTCCAGCAGGAGGTTGTGGGCAAGGATGCCTAAACGGAGGCGGATAGGATGTTCGGCGAAGCCGTGCATACGGAAGACATCGACAAAGCCACGGCGGTGGCTGTTGCCGAAATGCCAAGGCTCAGACGAGACCATGACGGACTGGATGCGTTGGATTTTAAAGAGTTTGTTGGCTTGTGCCACGACATCGTAGCACCAAACATCAACATAGTTTGGGGTGAAAGCAAACGGCTCGACGAGAGGGTTGCGGATGGTGTCGGAGTTGGCGGAGGCGTAGCCGACGAGGGTGGCTTGCCTGTGGGACTTGATGGCGCGTGTGATGGCTTCGACATTGCTGGTTGTCTGTGGGTCGGATGAGCACTCGGCTTGTGGAATGGTGGATTTGGTGACGAGTTTTTTCAGCAGGGTTTGTTTGAGTGGGTTGGTGTTGCTTAGGGATTGGACGAGGTAAGTGAGGATTAAGTTTTCCTGAGGGGTGATGGTAAGCTGTAGCGGAGTATTGGCATCCTGGTCGTTTTTTATGCGGAAAAAGCCATCCTGTTTGACGATTTCAAAGCCTGCGTTGCGGAGGTTGGTGAAGTAGCGGTAGATGCTACGCCGCTCGATGCCGATGGCATCAGCAAGCTCGTCAAGGGTGTATGTGTTTGGGTTGCTTAGAATGTGGTGTAGTTTCAAAAGCCTTTCGGTTTTTTGTGTTTCGTTTTCTTGTTTTTGAGCGGCATTTTGCTGGTTTTGGGTGGCTTTTTTGCTGTTTTCGTCCATTATTGTTGAGTTTTAAATTGTGACGGCATATTGTTACGGAAATAATTATTGTTTGCTGAAATTCAGTGTTTTCTAAGTTTTGTTTTGCCGAAAAAATGTGTTTTGCTGCTTCAAATATAGGGTTTTTTGTGTGAAAATATGGGAAAATAGCGTATTTTTGCGGTGTTGAGGAAAGTGAGGAAAGTGAGGAAAGGTGATGGGTGAAAGTTGAAAGTGGAGAGTGGAAAGTGGAGAGTGGAGAGTGGAAAGTGGAGAGTGGAGAGTGGAAAGTGGAGAGTGGAGAGTGGAGAGTGGAGAGTGGAAAGTGGAGAGTTGAGAGTGAAAAGTTGAGAGTTGAGAGTGAAAAGTTGAGAGTGAAAAGTTGAAAGGTGGCGGGTTATGGGTTGTGGGTGATGCTTCGACAGGCTCAGCAACCGAGGCTCTGAGACCGAAGCTCAGGAACCGAGGCTCAGCAACCGTGGTGAGAGATGGGGTTTTGATTGTTTTTGATAATTTTTGCGACGATGAAATTTAGATGGCTCATATTGTTTTTGGTGGTTGTGATGACTGCGTGTACCCCTTCCGCAGAAACGCGTCATGGTGCGTCTCTGTCTGATGACGCGATTCAGGAGACGCACCATGGCACGTCTCTACCCAACGATGGGGTGCGGGAGACGCAAAATCTTGCGTCTTTACAGGCCATTGACAGCCTGATGTGGCGGCGGCCGGATAGTGCCTTGATGGTGATGCAGGGTTTTGCTGGCAGCCCTGAAGCTGATAGCCTCGATGTGTTTGAGGGGCATTACTGCCAGGTGCTGATTTCGGAGCTGCTATATAAGAATTATTATGCACAGAGTAACCGCGCCGAATTGATGCAGGCGGTTGGGTATTTCGATTCGATTGTGGGGACGGATGGAGCGGACGCACGCGGTGCGTCCCCACAAAGAGGTGCGTCTTCACAGGAACGCGATGCGTTTCTGGATGCCCGTGCACATTATATTAATGGTGCGGGGCTGTATGAGCAGGGGGATGTGGTGGAGGCCTGTGCTGAATACCTGAAGGCATTGGAGGTGATGGAAGGACGGTTTGAAGAGAAGGAGTTGGTTGGACGGAAGGCAGCGTTTATGTTCTATTTATACAACAGGCTTTTGGAATTGTTTTCAGAACAATTTATGATGGATCCTGCTCTTGCTTGTGGTGAAAATGCTTTGACATATTGTCGAAAAGTTCCTTCTTTATCCAACGAAATTTCCAATACATATTGTCAAATCGGGAAACAATACGACAAAAAAGGAGAAATAGACATTGCAAGGTGTTATTATGAAATGGCAATAGAAGAAATGTCCGATACTAATAGTCCTGTTTATAGGGATGCAGTTTCCATGAAAGCACTTTGCGACTATCAGTTAGGTTTGGGAGTGGAACAATTACTGAATACAATGAAACAAAGCCTTGTTTCAATAAAAGATGAAAGAGAGAGAGTCGCCAGATTTTTAGTCATAGGATCGGTTTATTTAGAGGAGGGCATTTACGATTCGGCACTCCGATATTTTGAATTTGCTTATAAAGATGAGACAGATGCAGCTTCTAAAATTAGAGCAGCGGAAGGCATTCGTGTTGTTTATGATAGTCTTGGCGACAGAGAAAAGTCAAATGAGTTTATGCGTTATATGACTAACCATAGGGAATCGGAGGGTGAAAGCAAGGCATTGACCTCGCAACTTGAAAACATGTTTAAGGCTTATACCGAGAAAAAGCAAGAGAAGGAGGCCGAAAAGGAACGAGAGAAGTCCATCAGAAAAACCATTGGCATCATCGTGCCCATAGCCCTTCTGATAGCCTTGGCAATCATCGTTATGGCGAAGCGAAGGAGCAGGAAATTGCTGCTGCAACAACAAGAAGATGCTGACAGGGTGCTTGGCGAGACGGAGCAGGCGCATGAGGAGGAATTGAGGCGGCTGCAAGCCGAAACCAAGCAAAGGTTAGAGGAGGCTGAAAGGAAGCATAGGCAGAAGGTGGCAGAGATGGAAAAGCGGTATGAAGAGGAACTGAGTTTGCAGAAAGACCACAGGGAAAAAGAGATAGAGCAGATTAGGCAACGACATGAAGCGGAATTGGAGGCGGAACGCTTGGCCTACGAGAAGGAACAGGAAGCACTGCGGCAGAACCTACAGCAACGCGAGACCCAAATCAATACGTTGAATAAGGCTTTGGATCAGCAGCGTCAAGAAGCGGCAAAGCATCGCACGGCTTTTCGGAATGAAGCTATATGCCGACGTATCCTGGACTTGGTTGATGGGAAACGCATAACCTCACGTGACAGTTCGTTCCAGCATGGCATTGGGCTTAAGGAAGAGGATTCCGTTCAGCTCAAAGAAGCGGTGGAGAGACATTATTCGGGTTTTGACAATATGATGCGGAGCCGATGTGCGGGTTTGAAGCAGAGTGATCTCACTCTGTGCCATCTGCATCTTTTGGGGCTGAACGAGGGAGAGATTGGAGCGTTGAGAGACCGGACTTATTCGGCCATCAAGAAGCAGAACGAGAGTCTTCAGGAGAGGTTGGGGATTGAAGAAAATATATCTGCGTATGTTTTAAGGTTAGCAGAAGAGTTGAGCGGAACCCAAAATGTCGAACAAGAAATACAGATGAATATGACTTTACAGCGAACGGCGGAAGGAAATTCGGGTCATTTCGATACGATGGGCCAAGAAAGTTCGTTGAAAAGTTCGTTGAAAAGTTCGCAGAAGATTTTAGAACTCATTTCTGTATCACCCTGCATCACGATTTCAGAAATCGCCGACAATCTCGGCATGACAAAAAGAGGAGTTGACAAGAATATCAAAATACTGAAAGAACAAGGCGTTATCCGTCGTGTTGGGCCGGATAAGGGCGGACATTGGGAAGTGATTGAATGATAGGTGGTTTGTTGTGTTTTGCGTTCTAACGTCCTGACGTTATACGTTTTTACGATTTTTTTTGCAAATTTTTATACTGCTTTTCCCTAAGGTTGTTGAAAAGTTCTGCGTTGGTTACAAGTTTGACCATGATTTTAGAGAGAATAGGTTTCTTTATAGTCTTTTGCAGAGATGGAATGTTGGGAAAATTTTGGAAAAACATGGTGTTTTAGCTGTTGGTTTGTAGTGTAACTTGTTGATTATCAGAATACCCCCCCTGATACTAAAAAATTCCAACATTTTTCCAGCAGTGTTTTTTGCTTTATGTTTTTGCGATGTTCTACTTTTACCGCAAAAGTTTAAACGTAAAATTCAAACAATTAAAACACAAAATCATGCACAAATTAAAAGAAATGATTCTGATGCTCTGCTTGATTCTTTCAGGAGCATTGTGCTACGCTAGCGGCGCAGCCGGAATGGAAAACAGGAAAAGGGAAGGAATACCTATTGAAATTAAAGAGTTAGGAGTTTATACGAGACCCAGTAGAGGTAACTCCATTATCCCAACGATTAACGGTCATTTGCTTACTGTATCGTTTAATGAGAATCTTGGACAAGTCTCGGTTGAGATTACCACTGCTTCAGGTGCTTCGGTGCAATGCCTTTCGGTGCTTACTCCAAATGGTTTGCAGTTCTACATTCCTAATGTAGGGGATTACATTGTCACCTTTACGCTCCCCAACGGAGATGAGTACTATGGTGAATTTACTGTGACGGATTAACAATCATATTTATATTAACTTCATTTAATTCATTTACAATGAAAAAATTCAGTAAGTATTTTGTTGCAGCAGCGATAGTGGTTGCAGCAACGGCAGCAGTTCTCGTCGGCTGCAAGAAAGAAGAACAGACGAGCGGGAAACAGGAAAAATCGGTTTCAGGGTATGACGAAACCCAACAGCCATCGGAATCGGAGGAAAAAATCATTTCCTTCATCAATGACTACCAAGGCATGAAGAAAGGCGAAAAGGCCGAAGGTGAGGACATGAGCCTGGAAGATGCTAGGCACATGATGGAAACGGCATTTAACTATTGTTATGGCTTCACACAGAGCCATCTTTGCGACATGCGTCGCGATGTCATACGCTTTCACATGCCTGAGACAGGTGCCAATGGAAGGATAAAATATTCTGATATATTGAATACTTTCGAAGTCGTTGTTGCTGATGTGCGCTGCATATATAACGCTATAGACATGGAAGACAAGGTTTTGAAGTATATAATGGTTTGCCTTGACGAAGAGTCTTCGAAGGATGGTGATGCGAAAATTGTCATTACGACGGGACGGAACAGCGACAATGAAGGAAATGAAAGTAATGGTCTTGTTTCAATGCCTTGGTATGGTCAACCATTTGAGGATGATGAATGCTATTGGTGGGATGCGGCGGCTGGTGTTATTCAGCAAAAAACCATAGACTGGGATGTGGCTCATTGGCGATATTATACTCCTTGCCCAGATTGCTATACCTATATTGATAGTATACATCTTCAATACAGTTTTATGTTCCCTGAGCACAACTGGTGCTTCCATGATACAATTGCAAGATACATCTGTTATCAAGAACTAAATCAATTGTATGGTGACATTATGTTGAATACTCATTACAATGGAATGGAAGTAAATCCTTATGGTTGTGACTGGTATTACGAGACCATTGTATATCCGATGAGAATTAATGAAGGAGATGCCTATCCATATCGGTTTGGAACAGATGTGTACTTTGCAACCAGATTATGGAGACACTACGGAGAGTACCCAATCCCAATAAATGAGGAATATTGATATTAAGCGATGTACCATGATGAAGTTGCTTCTATTCATGTTTGTTTTGACTCTGACCACAAGAGCCTTTGCTCAGGAAAACGTTGTTCCGGAAATTCTCTATCAAACCGAGGATGCCATCATTGATGGAACGGCAGTAAAAGATGGTCATGTGTTTGTCGGTTATGACCATTATAATTCGATGAGCGGTGGCCTTGGCTATGGCAAGCTGTATAAGGTCGGCAGCGATGGAATCGTCACCGAACGGGAATTTTTGCCAAAGGAGGATGCGTGGGTTAGTTCTGTACGCATAATCCAAGATGGGGATAATGTGGTCGCTGTCTATCTGGCAAAGAGTGAGATGACGGAAATATACATGTCGCGTTTCGATGAAAATCTGAATGAGATAGACGGTCCGATATTGGTTAAAGTTATTGAACAGGAATCAGGACATAGCTATAAAGTGTATGACCTTTATCGGAATGATGATGGGACGTTTGCATTCGGTTTGACTGATTATGACAACAATAGTTACAGCCACATAGAATATGACATCATCAAATTATCTTCTTCAGGTGACATTTTGGCCGAGTGCCCTTTATCGAGTGAACACGGCTCTCCAAACACCCTGCACTCCATGATTCTGCAACCCGATGCATTAGGCTATTATTACATTGGCGTAATGTACACTGGAAACAGGCAATATTTGTTGACTGCATTGGATAACGACTTGAATATCATTTCCGAGCCCGAAGTAGTGACCATGCAATATGCTCCGGATATGCTTGGGTGCTTTAATGGTCCTGATGGTAACATCTATGGTTTGGCTATGGTCGTATGGCCGGCCTTCAATGGGAATCCTAGACATAATGGCGACCTGACAATCTACAAGATGGACGCAGGAATGCATCAGATCGCCTATAAGGTTGCTGACAGCAACGGCGACAAGGACCTAGTGGATTGGCCGGCCATGTCACAGGCTTTGTGCTTCCCCGATGAAGAGACCATTTTGTCCGTTGGCACGCTTGATGTTAGTACTGGGCTTGGGTTGCAATATCCTTGCTGGGGACTTTATATTGGGAGAAGCACGCTGAACTTGAACATTCTCAACGAAGTGTACTATATTGATGAGCTATATGCAATGGACACATACGGTGTGTATGCGTGTCAAGATGGCGGTTGTTTGGTGGTGGCGAATCTTCGCGAAAGGAATTCGGGCAATGATAACAAGTATGAGTTTGCCATTTTGAAATTCCCCGCCGAAGCCTTCTTGGGCGTCGAGGAAGCCCACACCAACGGCCTGAAGGTGGCCATCGCCTACCCTAACCCAGGCCACGATGTGCTCAACATCCGCACGGCCTTGCCAGATGCCCGTGTGGAAGTTTACGACGCTAACGGCAGAATCGTCCACAGCCAAGACATTACGGAAAATGTGACAAGCATTGATGCTGGGGAGTGGAGTGAAGGAGTTTATGTTTGGAAGGTGATTTGCAATGACAAATTAGCAGAAACGGGAAAGTGGATTAAGGAGTAATCCCCTGCTTTCGTTTCAGATGGGAAAAGGTAAATATGACCAAAACAATCCTTGAATTAAACATAAGATAACAAATTAACTGATTTACAAACAAACTAAAAGTAAAAGGAGAATCTAAAATGAAAAGATTTACGAAGACTTTGGTTGCGGCAATCGTAGTTGCTGCATCAGTTGCGGCCATAATGGTTGGCTGCAAGAAAGAAGAGAGCGCACAAAAGAAGGATGGTGCTGCTCAGACGGAACAAAATGCATCTCTAAGCGAACAAGGGATTACAGACTTTCTTGCTGACTTTGAGGCGATGAAACAAGGCGCAAAGGTGAATGGCGATCCAATGAAAATAGAAGATGCTCGCAATCAATGGGAAACTGTGTTTAATTATTGTCATGGTTTTACCCAAAGCTGTCTTTCAGACATGAGGCATGATACCATTACCATGCCTATGCCTAAAACGGATGCCGAAGGCAACATAGCCTATAATGACCTTCTTGCCACATACGGCGAAATTGTTGCCGCTGTACGAGAGACCTACAAGGCCATTGATATGGAGAATAAAACCCTTAAGTTCGTTATGATGAGCCTTGGGAATGGAACTAAAGATGGCGATTCGGATTTGAGTATTGTGATTAATACAGGAAGGGATATTGAGAATGCTTATCCCTATTATGGATATCCATTTGAAGAGGGGGAATGTTATATTTGGGCATATCGCCGTGGACATTGTGATGGCACTATTATTTCAACTCCTACCGATGCTGCGCTGGAGTTAGAGAATGCTGTGTCAGCTTGGGATAATGCTCATTTGCAAATCGTAATGCCTTGTCCCAATTGTTCTACTTATCTTGTAAATATTCACTATGAAAAAACCTTATATGGTCAACAGCATAGTGATTCTTTATTGTATGACAATGGTTGCTTTACCTTGGATGAAGTGATGAATTATTGCATCTGTTATGAAGAATTGAACAAATATTATAATTTCATCATGGATAATAGTCATATTATCGGGTGGCCTTCAAATCCATACGGCGTTGAATACTACTATTATTTGACGGTTAATCCTCAAATAGCTAAAGGTATTGATTGTGAGGTGACTCCTGAGCAATTGTTCCGTATTTGGTATGATGTAGATATCTTTAATGCTACGAGAGTTATTAGGGAAATTCCAGGTTATCCTGTTCCGATTGACGAGGAAAACGAAGAATGAGCTGAAAAATTCTAGTAGAAATGAAATCAGTAAGGACTTTTGTAGTCGCAACAATCATTATGGTTTCCACTGGCTTGCTTGCACAGCAAGTCGAGCCGGTGGAAATCTTTGAGTCGCCCATCATCATCGCTTACCATTTCTGTCAATGGAGCGAGGGAGAAATGCTGCTTAATGCGAATGTGTTGGGTGATGGCCGCTACATCATCAGGATGGATGAAGACGGTCACGATTTGGAAATGGATAGATGGCACCTTACCACCAACACTTGCTCATTCCTCACGGAAAGCAAGTTCTTCAAAGACAACGATGGCAAACCTTGCTTCTACTATGTGAAAGGCCCCGACAGGCCTATTTTGTGTAAGGTCACCATCTTGAATGATTTCGAACTCACCACTTTTGAGTTCCCTGACCCGTTTCCCATTCCAGAAGAAATCCCTCACGACCAGTGGTGGGATTTTGAATGGCTGCCCAATGACGACGGAAGCGTGTTTGTTTCTAGTTCTTATCTTGATAACAACATGAATGTGCATGTGATAGCGCGCTACAACGCGTCGGGTGAGTTGACCCACCAATGGACGGATGTCACCAACCGTGTTTATACCAGCTTGTTGCCGCCAAAGAAGGGAAACACGGGATGCCGCCTTGTGATGGAAGACCTCACTGCCAAGGATGTTAATTCGGAATGCGTCATTTTTGACGATAGCCTTAATGTGGTTGACATCAGGCACTGCATCTATTCGGTGGGCATCTATAGGCCTACTTATGAGTTTTTTGCCGTCCATCCTGAAACGGACATGGTTTATCTTATATCCAATGTCAGTTTTCCGGCTTTCAACGGTAACCCAAAGATAGGACAAGACGTATATATGAGCCAGTTTACTCCAGATTTCACTCAGACAAAGTACGTTATGGGACCTTATACTGTTGATGAACATGACCAAAAGGCCCTGTGTGAGGCCATTGCCTTTCGCGGCGACGATATTTATATGTGCGGCCTAATGAACATGATGGATGCATACGGCGGCAGCGATCCTGAAAGCGTGGAAAATTTCTATGTGGCCTTGCTTGACGGAAACTTGAACCTCAAAGGGGAGATTTACTATCACAATGAAGCGCGAATGCTGACACCATACAGCATTTATGCCTTGCCTTCGGGCGGTTGTTTGGTGTCGACAGGTGGAAATGACCGCCATACATTCGAGCAGCAACATGCCATCTACAAGCTTTCGGATGAAACTATTGTTGGTATTGAGGAGGCGCATGATGCTGGATTTGCGGTAGCGGTGGCCTACCCGAACCCTGGCCACGATGTGCTGAACATCCGCACGGCCTTGCCGGATGCCCGCGTGGAGGTTTACGACGCCAACGGCAGACTTGTCCACAGCCAAGCCATTACGGAGAATGTGACGGGAATTGATGCTGGAGGATGGGCTAAGGGAGTTTATGTTTGGAAGGTGTATTCGGGCGTTTCGACGCTTCGACCGGGCTCAGCGACCGCAGGCTCAACGACCCTTGTTGAATCAGGAAAATGGATAAAAGAATGATATTATGAAGACAAATTTAAGAATTTCATTTGCAATAACCTTGGTCCTACTTTTAGGAGCCAAGGGCTTTGCGCAGTTTTTGAAAGCGGAAAGCAAAGCACAGATGAATCAGGGTGCGGACGATTTCTGGGTTGAAGTCAACACCAACCACGAGTGGTTTCATCACCCTGTCGGACGTAGCATTGACACTGTATATGTGGCATCGCAGCGTGGCGTTTATCGCAGCGTGGACAGCTGCCAGACATGGCAGTGCATTGGATTTGAAGACACAAGTATTGATTGGGTCTATCTTTCCGAAGACAATGAGTTATACGCCTCCATTTGCAGCAATACCCCTATATTTAAATGGGATGGAAACTCGTGGAACCTGTTGGGGCATGCTTCCTTTTCGGCGCCACGTTCATTCCTCAAGTCA
>JAZLKZ010000055.1:0-3038 GCA_045597845.1 Bacteroidales bacterium | reverse complement strand
AAGGTGGCTTACAAGCATCGCGACACACTTCCTGCTTTGCAACTGGGTGTTGATGTGGGTACTTTGGATGGAACCCTACGTTACGATGACGCTAACCTGGCTTCTTTTTCTCGCAAGGGTTGGTCGTGTGGCCTGAATCTGCGTTGGAACATGGCTCCTCACTGGGCTTTGCAAGGTGGTGTATATTACAACGATGGCAGACTGAATGTGGTGGAGCCCGACAACCTGCTGGGCGACAGCCGCAAGGCATACGAGCGCGACTTGATGGTGCCGGTGATGCTGCAGCTGCAGACGGGCATGCCTATGACTAACTTTTGGCTCGGCATGGGCGGCTACTACGACAGGATTCTCTCCTCGAGGGTGTGGGCGCAGGATGTGCTGTCACAGTTGGAACCCAACCAATACGGCGTGGTGTTTGGCTGGGGAATCTCTATCAGTCGCTTGTCTTTCCAGTTGATGTACACTTGCCCTCTGGGTAATTATTATGGGTCGGATTGTGGTTTTGAGTCGTCTAAAAGTCAGCTCAGATTCTCGATAGGCTTCTTGTTCTAATTCTCAATGTTTTTTTTTGCTATAATGTCATTGATGTCTATGAAATCTCATGAATCCTTTAAATGTAGGGCGTTAACCGCTATAAACTGGTGGCGTGCCTTGGTCTTGTCCTGTTTTGCGCTTTTGTCGTTCGATGCCTTTGCGCAGCAGCCTGTCGTCGGCGTGCTGTTGGATGACAAGAGTTCAGACCCCGTTCCTTTCGTGAATATTGCCTTGCTGAAGGCTGCCGACAGCTCGTTTGTATGTGGCGCTACCACCAACGACCAAGGCAAGTTCTCGGTCAACTATGTCGGCAAGTTGGCCGACTCTAATGCATTTGCTGCCGATAGCATCCCGCTGTTGCTGCGTATCTCGTCTATTGGCTACAAAACCATCTACTTCCCTGTGCCTCAAAAGCATGACCAACCGCTGGAAATTCGTATGTCGAAGGGCGCCACCACACTCAACGAGGTGGTTGTCACTGCCAATCGTCCGCTTTATGCCATCGATGGCGAAAAAACGCTCTATAACGTGAAGGACGACCCTGCATTGCAGAGCGGTACCGCCAGCGATGCGCTGCAAAATGCGCCGGGTGTGGAGGTGGATGCCGAGGGCAACATCACCTTGCATGGCACCGAAAGCGTCAGCATCTGGATCAACGACCGCCCGTCGCATCTTACTGCCGAAGGTCTCAAACAATACATCAAGTCGCTTCCCGCTGATGCTATTGATCGTATCGAGGTTATCCAAAACCCATCGGCTCGTTATGGTGGGGGCGGACCAGTGGTCAACATCATCACGCAGACCAAGGTCAAGCGCAACGAGTTCTTCGGCGTCGGCGCCAACGGCTCTACTTTGCCGAGCGCCATAGGTTGGATGTCGTATGTCTATGCCAACGACAAATTCTCTATCAATGTCTTCGCCAATGGAGGGTACAACCGCTCTCATTCCGAATCCACTTCCAACGGTGATTCGTATGATTCTGACGGACAGCTGTCGGAACACAACGAGATGGAGTCGGAATATGAAAACAGGATGCGCCATACGGGGCTTTTTGTTTCGGGAAGCTATACTTTCGACACAATGAACGACCTCTCTTTCTGGACGGGTATCTATGCTAATTGGTCTAAATCTGAGTCCGATTTGGAACAAACGCGCACCGAATATCTGTTCAATCCTGGAGAGTACCATTTCAGCGATTTGTCCCATGGTAAAAATAATGCGCTGGGTGGCTATATGGGTGTGAACTTTACGCATAAGTTCAACAACGAAGGACATCATTTGGATTTGAGCTTCAATGGCAATCTGTATGATTTTCAATCACCTTCTTCAATGCTGCGCAGTTACGATTTGTTTCCTGCCATGAATTTCACCGATACCACGATGGACAAGGGCAACTCTCTTTCTTGGTCGTTCGAGGCCAACTATGTGCGCCCTTTCTCCGAAAAATGGGAGTGGGAACTGGGTATGGAGACAGGCTGCAGTCCGCTGGAACGTGACCGTAGCCGTGAGGTGCTTCAACTTGACGGCAGCTGGCTGAACGATGCTTTGCGTACATACGGAACAAAAGGCAACGCCTTCAACCTTCAGGGCTACACCACCTTGCTGCGTCGTTTCGGCAATTTCACCGCCAAAGTTGGATTACGTGCTGCTTATGAGGCTTTGGGACAGAACTATACCGATGGCGCTTCGTACAACTTCCACAACGAGTTCTTCTATCTGATTCCTTCGCTCCACCTGAGCTATCGTACCAACACGATGCACAACTTCAATTTCAGCTACACATTGAGGCGTACAACGCCAAGTGCCGACAACCTTTCTCCTCGCCCATTGTATGGCATTGATTCCTATTCCATAGGCAATCCTGATTTGCAATGCACCTATACGCACCATCTTACCGCTGGTTGGACCAAGTTTTTCATGAAGTTCGGCTCCGTAGGACTGGAGGCACTCTACAAATTTGAGCAGAATGGTATCAGTTCTCTTTCCGACGTGGCATATAATGACGTCTATGGCCGTATTGTGGCGTTCAGTCAACCTATTAACATCGGCAGCAGCGGCTATGGCGGATTGGACGCCAACATCACTTGGCGACCGACGCCCTTCTCCAACATTCGTCTCCAAGCGGGTGTGTTCAATTACCACTACAATGTGCAGTTCCGTCCCGGCGAATGGTCCGAAGATGGTATGTGGAACGCTCGCGTGCGTCTCAATGGCTGGGCGAAGGTGGGGAAAATAATCGATGTGTTTGGAAATATTTCCTATACTTCACCAACTTTGGGCTTGATGAGCGAGGAGGGAGACAATTTTAATGTCAGTTTGGGCGCTTCCGCAGACCTCTGCAAGCGTCGTCTGAGCTTGTACTTCTACGTAAACAATTTGTTCGACTCCAACAACGACTCTTCCACTTCCAAGAATCCTTACGCTACGGGCGTATCCACGACAATCTATCACGACCGCATGATTAACTTCGGCATCAGTCTTCGTTTCGGAAAACTCGAACTCGA
>JAZLKZ010000054.1:0-10609 GCA_045597845.1 Bacteroidales bacterium | reverse complement strand
TCGTGCACTCGCGAGCCACAGCTGTTCCCATAAAGGAGAACAAGAAGGCCACTAACACTAATTTGCTAATTATATTTTTCATCTGTTATTATATTATCAAGATTAATGATTAGAAACTATAGGTCAAAGTAAGTCTGATAGAACGAGGATTTGTATAATTCCATACAGCATTACCTAAATAAGTAATATTGTAAAGGTCGCGGAACGACTGAGGATCGAGATAAGAGTTGATGGTAGTCTGTGTCTCGGGGTCAGTCAAATAGCCATCATCGGCGGGGTTACCTGTAACAGCGAACACACCAGCAACGTTTCTCGTATCAAACAAATTCTTGATGGTAATGGCGGCATTCAAAGCAGTGGGGCGATTGTGCTTGCCAACTTTAAAGGTCCAGCTCTTGTCAATAGCAACATCGAAGAAGAAGCTCCAGGGCAGACGAGCACCACGATAGCTACCCACGATGGTCTGCTGCGTATGGCTCTTCTGACGAGTATAAGGACGACCCGACTGTGCCACGGCGAGGAAGTTGACACCAAAGTCCTCGAGCAGTTTCACCTCAACCTTGCGGTCTTCACCATTCTCGTCCTTCTTAATGCGCGTAATGGTAGGTCCGTTGTACTTGGAGCCACTGCCATAGCGGAAATCGACGCTACCCTTGATTTCGTGACGACGGTCGTCGGAGATAGGATTCAGCATCTTCAAGGTGGTGTAACCTTCCTTGATCATTTCCTGCATGGTGGTAGTAGAAAGGCCAGTACCTTCGGCATACTGCAGCGTGTAGTTGGCGTTGATACGAATGTTCTTGGACTGACGGAGGTCGTATGAGAAAGTGAAACCCTTAATAGTCATGAAGTCCAAATTGTCGTAGGAATAGTAAGCATCGTTAGGATCGGCACCGGCATACTGGGTAATCTGAACCAAGTCGCGCGTTTCCTTATAGTAAGCGGTAATACCGAAACCTGATGTTTTGTTCAGCATCTGGTCGAAGCCCAACTCGTAGTTGGTAACCTTTTCGGGTTTCAGGTTGGGGTTGGTCACTAAAGTCTTCTGAGACATATAGAGGTAATCCAAATAAGGAGCCTGCCATGCGCCCTCGGAAGGACGACGGGCGATAATGTCGTAAGAAGCCTTGAACTGGGATTTGTCACCAATCGGGAAAGAGAATGCAAAACGGGGCATTGCCACAATCTGAGTCTCGTAGTCCTCGAAAGCCTCGGAACCGACAGTATTGTTGTTTCTGGCTTCCTGGCCCTTTGCGGTACGATATGGAGTAGCCTTACCAGAGATACCCGCAACGCTGGAAGGAGAAGAAACCTCCACACCACTTGCATTGTACCAAGTAGAACCGTTACGGTAACCCGTAATGGTAGGATGCGAAGCCTCGGGATCGTCAACATAAACAACCCAGTCGTCGCCTGCACCGGTATAAACCTCATTAGCGTAGTCGCTGCCCAGATCCTTCACAGTCTTGGATTCATACAACAAGTAAGGATCCTTGAGCACATACTGGTTACCATCGTAGAAGTCAACGCGAACACCGATGTTGAAGATAAGGTCGTCGATACGGAACTGGTCCTGAACATAGCCAGCCATATAGGTAGGAGTGAATGAGGGAAGGTAACGGTAACCTTCGGCATTCTGGGTATAGAAATCATCCAAACTCCAATTCTTGCCGTTGTATTTCTTACCCGTATGGTCGTAACCATAGTAATCAACATAAGAAGTGCCCTGGTTGAACAACTCATCGGCGGAGAACATGTTGATACCGCCAGCTTTTACGAAATCTTCGGGGGAATATCTATCAATATCCAACCAAGTAACGTCGGTCTTGTCAAGACCAGCGACCTTGGTACGGAAGAAGATGTCGAACTGCTCCTGCTGAGCGGCATTGTACAATCTGTCGTAGTCGATATACAAGGTGTTGCCCTCCCAACGGAAATTGGGATTGTCCTTGTCCAACTGCTGGATGTGCTTGTTGGCCTCTTGACGCATCAGAGTCCAAATACTGTAAGCACCCCGCAAATTGTAGGAAGAATAGTCGGAACGGTCGAACTGGAAGCCCATCTCAAGCTGGTGGTTCTTGACGTCGGCCGAAATCTTTGCCTGCAAATAGACGAAGTCGCTTTGAGAATAGCTAAACGGAGTGCTCTGTACACCCACATTGTTGAGATAGTACAAACCAAAGATATTTGAAGGAGACTCGCCATTTACCAAACCCTTGAACATACGGATGTTGTCGAAATTGGTAAGGTAAGGAGCGATTTCACCAATACCGTAAAGCTGGGAGGTATAGTTGGCCAAAACACTATTGGAACCCGTGGTTGGGGTGAACGAAGTGATATTGTCGCGCCAGCTGTCTTGCTCTCTTGCCATAACCTGGATACCTTGGTAGTCGTAGGCTGAGGGATCGGCATGGCTACGTTCCTTTTCCGTCACGAATTGGCCGATATAACCATACTTGAAAATATCATCGATGCTGGAACCAAAATTCTCATTGTAGGAATGACTCTTCGAACGCGAAAACGAACCTGTGATATTGTACATGATATTTTGGATGGTCAATCCTTTCTTCGATTCAGGCATAGTAGCGTCGGCAGTAGCCTCTTTCTCACCAGCGAAACGCTGCGTAAAGTCAGCGGTGATAGAAAAATAGTTGTTTTCCGATACAGCGGCATCGTTTCTACTCATATTCAAGGGTATAAGACCTACGGAAGCGCTATGGCCACGGCCAAAGTAATAGTCAGCCGTCAATGCCAAGGTGGCATTGTCCGAAAAACGGATGTCCAAAGCACCTTGCAACATAATCGAGTAGCTGTTCAAATTGGGCACGCGACTTTCATCGCCATGGAAATCGTTTTTCGAAAGACGCTTGAATTCCACAAAATTGTCGGCATAAAGACCCGACTCGGCGGTATAGTTGACTTCGCCCGTGAGCGGGTTATACTGAAGCGGATTCTGCTCGTAGTATTTGACCAACTCATCATCTACCATCTGGTAACGGCGATCCTTTGCACGATACATTCCAAACTGCGTATAGGAAGCTACACCATTCAAACGGTAACCGATGATTGAACGCTCGGTACCGTCGGCACTCTTCTTTTTCCAAAGAGGTCCCATGATATAGAATGTAAGCGAATTAGACAATTGGTAGTTCAAATAAGCATCATACTTTACCATACCGTGGAACTCAGGTGATGGCGGTTTGAGGGTGATAATCTGCACGCCGCCGATAGCCTCGCCAATGCTTGCGGGAGTACCACCCAAAATAACGTTGATTTCGGCGATCAACTCCTTGGGAGGATCTACGCTGACATGCTTACGCACACCACCTTGCATCTTCACCATACCGTCCTGGCCACGAGCCGTACCGGTACCACCATCGTTGTAGCTTACGCCACCGACAGTAGCTACAAGTGCATCGACAGAGTTACCCGTCATGTGCTCGATATCATCGGAGGTAATACGTTCGGACGTTGAGGCGTCACCAATTTCGATGATAGGAGCCTTGTAATCCACAATTACAACTTCTTCCAAATTCGTAGCTGTGGGGGTCATTTGAACGTTTTCGATAGTAAAACCAGAAGCCTTGATTTGCACTCCTGTTTTAATATACTTTGCGTAGCCAATATTTGATACCTCAATATCATACTTGGCCACATCCAACGGCTTGATGGTGTACATACCATCAAAATCCGTTTGACCGCCGCGAATCTGCTGTCCGTTTTGCTTTACGACAATATTAACGAACGGCAATGGTTCACCAGTCTTTGCATCGGTAATGGTACCCTTCAATGTACCCTGCGCATACACGGCTACATTAGCCATGAGCAGCAGACCGATTGTCAATAGTACTTTTTTAAACATACCTTAAATATTAATTAATTTTGTTATTTCAAATCTGAAATATATTCATTCTGTAAAATCGTGTTGTAGATAACAGCCTGGCGCAAGTCGAAATTTATTGGTTGATTTTCTTCGGTGCAGGGCTGCTCGTTATCGACAACCTTCCGCGAGTTCTCTTTTGATTGCTTCACCAAAGGCTCCTGGGAAGTCTCGTAGGTGAAATACTCTTTTTCTTTTTTCTTTTGTTTTACAGAATGGGATGGCTTTTGCGATGGTTCTTCATCCTCCTCCGCAATGGGGCTCGCATTGCGAGCCTTTGCGTAGGTACTGAAGAGGGCTATGCCCACAAAAATCAACGCCCAAAGCCAATCCATATAATATAATGTGCGGTTAAATTAAGCGTTCAATTTGTTCTGTTTGCGGGAGAGGTCGTAAACCACGGCGCAAGCGATGCACAAGGAGGAGAATACACCACAAACCACACCAACGAGCAATGCGAAGATGAAACCTCTGATAACCTCACCACCGAAGATGAACATCATCAACAAGGTAACAAACGTAGTACCGCTGGTATTGATTGTACGTGCCAAAGTAGAGTTGATAGCGTCGTTCATGTGAGTCATCAGGTCACGCTTCGGATAGAGTTTCTTGTACTCACGAACACGGTCGAAGATAACCACGGTAGCGTTGATGGAGTAACCGATGACCGTCAGCACGGCGGCGATGAAGGATTGGTCAACCTCCAAGTTGAACGGCATCAAGCCATAGAGCAGCGAGAACATACCCACAACCAAGATGGTATCGTGAGTAAGGGCGGCCACACTACCCAAACCGAAACGCCAGCTGCGGAAACGGAGTCCAATGTAAACGAACATAACCAAGAGACCACCGATGACAGCCAAGATGGAAGAACGTTTCAAATCGTTGGCGATGGTAGCGCCAACCTGTTCGGCCTGGATAACGCCGAGAGGATTGGTCTCGGTAGATTTGAATTCATCAATAGTGATGTCGTTGGCGAAAGAGGTCTTGGTACCCTCATAGAGTTTGGTCATGATCTCGTTCTTAACCTCGTCGCCATCTTCGTTGACTTTGTACTTGGTGGTAATCTTCAACTGATTTGAAGGACCGTAAGTCTTGACTTCGGGAGCCTCAGAGAACTGCTTGGCAAGGTCGGCGCGAACGTCAACGGCATTGACGGGCTGGTCGAAACGGACCACATAGGTACGACCACCAGTGAAATCGATACCGAAGTTCAAACCACGGAAGCAGAAACCGCAGATGCAGAGCACGATGGCGGCGCAAGCGATACCGTAGAACAGTTTACGCTTACCGAGGAAATCGGCATGAGCGTTGCGCATGAAATTCTCAGTAAAGCTGAACGAGAAGTTGACTTTCTTCTTGTGGTTCAACATCCAATCCAAGCAGAGACGGGTGAGGAAGATACTGGTGAACAAAGAGGTAACGATACCGATACAGAGGGTAACAGCGAAACCTTGAACAGGACCCGAACCGAACATAATCAGCACAAGACCCAGCAAGAAGGTGGTAACCTGACCGTCGATAATTGCGGAAAGAGCGTTTCTGAAACCAGCGGTGATAGCGTTCGAGAGGCTGGAACCTTCGCGCAATTCCTCTTTGATACGTTCATATATAATAACGTTACCGTCAACAGCCATAGCCATGGTGAGCACGATACCTGCAATACCCGGCATAGTCAATACGGAACCTATGGAGGCGAGAATACCCATCAGCAAGAAGACGTTGGTGATCAAAGCGATTACCGAAACCCAACCTGCACGGTTGTAGAACACAACCATATAAATAAGTACTACTATAAATGCGAGAATGAAAGAGATGAGGCCCTTGTGGATAGACTCCTGACCCAAGGAAGGTCCAACGACAGCCTCTTGCACGATGACGGCGGGAGCGGGGAGCTTACCTGACTTCAGGATGTTTGCCAAGTCTTTTGCCTCTTCCAAAGTGAAGGAACCGGTAATGGAAGAACGACCACCGGCAATTTCACCATTTACGTTAGGTGCGGAATAAACCACATTGTCGAGAACGATGGCGATGCAGTTGCCCACATTCTCACCCGTGATGCGTTTCCAGTCGCGAGCGCCTTCGTTGTTCATGGTCATGGAGATCTCATTGCCACCCGTGGTGCTGAAATCCTGACGGGCATCGGTAATCACGCTACCATCAAGAACAGCCTTGCCTTCGCGGTCGGTAATCTTGATTGCATACAGTTCATATACATCGCTGCTGCCCGTCATAGGTTTGGCGGACCACAAGAATTTCACTTGACGAGGATCGACAATCTTCTTGTCGAAAGCCTGCTGCAACATGGCATCGATAGCGGCACGGTTCTTGTAAGGAGCGAAGCCGACAACAGGACCCATGCCCAATTGACGGTCTTGGGAAACGTTGGGGCTCATCAAAGAGAAGAGGGGATTGCTCTTGGCGAACTCATCGGCATCGGCATCGGAAGCAGCCTCCTTGTTGACGGAAAGCTGTTCGAGCATCGAGAGGGAGTCGTTTGCGGCGGCAGAGTCGGCAACTTCTGTTTCAGCTTCGGCAACTTCACCATTCTTAATAGATGCTATATATTTATCAATAGCCTCCATCATGGGGTAAGCCTCTCTGTTGTCATAGGTCAACCAGAACTCCAGCTGAGCAGTACCCTGCAGAAGTTTGCGGACACGCTCGGGCTCTTTCACGCCAGGCAGCTCGACCAAGATACGCTCGGAAGCTTCGAGACGCTGGATGGTAGGCTGAGCCACGCCGAACTTGTCGATACGCTGACGCAAAATCTCATAAGTTCTGTCGTAAGCACCTGCAGTTTCCTCCTTGACGACTTTCATCACCTTGTCGTTGTCGTCGTTCAGTTTGATTTTGTCACGGAGTTGTGTGCTAAAGTAACCAGCCAAACGGACATCGGGATCCAAAGCGACAATTTCATCGTAGAAAAGCGAAACGAAATTGCGATTGGTGGTTTTCTTCTGCATAGCCAAAGCATTGTCGATAGCCTTGTTGAAGATAGTATCGTCAGTGTGGTCGGCGAGTGCGCGGACAACGTCAATCGTTGAAACCTCGAGCATTACGTTCATACCGCCTTTCAAATCCAGACCCAAGTTAATCTCACGGTTTTGGCATTCACGGTAGTTGTAGCCGAACCAAACTTTTTCGGTGGCCATGGAATCGATGTAGGCGCTTTCGCGGGCAATCTGCATAGAGTCCAGAATCATTTGAGCATAAAGTTGATCGCTACCAGCCTTCTGCATGGCTAAGTCCTTGGTAGTCTGAGCATCGACATAGGCCTGAGCAACATTTTTCGCTTTCTTCTCGACACTACGAGTGGCGAAGGTAAAAGAGAGTTGGAACAAACACACCAACACGAAAGCCCATGTCAAAAATCTAATAAGTCCTTTATTCTGCATATCTTACGTATTAAAGTATTTTTTAGTTATTATACATTTTGAATGTGCAAAGATAAGAATTTTTAGTGATAGTACAATGCTTTTATTAAAAATTTAAAGTATTTTTGCAGAAATTTTTATTGATCATGAAATCTCAAACAACCTTACGCCTCAAAGATTGGGCAGACGAAGACAAGCCTCGCGAAAAATTACTCGCCAAAGGAAAGAAGGAATTATCTGACGCAGAATTAATTGCAATTCTATTAGGAAGTGGAAGCATTGGACAGAGCGCCGTGGAGTTGGCAAAGTCGCTTTTAGACAGAAGCGGGAACAGTTTGACAGCACTTTCGCAGGCCGGCATCATTGAACTTACGGAGCCCAAGGGCATGGGCGACGCAAAGGCAGTGACCATTATCGCCGCCCTTGAATTGGGACGCAGGATGTGCGCCGAGCGCGACACAAACCAAGTAGCTGTCATTCGAAGCAGCAACGATCTTTTCAACTTCATCGCACCCAGTCTGGTGGACTTGCCACACGAGGAATTCTGGGCCGTTTATCTCAACATCAAGAAAAGAGTTGTAGGGAAAGCGCGCATTTCGTCGGGGGGCATATCCGACACAACGGTGGATCTACGCATGGTATTCAAAGGAGCGCTGGAGAAAAACGCTGTGTGTCTGGCCGTTGCGCACAACCATCCATCAGGAATCCTAACCCCGAGCAACAACGACATCGAACTCACCCAGCGCATTAAAAAAGCGGGCGAAATCATGCACATAAAACTCATAGACCACCTCATCGTGGGCATCACGCCCAACTGCAAATCCGACTACTACAGCTTCTCCGAAAACGGACAGTTATAGAAAAATCAGAAAAACCTGCTTATCTATCATGGAATCAGGTTTATGCACAAAAAAAAACAAAGGCGGCATTCGCACATCGTTAGGCAACTTGGTGTGAATACCGCCAATTATCTTGGAATCAGACACTACCTGTAAAAATCAAGGGTAAGGGCGACAGAATCCATCTGACCGCCCAAAGGAGGGTTGAGTTTGTGGATCGTGACCTCAAGTTGCGACACGCCGTCGAAGCTGGACAAAACGGTCTTTCCTATTCTGTCGGCCACATGTTCCAGCAGATGCGACGGTTGCATCATCTCCTTTTTCACTACATGGTAAACCTCCAAGTAGTTTACAGTATCGTTGATGTCGTCGCTTTGCTGCGCCTTGGCAGTATCGACGACCAGCACCATATCGACCTTGAAGTAAGTGCCAATAGCCCGTTCTTCAGAAAAACAGCCATGATTGGCATAGAAGCGCATTCCGTTGATTGTGATTTTTGACATAGCTGCAGGTTTTGAACGTTATATCAATTAACCATCATGGAATCAGCGACTTTTACACAATTGCATCGAATTGTTTCAAGAAACGGAGGTCGTTTTCGAAATAGAGACGGAGGTCGCGAATTTGGTATTTCAGCATCGCCATTCTCTCCACGCCCATACCCAAAGCGAATCCCGTATATTCCTTGCTATCAATGCCGCAAGACTCCAACACGTTGGGATCGACCATGCCGCAGCCCAAGATTTCAAGCCAACCGGTACCTTTGCAGATATTGCAACCCTTGCCTCCGCAAATGTTGCAAGAGATATCCATTTCAGCCGAAGGCTCAGTGAACGGGAAATAGGAGGGGCGGAGACGGATTTGCGTCTGTTCGCCAAACATCTCTTTTGCGAAATAGAGCAACGTCTGTTTCAAGTCGGCGAAAGTGACCTTTTTGTCCACATACAATGCCTCCACCTGGTGGAAGATACAATGTGCGCGAGCCGAGATAGCCTCATTGCGGAACACGCGACCCGGTGCGATGATGCGGATGGGAGGTTTGTTGTTTTCCATAACACGCACCTGTACCGAAGAGGTGTGGGTGCGCAAAGCGACCTCCTGACGGCCCTCTTCCTTTTCCACAAAGAACGTGTCCTGCATATCGCGGGCGGGATGGTCGGGCGGGAAGTTCAGCGCAGAGAACAGGTGCCAGTCGTCCTCGATTTCAACCGATTCGGCTACAGTGAAGCCAATGCGAGAGAAGATGTCGATGATTTCGTTCATCACCACCGACAGCACATGACGGCTACCCAGCTGAACGAAGTCGGCCGGCATGGTCAGATCATGCGCCACATCGAGTTCATGGTTTTCCTCGACATAGTTCTTGAACTCCTCCACTTTATCTTGCGCCGCTACCTTTAGCTGGTTGAGCAACTGGCCCATTTCCTTCTTCTGGTCGTTAGGCAACGTCTTGAACTGGTTGAACAATTCGACGATAACACCCTTTTTACCCAGATACTTCACACGAAAAGCCTCAACATCAGCAGCCTTGTCTTTGAAAGACTCGATATTGGCGTTCTTGATGTCACTGATATAAGCAGCAATTTCTTCTTTGGTCATTATTTTGAGTTTTGAGAATTGTTGAACTGTGGGATTATTGAATCGTTGATTTGATTATTTATCAATAAATTGGCAATTATCGGAGTGCCTCTCAAACCAACAATTCTTTATCAATCTAATATCTTGATTTTCATTTTTACATCCTCCAGAGGGCGATTCATCGGGTCGCAGGCAACAGCGGCAATCTTGTCGATAACCTCCAAGCCTTCAACGACTTCGCCGAAAACAGTATAAGAGCCATCCAAATGAGGCGTACCGCCCACAGAGGTATAGGTTTTGCGTTGCAAGTCGGACAACGGATGCCCGAGATATCGCTCCATCATGGGAATCATTTCGGGAGCGATAACCTCGCCTTGCACGATGTAGAACTGGCAGGACGACGAGGCTTTGGCAGGATTTACATCATCGCCCAAACGAGCGGACGCCAAAGCGCCTTTCTTGTGGATCAACGAATCGCTGAACTCGGCGGGAATCGTGTAGCCCAAATTGCCGTTGCCCAACGGCACGCCTGGTTTTGCATCTTTAGACTGAGGGTCACCTCCTTGTATCATAAACTTGTTGATGACCCGATGGAAAAGAAGTCCATCATAAAAGCCTTGGGAAACAAGCTTTAGAAAGTTGTCGCGGTGCTGCGGAGTAGCATCATAGAGCAACACAACCATGTTTCCGTAATCGGTTTCTATCAATACCTGCGCGCTCGATTTGGAGACATTTTTTTGCTGTTTATCAACATTTTGCGAGAAGCCAGCAAACAAAAGGCAAGAAAAAAAGGATAAAAAAACGATTTTTTTCATCAAGATTAGGATAAAAATTATTATTTTTGCATTGCAAAATTAGAAGAAATTATTCAAATATCGCTAAAAATATGAAGAAAAAAAGTTTGTCCCTCATTGGAATACTGTTATTCAGTGCTT
>JAZLKZ010000053.1:0-3140 GCA_045597845.1 Bacteroidales bacterium | reverse complement strand
TCCTGCTGCTGGTGGCAGCAGGCATGGGAAGAGCGCAAGAGTTGGATGGCACCCGCCAATGGAATGTGCTTTTTACAAAAGAATCAACAGATATCCGTTTTACGGTCGTTTTCTCATTTTCAGATGATGATTATGTCTTGTATGAGGGAGTCCAATATAAAATTATGGCGGCCGAAGAAGATGACTACACCTTTGATTACGGGCTTCTTAGAGAAGATGCCGGCAGACTGTTTTTCAGAAAGCATAGCGATTGGCCTATGTTTGAAGATGAAATCTTGTTATATGATTGGACCCTTTCAGAAGGAGACACTGTTTTCGTCCAAAGAGGCGATGAGGCCAACGGTTTGGTGTTGAGCTCAATCGGTGATACGATTATGAATGGGGTACAAAGGCGTGAATTTATCTTGTCTTATTTGGTAAATCCTGATTTAAAAGAAAAATGGATTGAAGACATGGGAAGCGAACTCGGGTTCATCTTCCCGGGAACAAAGATTCAGCAAGAACCATATCTTGACTTTACGGGCGAATCGGATTTGCTATGTTATCATGAAGAGGGAGAACTCATTTGGCAGAATCCCAGTTATAAGACATGTCTGATTAATTTTGAGAACATTCAAGATAATACAGAAGAACCTGGTGTAAAGGTTTATCCCAATCCTGTTATGGACGAACTCCATTTGCAATATGACGGCGGATCTAATAATGGGCTTACTTACCAGATATATAACCATCAAGGTGTTTGTTGCGCTTCTGAAGTAATAAAGCAAGCCGACAATATTTCCGTAGCACACCTTCCAATTGGGTTTTACCTTTTGAGAATATCATCAAATTCTTTGACAAAGGAATGGCTTTTTAAGTTTATAAAAGAATAAAAACAACAATAAACAAAACAAAAGAATGAACAAAATGACTAAATACAGCAGGTGCAAAGCAAAACAGTATCTATCAATGTTAGGCATTTGACTAATGGCCTGTATTTCATTAATGCTAAAATTAATGGACGCGCTATTACTAATGCTAAATTTATTGTAAACAAAGCAAATAGCAAATAATCGAAAAACAGTCGCCCCTTCCCTTTCTAGTTAACATAAAGAGGGAGGGGCGGTCTGATAGGTACAATAATGAAACAAATAGGACTATGAAAACAACAAGATTTTACACCCTGCTTGCGCTCCTGCTGATGGCGGGAGGGGTGACGATGCAAGGGCAATCGGCAGATGATTTCTGGATTGAAGTCAATACTAACGGGGACTGGTTCCATCATCCTGTCGGGCGCAGTATCGATACTGTTTATGTGGCATCAATGCACGGTGTCTATCGAAGTGTAGACACATGTCAGACATGGCAGTGTGTGGGGTTTGAGAACCAATCTGTTGATTTTCTATATCTTTCCGAAGACAATGAGTTATACGCCTCCATTTGCAGCAATACCCCTATATTTAAATGGGATGGAAACTCGTGGAACCTGTTGGGGCATGCTTCCTTTTCGGCGCCACGTTCATTCCTCAAGTCATCTGACGGCACGCTTTATCTTGGCGACGACCGTGGAATAAGGATATCGTTTGATGGTGGTGTTACTTGGTGGACTTATTGGGAAAATCCCAATCAAGGAGTAACCTATGTCAATGGACTTATTGAACTTGACGATGGAACCCTGTTCGCATGTTTGACTAATTCTAGCGATTATCATATAGGTGTTATCCGTTCAATAGACCATGGGCTTTCTTGGAAGTCGGTTGGTTTGGATGAGAACTATTTGATTTCTTTCGCAAAAAGTCCTGACGGAACTGTATATGCAGGATGTGATGGATATAATAACGATGAAGATGTCGGCGTGTTCAGGACAGAGGATAATGGTGAGACTTGGGAAATGCTGAATGGTGGTTTTCGTGTCAATTCCATTGTAATTGATGACAATGACAATGTTTATATTGCCCAAATCGACTTTCAAGGATTATATCGTTCTAATGACGGTGGCTATAATTACGAAAACATCAGTTCCGGCATGGATTATATTCAGACAGGCCTAGCATTATTGCCCGATGGCTACATGCTATCATACGAGTATAACGGCTCTGTCTTCTTTGGAAAGATGTTTGTCAGCCGTGAGTCTGTTTACACTCCTTTTGAACTTGATGTGATAGCAGAGCCAAGTGATGGCGGCGTGGCAAACGGTTCAGGGACATACCTTTTCGGTGAAAGAGCACATCTGATGGCCACGGCAAATGAGAACTATCAGTTTGTCGGCTGGACCAATCAAGAAGGCGATACCATTTCAACAGATCCGGAATATTTCCACATGGTTGCGCGAGGCGGACAGATTACGGCACATTTCGTCAGCATTGAAGCTGTGGAAGAGACGGAAGGGGCTGCTTTTACATTGTGTCCAAATCCCGCCAGCGGGGTTGTGCGCATTGAGGGTGTTGAGGCTGATGAGGTTTGGTTTTATAATGCTTTGGGGCAGGTGGTGAAGAGGGTGCGGAACTCAAATGAAATCAGTGTGGCTGGTTTGGCGGAAGGGGTTTATTTGCTTCGTGTACGGGATGAGCAGGGGGTGCTGTTTACGGAAAGAGTTAGTGTTGTAAAGTGATTGAAAATAAAAAATACAGTAAATAGACTTATCCTTTCGGCAGTTGCGGCGGCAATGGCCGCCCTGCTGCTGCAGGATGCCGTGAAGGGGACGACTCTTCGGCTAAGCTCAGGGTGGCGGTTTGTCGAGACGAAGGCGTAATGGGGATGAACTGCTGCGCGGTGGTGATGGTGTGCTCGCTGGGGAGTACGGAAGCGCGAGCGGTTTCCGTCCTGAGATGTCCGGCACTGCCGAAATCATCACGGAAAACCTGACCGTTTTCGACAGGTTAGTGAACCCGCTTCGGGCAGTAGTGAAACGGTGATTCTTTCCCCCAAGATTAAGATAGGCTCTCAAAAACAGTTTCTCGGGATTTTCCTATTTTTGCGGCATGATTGGCTTTAATCTCACATTTGTAAGGCGTTTTTTCCGGTCGCAACTCGTCCGGAAGTTCAGCGAGAGGGAGGCGGAACAGCTGCTGCGCATCCTGTTTGAGGACTTGTTTGGTCTCGACAGAATGAAAATCCTGATGAATCCGAATTTGACCATCGATGAATTTCAGTATCATCAG
>JAZLKZ010000052.1:0-9767 GCA_045597845.1 Bacteroidales bacterium | reverse complement strand
GCGGTCCGGACGAGACTCGAACTCGCGACCCCATGCGTGACAGGCATGTATTCTAACCAAACTGAACTACCGAACCGTTTTGCTTTGATTTAAAAGAACTCTCTTTTTCTCAATTGCGTTTGCAAAGATACGACTTTTTTTCTGTTTGAATGGACTTTTTCGCAACTTTATTGAAAATATTTTGCAAATAATTGATAATCAATTCAAATATTTTTCGTATTTTTGCATCCTAAATCTACTGATTATGCAGATAAAGAACATTATTTTCGACCTTGGAGGCGTTATTTATGATATTCGCTACGAAAATCTTTCCGATGCTATCGAAAAGTACGGAGTATCAAACCTTTCTGGCTTTTATACCAAGAATTTCCAGACTCACGAAATGGACCTTTTTGAGAAAGGTCTGCTCTCTGCTGCAGAATATCGCGACTATTTGAGAAAGGTTTCCGGCTTGCAGCTTTCTGACACGGAGATTGACGATGTTGTCAATGCGGTGTTGTTGGACGTGCCCAAGGAGCGCGTGGCGTTGCTTCTGGCGTTGCGGTACAAGTATCGTGTCTTTCTTTTCAGCAATACGAACGAGATAAATTATAACTGCTTTACCGAAAGGTTGCAGAAAAAGTTCGGCTTCGACATTTTCCAGGCTTGTTTCGACCATTGCTATTTTTCGCAGCTGATGCACGAAAGAAAGCCTGAAAAGGCAGGGTTTGACATGATTCTCAAAGAACAGCATTTGAATCCCGAAGAGACGTTGTTTATCGACGATATTCTCGCCAACGTAGAAGGGGCTCGTAAGGCGGGAGTGAAGGGCTTTCACCTTGCCCAAGGTACCATTCTGGAACTTTTTGACGAGGGGTTCAACCTCAAGTTGAATGGGTGACCAATACTTTTAGATGAACCATCTGCGCTCTACCGTAGCATGAAAGAATGGCTACGACTTTGTTTGCATAGGCATATTCGAGATGTATACAAACAAAAAAGCCGACTCAAAAGAGTCGGCTTTCTATTGCTTTTAGCTATATTACATAGCATTTACCTGCTTCATCAATTTTGATTTGAGGTTGGAAGCCTTGTTCTTGTGAATTACAGAACGCTTAGCAAGCTTGTCGATGATGGAAAGCATCTTGGGGAGCTTTTCGGTTGCGACAGCCTTGTCTTCCAAAGCTCTGAAATCACGAAGTGCATTACGCATGGTCTTGGCGTAGTAGCGATTCTCAACTCTTCTTTTTTCGCAGGAGCGAATTCTTTTTTTTGCTGACTTGTGATGTGCCATAGTTTTAATCGTGTTTTTTTGTACTCGGTGCGGGATTCGAACCCGCGATTTTGAGAATGAAAATCTCACGTCCTGGGCCAGCTAGACGAACCGAGCATCTGCCTTCAAAAGCGGTTGCAAAAGTACAAACATTTTTTGACTCGGCAAAATTTTTTTTACATCATTGGCGTAAAAAAAAGAATAATCTATTCTGTATCTGCTTGAAAACGAAATCCTAAGCGCTTTCCTGTGACCAACGATTTTTTATCAAGATTACTCCTCATCTCACCCACTGAAACCAGCTTGACTTCGTCGTAGGGGGGGGTCAAAAGATCAAAATTGGTGGTGTACTCAATAGCTGATTCAACGATTCCTTGCACTGTTTCGGGGTTGATTACGGAGGTGTTGAAGTTGTTGTAAAGCATGCCTAGTTCTCTCTTGCCTTCGATGAAATAGTGCTTCTCGTTGTTGACGAACACACGTCCGATCATGTATCCCAAGTCGTTTTCTCTTTGGTAGAGGAATGAGTCTGCGAGGAAATTATATATATGTATTACTCCGCAATACGATCTGTTGGGATTCTCTCGGATGTAAGGTGACTTCATCACTTCGTGATTTCTTGAGAATTCAAACACGTTGGTATGCATCATAAATATTAGTACGTCGCCGGCGAACTTGACTTCAAACTCGAAGTCGCCGCGGTCTGTAAACTCAAATCTAATCTTTTTTTCCTGTTGGTCGTTGGCCATTTGAAACTGGGATATGATTTCGCGCGTGGTAGTGCGGAAAAGATTGAAAGTCTCCTTGGTGGCTTGATAGACTTCTTGTTTCAGTAACCCTTTGTTAAATACTAATTCTTTGAGGTTTTCTTTTAGTTCCATGACTTTTAATCGCTTTGACTAGGTTGTTGTAATTTTACGGCATTGTGGCGACGCAGTTCAAAATCGCGTCCCAGGTATTTTTCCCTTACATCGGGGTCGGCGGCCATCTCTTCGGGTGTGCCGTGGTGAAGCACTGAGCCTTCATATAATAGATATGCCCTGTCGGTGATGCTCAGCGTTTCATGCACGTTGTGGTCGGTTATCAAGATTCCGATGTTGCGGTTCTTCAAGTGTGCAACGATGTCCTGAATGTCTTGTACTGCAATGGGATCCACTCCTGCGAATGGCTCGTCGAGCAATAAAAAGAATGGGTCTGTCGCCAATGCGCGTGCAATCTCCGTGCGGCGGCGTTCGCCGCCCGAGAGCTGGATGCCTTTGCTTTTGCGGATTTTCTGCAGTCCAAATTCGTCCAACAGCGATTCAAGCTTTTCGATGCGTTGCTCTTTGCTGAGGCCTTTGCGAAATTCAAGTACCGACATGATGTTGTTTTCCACTGACATCTGGCGAAACACCGAGGCTTCTTGCGCCAGGTATCCCACGCCGAGCTGTGCCCTTTGGTACATGGGCATGGAGGTGATGTCTTTGTCGTCCAAGAATACCCGTCCTTCGTTGGGATTGATGATGCCTACTATCATATAGAATGTAGTGGTCTTGCCTGCCCCGTTCGGGCCGAGCAATCCTACAATCTCTCCTTGTCGTACCGATACCGACACGCTTTTCACCACTGTGCGGCTGCGATATTTTTTGACTACTTTTTCTGTTCTTAATTCCATGTATGAAATGTGTTATCCTTGAGGCGCGGAAGCTCCTGGTTTATATGATTCCTTCTCTCAGAATGTCGTGCAGGTGGAGCACTCCCAAATAACGCTGGTCGTTGTCCACTACGATAAGCTGCGTGATGGATTTTGATCGCATCAGGTTCAAAGCGTTCACTGCATATTCGGTGTCGAGAATCATCTTGGGTGTCTTGGTCATGATGTCGGCGGCGGTGAGAGCCTCGTAGGCGGAGTGTTCTTTCATCATTCGCCTCAGGTCTCCGTCGGTGACGATGCCTGCAATCCGTTCTCCTGTCCCATCGCCGTCGATGACAACGGTACAACCCAGTCGTTTGGAGGTCATCTCCAATATGGTGTCTCGCAAGGATGTGCTGCTGCTCACAATAGGCCGCTCGTTTTGCTTGTATAGATCTGCCACGCGCATGTAAAGCTGCTTGCCGAGCGCACCGCCGGGGTGGAATCGCGCAAAGTCTCTCGCCGTGAAATTGCGGCATTCGATAAGCGCCACGGCCAAGGCGTCCCCCATCACGAGTTGAGCGGTGGTGGAGGATGTTGGGGCGAGATTGTTCGGACAGGCTTCGTGCGCCACGGTGGTATTGAGGATGATGTCGGCTTCTTTGGCAAGGAAAGAATCCGTGTTCCCAACGATGGCTATCAAAGTGTTTCCGAAATTCTTCACCAAAGGAATCAGGACTTTTATTTCGGGGGTATTTCCGCTCTT
Organism: Bacteroidales bacterium; assembly: GCA_045597845.1. Classification (GTDB taxonomy): domain Bacteria; phylum Bacteroidota; class Bacteroidia; order Bacteroidales; family P3; genus Colimorpha. The sequence continues at coordinate 6,137 of JAZLKZ010000052.1, read as the reverse complement.
TGAAATGCAGATTACGATGTCATCTTTTTGGATGATACCCAAGTCTCCATGTATGGCGTCGGCGGCATGCATGAAGATGGCGGGCGTTCCGGTCGAATTGAGCGTAGAGACGATCTTGGTTGCGATGTTGGCGCTTTTGCCAATACCGGTCACAATGACTCTTCCTTGCGTTGAAAATATCGTTTCAACCGCTTTGTAAAAGTTGTTGTCAATGAAATTCCCTAGATTTTCTATTGCCTTTTTTTCTTCGTTAATTACCTGATAGGCAATGTTTAATATTTCTTCTTTTGTTTTCAACGCAAAAATAATTTTGTAGTGTTCTTTTTTTTTGCTATCTTTGAATTTGCAATTGCAAAGGTACGAAAATATATTCAAATGGGACTCGACCTCCACGCTAAACTTAAAGAAATCTACGGCTTCGACAATTTTAAAGGTGACCAGGAAGCCATTATCCGCAGCGTTTTGTCTGGCAATGACACTTTTGTCATTATGCCTACTGGCGGGGGCAAATCACTATGCTATCAGTTGCCCGCCATGCTGAAGCATGGAACTGCCATCGTGGTTTCTCCGTTGATTGCTTTGATGAAGAATCAAGTTGATGCAATCCGTTACAATTCCGGCAAGGACGTAGTGGCGCATTTCCTCAATTCCTCTCTTTCCAAGTTGCAGACCAAAGAGGTTAAGGACGACTTGCGTAAAGGCGAGACGAAACTGCTCTACATCGCCCCTGAAACCTTGTCCAAAGAAGATACTATCGATTTCTTGCAGCAGATCAACATCTCTTTCTTTGCAATTGACGAGGCGCATTGCATCTCCGAGTGGGGCCACGACTTCCGCCCTGAGTACCGACGCCTGCGAAGCGCCATCGACGCCATCGACGACACGGTGCCCATTCTTACGCTTACCGCATCGGCCACACCCAAAGTGCAGCAAGACATCATCAAGAACCTGCATATGGAGGATGCCAAATTGTTCGTCTCCTCCTTCAACCGCCCCAACCTTTATTACGAGGTGCGTCCGAAACCGGAAGATCCGATGCGGCTCCACAAGGAAATCATCAAATTCATCAAGGACAACCCCGGCAAGAGCGGCATTATCTATTGCCTTACCAGAAAAAAAGTCGAAGATCTTGCCGAATTGCTGAAAATAAATGGTATCAAGGCGCTCCCTTATCATGCAGGACTCGACTCGAAGGTGCGCACCGAGAACCAAGACAAATTTTTGATGGAGGAAGTCGACGTCATTGTCGCTACGATTGCCTTCGGAATGGGAATCGACAAGCCAGATGTGCGATTTGTCATTCATTACGATATCCCCAAAAGTCTTGAAGGCTATTATCAGGAAACGGGCCGCGCCGGCAGAGATGGTGGCGAGGGCAGATGCATCGCTTTCTATTCCGAACATGATGTGGAAAAACTCTATAAGTTCTTCACAGATAAAAATATAACAGAACAGGAAATGGCCAACCAGTTGGTGCAGGAAATGGTCAACTATGCGGAATCTTCAGCATGTAGGCGCATGAATATCCTGAAGTATTTTGGTGAAGACTACCCTGAAGAGAACTGCGGAAATTGCGACAACTGCCTTCATCCAAAACCAAAAATGGAAGCGAAGGACGAAATGGTCTATACGCTCGAGACAATCCTTGCCATGAAACAGGCTTTTAAGGCGAAGGAAGTGGTGGATGTTGTTCTGGGCAGAGTGAACCCCCATACTAAAATCTACCGCCACGACCAGTTGGAACAATTCGGGAAAGGTTTGGACCACGACGAGTATTATTGGAAAGCTGTGATCCGTCAGGCTGTTTTTGACAAACTGTTATATAAGGAAATTGAGCAATACGGCGTTCTGAAGCTCACTCCCGAAGGCAATAAATTCATCAAGTCGCCTTACAATATATATGTAACGTGCGACCACGATTATTCGGAGTCAGGCAACCAGGATGACGAAGACGACGCATCTTCGATGGGTGGCGGTTTTGGCTCCGCTGCGGGAGACGAGGCCTTGTATGTCCAACTTAAAGGATTGCTCAAGACCATTGCGCAGAAGGAAAAACTTCCATTGTATGTAATCTTCGAGGAGAGGTCTTTGAAGGACATGACCATTCAATACCCGTGCAGTGTTGAGGAACTGAGCCATTGTACCGGAGTTGGCATCAACAAGGCACAGAAATACGGCGCTCCTTTTATCGACCTTATCAAGAAATATGTCGAGGAAAACGAGATCGAGCGTCCTCAGGACATTGTGATACGCAGTGCCGTAAACAAGTCGGGTCGCAAGGTGTACATCATCCAGGCAATCGACAGAAAGATGTCATTGGAAGACATCGCCCGCGGCAAGAACCTTACCATGGACGAATTGCTGACGGAGATCGAGCACATCATCTCTTCAGGCCTCAAGCTCAACATCGACTACTACATCAACGAGAACATTGAGGAAGACCATCAGGAAGAGCTGCTTGAATATTGGCGTGACTCAGAGAGCGACACGCTTGAGGATGCCTACGCTGAGTTTGCAGATGACCCCGACTATACCGAAGAGGAAATACGTCTTATGCGTATCAAGTTCCTCGTGGATTTCGGCCATTGATTCGTTAGCCGCAGTTTGGTAGTTGGCATTCCCAAAAGATTGCACCTTCTCTTTGTGTGAGGCTTTGTTGTGATTTTGCGCCCTTGCAAGAGTTCCGGCCCCCGTTCTTTTGCCTTGTTTCCTAATTTCACATTTTATGCAAAATGTCGGTTGATAACTTATTAAACCGACATTCTTTTTTGCGAGTTTTAATTTTTATAATATATTGAAATATAATTCATACAAAACATTTTATGATTTTTTAACTTTTCCTATATTAGGATGATGATAAGTATTCAAAAAATGTTTGTACCTTTGCATTCCATTTAGTGGGCGTATTATGCCCGTGGAAAAGACTGAAATATTAATAATTACAATAAATTACAAATCAAAAAATGCCAACAATTCAACAATTAGTTCGCAAAGGACGTCAGCAAATGGAGTACAAAAGTAAGTCTCCCGCTTTGGACAGCTGCCCTCAGCGTCGTGGCGTCTGTACCCGTGTTTACACCACAACTCCTAAAAAACCTAACTCGGCAATGCGTAAAGTTGCCCGTGTACGTTTGACCAACCAGAAGGAAGTCAATGCTTACATCCCCGGTGAAGGCCACAACTTGCAAGAGCATAGCATCGTTATGATCCGTGGCGGTCGTGTAAAGGACCTCCCCGGTGTTCGTTACCATATCATCCGCGGTGCTTTGGATACGTCAGGTGTTGATGGTCGTCGTCAGCGTCGTTCCAAATACGGTGCAAAGCGTCCAAAACAGGCTGCTAAATAAACTAGTTACAAATCGAAATTATATTACTGCTTGTAATTATAATTAAAGAATAAAGAGAAATGAGAAAAGCAAAACCTAAGAAAAGAATAATCCTCCCGGATCCCAAATTTAACGACGTAATGGTTACCAAGTTCGTCAACAACTTGATGCTGGGTGGCAAAAAGACTATTGCTTACAAGATTTTCTACGAGGCTATCGATGTTGTCGCCGACCGCACCAAGGAAGATGGTCTTGAAGTATGGAAGAAAGCATTGGCAAACATCACTCCTTCTGTTGAGGTGAAGAGCCGTCGTATCGGCGGTGCTACCTTCCAGGTTCCTACCGAAATCCGTCCCGAAAGAAAACAGTCCATTGGCATGAAGAACCTCATCCTCTTCTCCCGCAAGCGCAGTGAAAAGACTATGGCTCTCAAGCTCGCCGCTGAGATCCAGGCCGCTTACAAAGAAGAAGGTGCCGCCTTCAAGCGTAAGGAGGATATCCACCGCATGGCTGATGCTAACAAGGCCTTCTCACATTTTAGATTCTAAATTGTATAAGATAAGCCAATGTCCGATCTTAAATACACTCGCAATATAGGCATTATGGCCCACATCGACGCCGGCAAGACGACGACGACTGAGCGCATTTTGTTCTATACTGGCAAGAATTATAAATTGGGTGAAACCCACGAAGGTTCCGCCACTATGGACTGGATGGTCCAGGAGCAGGAACGCGGAATCACTATTACCTCTGCCGCCACCACCGTGTATTGGGATTGGAACGGGAATCACTACAAATACAATATCATCGACACTCCAGGTCACGTGGATTTCACCGTTGAGGTGGAACGCTCGTTGCGCGTGTTGGATGGTGCCATCGCTATCTTCTGCGCCGTTGGCGGCGTGGAACCTCAGTCAGAGACCGTTTGGCGTCAGGCCGACAAGTACGGCGTACCTCGCATAGCCTTCATCAACAAGATGGACCGTGCCGGTGCCGACTTCTTCTCTGTCGTAGGTCAGATTAAGGAACGCTTGGGCGCCAATCCAATTCCCATTGAGATTCCTATCGGACAGGAGGACCTCTACAAGGGCGTCGTAAATCTGATTTCCAACAAGGCCCTTATTTGGGACGAGGAATCCAACGGCTCCAAGTTCTACGAGGTTCCCATGCCCGATGACTTGAAGGATATTGTTGCTGAATACCGTCAGAAACTTATCGAAGGCGTTGCTGAAGAAAACGACGCTTTGCTGGAGAAATTCTTCGAAGATCCCGACTCAATTACCGAGGAAGAGATTATCGCTGAAATCCGCAAGGCTACCTTGGCGATGAAGATCGTTCCTGTGATGTGTGGTTCGGCTTTCAAAAACAAAGGCGTGCAGTCTTTGCTTGATGCTGTGGCGGCTTTCCTTCCCGCTCCTTCCGATTTGAAATCAATAGAAGGCGTGAATCCTAAGAGCGATAGACCGGAGTCGCGCGCTATCGATGTCAAGGCTCCCTTCTCGGCCATCGCATTCAAGATCGCTACCGATCCTTATGTGGGTCGCCTTTGCTTCTTCCGCGTTTATAGCGGATCTTTGGAATCAGGCTCCTATGTCTACAACGCCAATACGGGCCGCAAGGAACGTATCTCGCGCATCATGCAGATGCACTCAAACAAGCAGAATCCTTTGGACAAGATTGAAGCTGGAGATATCGGAGCGGCCGTTGGATTCAAGGAGATCAAGACGGGCCATACCCTTTGCGACGAGAAGAATCCTATCATACTCGAGTCAATGAAGTTCCCCGATCCTGTTATCAGCATCGCTGTCGAGCCTTTGACTCAGGCTGAAATGGACAAACTTACCAACGCATTGGTCAAACTTGCCGAAGAGGACCCTACCTTCCAGTTCAAGACCGATGAGATTTCCGGCCAGACTATTATTAGTGGCATGGGCGAACTGCACCTCGACATCATCATCGACCGCTTGCGTCGTGAGTTCAATGTCGAAGTCAACCAAGGCCGCCCAGAGGTCGCCTATAAGGAAGCCATCACCACTACTGTCCGTCACCATGAAATCTACAAGAAGCAGACTGGTGGCAAGGGCAAGTTTGCCGACATTCTGTTCGAAATCGGCCCCGCCGACGAAGATGTTGTCGGACTCCAATTCGTCAACGAAGTCAAGGGTGGCAACATCCCCAAGGAATACATGCCCGCTATCGAAAAGGGTTTCAAAGAGGCAATGCAGAACGGCGTACTCGCAGGCTATCCTATGGACAGCATGAAGGTCACTGTTTTGGATGGTTCTTTCCACCCTGTCGATTCCGACTCGCTTTCTTTCGAGGTCTGCGCAAAGATTGGCTACAAGACCGCTTGCCGCAAGGCGGCTCCCGTTCTGCTTGAGCCCATCATGAAACTTGAAGTGCTCACTCCGGACGCCTATGTCGGCGATGTCACTGGCGACTTGAACCGTCGCCGAGGCATGCTCGAAAACATCTCCGCCAAGGTCGGCGTACAGGCTGTTCACGCCAAGGTGCCTCTTGAAAGAATGTTCGGCTACGTTACCTCATTGCGTACCATCACCTCCGGAAGGGCAAACTCCACGATGGAATTCTCCCACTACGCAGAAGTGTCGAAAGACCAGCAAGAAGCAATATTAAAAAGCAAATCAAATTATTAATCAATAATACTAATAACCGTGAGTCAAAGAATTAGAATCAAATTGAAATCTTACGACCACAATTTGGTGGACAAATCCGCTGAAAAGATCGTTAAGACCGTCAAAATGACGGGGGCAGTTGTCACCGGACCTATCCCGCTGCCTACAAACAAAA
>JAZLKZ010000051.1:0-16925 GCA_045597845.1 Bacteroidales bacterium | reverse complement strand
GATGGTGGCGGTGAGGATGCGACCCTGTTCTTCTTTCTGGCAAGAGGCTGCCAACAGGACCGCCAACAACATAAGTGTCAACAAAAATGTTCTTTTCATTGAATTTATGAAAGTTTTGAAAATGCAAAATTACGTTTTTTTTACAACACCCACAACACGTTTCTAACGTCAATTATCCGAGGATAGATACCAACATCAAACCTTAATTTTTATTCCACAAAGACGATATTTTCAAATTTATTAGTATTTTTGCAAAGTCAAACCGAAAGGTATGGTTTGGCAAGAAAGTGCATTTGGCATTATTCCTTGCATGTGAATCTGGACAATTCATAAAAGTATGAGAATAAGGGCGAAATGAACGCTTCCATTGATGTATTCGTGTTTCGAATATCATTCAGTGGGGCAATTCAGATATCCTTTATTTCTTACTTTTGGGAGTCCAGACCCTACATGCAAAAATAAGGCGATATGGAACGGCTCCACTTTCTTAATTTTAACCCACCATTGTTTCGAGCCAAACATCAAACGTTGTTCCCGACACGAAATAGGGAACCATTATGAAACAATATCTTTTGCTTTTATTCATTTGTCTAACGCCTTCGTACTTATTGGCGCAAGACATTATCACAAAAAAAGACGGAACAGCGATTGAAGCAAAAATCATCGAAGTATCGCCTTCCGAAATCAAATACAAGAAGTTTTCAAATCCAGATGGACCAACTTTCATTCTTCCCACTCATGTCATTTCTTCCATAAGATATCAAAACGGAGAAAAAGAAACTTTTGTAGAACGAGCCGAAGCACAACCTGTCGTGACTAATGGTTCTTATACCATTCCCAAATACAGGGATATAAAAGATCTTTTTGATCGAAGCTCCTATACACATTTCTCTTCAGACAAGTATTCGCCAGGATGGTGCGGATTTGCATCATTCGTCATTCCAGGATTGGGACAAGCCATCGAACACGAATGGGGCAGAGCCGCAGGATTTTTCTTTGGAAATCTCGCTTGCAACATTATTGCCCAATACTATCTAACTCTTATGTCATCAGAAAGAAACACTTACAGAAAAGAGGACTACGGTTTTGGATTTGGTTGTTTTCTCACGATTAGTATTGGGTTAAACATCTGTTCCATTGTAGATGCTGTACATATTGCAAAAGCAAAGAATCTGTGGTGCCTCCAAATGCAATCCTCCATCGAAAGCATCAACATCTCGCCCTCATTCACTTATCTCCCAACAGACCCAAACACTCCAATAATGGGCATCAACATGAGTATTTCCTTTTAAGGACAGAACAAAATAAAACCAAAAGGGACGTGTCACAACACGTCCCTTTGTTTTTGTGCGGATAGGGAGACTCGAACTCCCACTCCGTGAGGAACTAGATCCTAAGTCTAGCGCGGCTACCAATTACGCCATATCCGCTTCTGTTTGAAGAAACTTGCCAAATACATCATTTCTCAAAACGGATGCAAAGATACGAAAAAAAAATGATTCACGAATAAGGATTTCCGAGAGGCAAAATGCGAACAAAAGTTTTCAACACTGGGAATGGTGATAAAAAGATATCCCTAAGCCTTTGTGCATGGGGAGTTATGCGTATTTTTGCAATTGAGAAACAACATTTCCCATTATGGCAGACGACGAAATCCTTTTGACCACAAACGATTATGGCGACGATAGCATTATCCACCTTGAGGACATGGAGCACATTCGCCTCCGACCCGGTATGTATATCGGCAAATTGGGCGATGGCTCTTCCCACGACGACGGCATTTATGTGCTCATCAAAGAGGTTATCGACAACGCCATTGATGAATTTTCTTCCGGTTACGGAAAGAAAATCGACATCAAAATCAACTTTGGCGAGAAACGCGTCACCATCCGCGACTACGGACGCGGCATTCCTTTGGGAAAATTGGTGGAGGCTGTTTCGAAATTGAACACTGGTGCAAAATACGACAGCAAGGTATTCCAAAAATCCGTAGGTCTGAACGGCGTGGGTACAAAAGCCGTGAACGCACTTTCTTCCTATTTCAAGGTTCAATCCATCCGTGAGGGCAAGACCCGCATCGCCGAATTCGCCGAAGGCAAACTCACCAACGATTCGGGCGTTATTGCATACAACGGCAACGAGGAAAACGGCACGCTGGTAGAGTTCATCCCCGACAACACTTTGTTCGGCAACTACCACTTCATTGGCGAGTATGTAGAGAAGCGCGTATGGAACTACTGCTACCTGAACAAAGGCCTCACCATCTACTACAACGACAAGCGATACTACTCCAAGAACGGCCTACTGGACCTTTTGGAGCACAATATGACCGCAGATCCCCTCTACCCCATCATCCACATCAAGGATGGCGATTTCGAGGCGGCATTCACACACATCAACGGACAGAGCAACGACTACTACTATTCCTTCGTGAACGGACAGCACACCACCGAGGGCGGCACGCACCAAAGCGCTTTCCGCGAATGCTATGCCCGCGTGGTAAAGGATTTCTTCAAGAAGGATTACGCCCCCGAAGACGTGCGGCAAGGGTTGGTTTGCGCACTCTGCATCCGCATCCAGGAACCTGTTTTCGAGGCGCAGACAAAGACCAAACTCGGCTCCACCCACATGGAACCGAACAAAAAAGACGGCACAAACGACAGTCCGTTGGTGAAAACCTACGTTCTGGACGTGCTAAAACGCCATCTTGACGACTACCTTCACATGAACCCCGCATCGGTGGAGGCCTTGCAACAAAAGATACAACAGAACGAAAAGGAACGCAAAGACATTGCCGGCATCAAGAAAGTGGCCCGAGAGGCGAGCAAGCGCGCCAGCCTGAACAACTCGAAATTGAGAGACTGCCACGTTCACTACAACACAAACCATCCTCGCCGGTTAGAGAGCACCATCTTCATCACAGAGGGTCTTTCGGCAAGCGGAAGCATCACCAAGAGCCGCGACGTGGATACGCAAGCCGTGTTCAGCCTGCGAGGCAAGCCCAAGAACGTCTATTCCATCTCCAAAGTGGATGTATATAAGAACGAAGAACTCAACCTGCTCCACAATGCGTTGGACATCGACGACGGCATCGAAAATCTCCGATACAACAACGTCGTAATTGCCACCGATGCCGATGTGGACGGAATGCACATCAGGCTGCTCTTGCTCACATTTTTCCTGCGATTCTACCCCGAACTCATACAAACCGGCCATGTATATATCCTCCAAACGCCTTTGTACCGAGTAAGGAACAAACAAGTAACACATTACTGCTACTCCGAAGAAGAACGCATCAGCGCCATCAACAACACGCCCAACGCGGTAATCACCCGATTCAAAGGTCTTGGCGAAATCTCCCCAGACGAATTCAAAGGCTTTATCGACCAGGATATGCGACTCGACCCAGTTTTGCTGCACAAAGACTTTGATACGAAAAGCGTGCTTCACTTCTACATGGGTGAAAATACCATGGAACGTAGAGACTTCATTATGAAAAACCTAAGAGTAGAAGACGACGAATCTATCGTAATTGCCGAAAAAAAACATTAAAAACATTTTGCATTTCACAATATTCTTATTATTATTGCAGAAATTTCTCTTACTATGAAAAACTCCCAAAACACAAAAAAGAAACTGATTGTCAGCTACAAAAACTTATCTGAGGATTTGCTGGAAAAATTCAAAGAAGCTTATCCTGAAGGACACAAAGACTATATCAAAAAAAGCATAAAGCCCAACGGGGAGCCAATATTCGTAGTGCCATTCGAAACCGAAGATGTTTCTTATATGGTAAAATTTGAGGTAAAGATTGATACAGCACTGCTTGATGACGATCTTGACAAAGACCTATATTATAGCGGAGAAGGTGACGAAGAAGAGTTTGCGCCGCTTTCCGAAGCCATTGAGAAAGAAGAAAACGAACCGCACCACAAAGAGCGCGTGTTGAAGCACGGAGACTACGAAGACACTTACGAACCATCCAAAATCAAGCCCAACCACGAGTTAGAAATTACCGGCGAAGAACTTGAAGCGGCATTCTCGGACGAAGAAGAGGATGAATTTGACAGTTACGCCGACGACGAACCCAGTGAGGATGACATCGACGACGAGTTGGAACCCACTTTGGAAGACCTGAAAGACATCGAGAACGAGTTCATCGACGGCAACGAACCCAAAGCAACTCCAGCAAAGAAAGGCAAGACCACCAAGAAAGCCGCCGCTCCTAAAAAGGCCGCCGCTACCAAGAAAAAGACTGCAAAGAAATAATGCGCCGACAATAAACACGACAATGAAACTAAAAGAGGTTACCATCAAGTACCCTCTTTTTTTAGCTCATTATCCCAAAGTATTCTTTACTTTTTGGTGGATTTGCGACCACGAGCTGGCTTTTCGGCTGTGGCGGAGATAATTGCCACCGCCTCTTCCAAAGTCACGTTCATCGGGTTTGCATTCTTGGGAAGACGATAATTTGAACCCTTGTATGTCAGATAGGGACCATAGCGCCCAATATTCGACACTACAGCTTCGCCCTCGTGGATACCAATCTCATGCGGGAAAAGCGCGCGAAGACGGTCCTTTTCCTCTTCGGCACGGCGCTTTGTGTCAATAATCTCAATGCAGCGCTCCAAAGTCACCTCATAAGGATCGTCGGTCTTTGAAAGCGAATAGAACTTGGAATCCATTCTGACGTATGGGCCGAATTTTCCTATCGATACAACAATCTCGTTGCCTTCATACTCACCTACTGTACGAGGTAGCGTAAAGAGTGCCAATGCCTCATCAAGAGTGATGGTATCTATGCTCTGACCTTTTTTCATGCTGGCAAAAAGAGGCTTTTCCTCGTTGCTGGTATCACCAATCTGAACAACCGTTCCGTACCTGCCTATCTTTGCATAGACATTTTTCTTGGTTTTAGGATCTACGCCCACAAGTCGGGATCCACTATTTCGATGAGAGTTTTGCTGAGTTTGACGGATGTTCTTGTGGAACGGTGCATAGAACTTGTCGATAACCTTACGCCACTCCTTCTTGCCCTCGGCAATTTCGTCGAAATCCTTTTCAACTGCAGCGGTAAAGTTATAGTCCATAATATCAGTGAAATGTTCCATCAAGAAACCATTAACCACACTTCCGATGTCGGTGGGGAATAATTTGTCTTTTTCGCTTCCAGACTTCTCCTGTTTCTCCGAACGAATCACTTCTCCGTTTTTGAGCGTAAATACCGCAACAATCTGAGAGATGGGTTCTCGGTCTTCCTTGATGACATACTCACGTTTGAGGATGGTGCTGATGGTGGGAGCGTATGTAGAAGGACGGCCAATGCCAAGGTCCTCAAGTTTCTTGATCAGACTTGCCTCCGTATAGCGAGGAGGATGTTGCGTGTAGTGCTGTGCAGCGCCACACTCGACAAGGTCCATCACCTCTCCAACCTCAAGTTTGGGCAAAATGTGGCTATGCACGTCATCGTCTCCATCGTCGGTGGATTCGTAATACACCTTCAAGAAACCATCAAAAAGTATCTGTTCGCCTTCGCAGACGAAAGTGTCAGAACCGTTGGATATCGCAATATCAATGGTGGTCTTCTCAATCTCCGCATCCGCCATCTGCGATGCAATTGCGCGTTTCCAAATCAACTCATACAAACGACGCTGAGCCGGCTCCGCATTGATGGTAGCATTGCCCAGATTGGTTGGACGAATAGCTTCGTGAGCCTCTTGCGCGCCCTTGATCTTGGTGTGATAGCGGCGCGTTTTCACATACTTTTCGCCGAAGTTTTTAGTGATTTCGTCCTTGGCCATCGCAAGTGCCATTTCACTGAGGTTCACCGAATCGGTACGCATATAAGTGATGTAACCTTCTTCGTAAAGCTGCTGCGCAATCTGCATGGTGCGTGCCACGCTGAATCCGAGCTTGCGAGAAGCCTCTTGCTGGAGCGTAGAGGTAGTGAAAGGCGGCGCAGGAGTGCGACGGCGGGGTTTCGCCTCAACACTCTTCACCACAAACGACGCGGATATCAAGGAACGCAAGAATGCGCTGGCTTCATCTTCATTCTCAAAACGGCTGGAGAGTTCCGTGGTCAAGAGGCTATGGGAGGCGTCGTTGCAAGAAAATGTCGCATTGACCTTATAGAAAGACTGCGATACGAAATTCTTGATTTCCTCTTCGCGATCGACGATGAGACGCACGGCGACAGACTGCACGCGGCCTGCACTCAGTGCGGGCTTGATTTTGGACCACAGAATCGGGCTGATTTCATAGCCCACGAGACGGTCCAGTACGCGACGCGCCTGCTGGGCGTCGACTAAATTCATGTCAATATCGCGCGGGTGTTCAATGGCGTAACGTATGGCGTTCTCGGTAATCTCGTTAAAGACAATACGGTGCGTCTTGGCGGGATCAAGCTTAAGCGTTTCTTTCAGATGCCAAGCGATGGCCTCTCCCTCACGGTCCTCATCGGACGCAAGCCAAACGACTTCTGCGTTTTTTACATCGCGCTGAAGTTCATTGACCAGTTCTCGTTTGTCATCAGCAACTTGATATTCTGGTTCATATTGATTTTCAATATCAATACTCATTTCCTTTTTTGCCAAATCACGGATATGTCCACGACTTGACTTAACGGTATAGTCGGCTCCGAGAAACTTTTCGATGGTCTTGGTCTTGCCTGGAGACTCAACAATGACGAGGTTTTTCATTCAGTATATTAAGTTTATATTTTGTGTTTAACTTCGGTTTACTGGCCACATTTCACAAAAACAATAAATATATATATTGTATCTGTGAAAAGATTTGCAAAATAACAAATAATTTTTCATTCATACAAATAAAAAACAAGACGAGTGCTCCGCATTGTTGCGGAGCACTCAATAAATCACTATTTTATAAATATTTGCAGAGCAATCCTCTTGTCGTTACCACGAGAGACCTTTTTTCACAAGCCATTGCTGCGCAGCCTGATTTCCCAACCGGGCCGCCTTCTTGTAGGAATTCTGCTCACGCTGGGCGTTGCCCTGCCGATTGTAGAGGTCGGCGATAAGGCAATATGTATCAGCGTCGTTGGGGTCGATCTGCACGGCTTTCTGATAAGAGTGGATGGCTTTGCTATAATTGTTCCACAGCGTATAGGTACGCCCAAGACCCTTGTAGGCTGGCGCATAGCGCGGGTTGATGCGCACGGCATTATTGTAATAGGACTGTGCACGGTCGTATTCGCCTTGATCACGCGACACATCGCCAAGCATGAGAAAAGCCTTTAGGTTCGAGCTGTCGATCTTGAGAACCTCTTCATAGCACATCACAGCCTTTTGATAATCGCCACTCAGACGATACGCAGCGCCAAGGCAATAGTAAAGTTTGAGTGATTTTGGATGTTTCTTGAGGGCTTTTTTGAGGGTGGTGAGCGCAGACTCGTAGTTGTTGCGCAGACAATACATGGTACCCAAATTGTAAAAAGCATCCACGTCGTTGCTGTCGAGCTGCACGGCTTTGCGGAAATTGCGCAAGGCTTCGTTGTCGGAACCTTTGCGGTAGCACACCACACCCATAACATTGTAGGCTCGGGCATACTGAGGGTTCGCCTCGATGGATTTAGCGGCCCAAGAATAGGCATTCGTCTGATGTCCTCGCATAGACTCACAAAGCGCCATGGTGGCCATGGGCGAGGCCTTTTCTCCCTGTTCAATGGCTATTTCCGCCATGGCTGAGGCACTGTCCCAGAATTCCAATTCCGAAAGACAGAGGGCAAAATGAGCGAAACCTTCAGGAGCCTTACTGTATTGAAGCAAATCCGCGGCTTCAGAATACAACTCCTTTCGTTCCAACATGATTCCAAGCGGCAGGCATGCCAAACCTTCAGGATTCAAGAGAAGCGCTTGGCGATAATACTGCTCCGCCCTATCCTTCAATCCCATTTTTTCGGCATTGGCGCCCTTTTCAACAAGCGAAGCCTCCGTTTCTTGGGCGGAAAGAGCAACAGGAATGGTAATCAACAGGAGAAAAGCAAAAAGATGATATTTGAAAACTGACAATGTGTTAAAGTTTAGATTGTTTATTGTAGTGCGTATTTTCGGGTCAATAGCCTTTTTCTTTGAGATATTGGAGAATAGAACGAGCCGCCTTGCGTCCTGCGCCCATCGCCAAAATCACCGTAGCGGCGCCACTGACCGCATCGCCTCCTGCAAAAACTCCTTCACGAGAAGTTTTACCGCTTTCATCGATCTTGAGTCCACCCCAAACCTCGGTATCAAGGCCCGGCGTCGTGTTCTTTATTAGTGGATTGGGGCTCGTTCCGAGTGCCATAATAACGGTATCGGCCTCTTTGACAAATTCAGAGTCCTGTATGACGGAGAATTTTCGCCTGCCTCGCTCGTCAGGCTCGCCCATTTCCATACGTACGCATCGCATACCCGACACGTTCCCGTTTTCATCTCCAAGAATTTCAACAGGGTTGGTCTGGAAATCGAATAAAATTCCCTCTTCCTTGGCATGGTGCAACTCTTCCCTGCGAGCAGGCATGTCCTGTTCGCTACGACGATAAACAACAGACACTTGACTACCCAGACGGCGAGCCGTTCGGGCAGCATCCATTGCAACATTGCCACCACCGACAACAACGACCTTCTCGCCTAAAAATATCGGCGTATCATACTGATTGTCATATCCGTGCATCAAATTAGCACGCGTAAGCAACTCATTGGCAGACACAACGCCGATAAGTGTTTCCCCAGTAATATTCATAAACTTGGGGAGACCCGCTCCTGACGCGACATAAACTGCCTGGAATCCCTGTTCGTCAAAGAGTTGGTCTATCGTAACGGACTTTCCGATGATGACGTTGGTCTTGATTTCCACTCCCAGACGCTTCAGGTTCTCTATTTCGGGAGCCACTACGCCCTGCTTGGGCAGACGAAATTCAGGAATACCATAAACGAGTACGCCTCCGGGCTGATGCAATGCCTCAAAAATAGTGACCCTGCAGCCCGCCTTGGCGAGGTCTCCAGCACAAGCAAGCCCCGAAGGACCGCTACCGATAATAGCAATTCTGGGTGAATTGTGAATTGTGAATTGTGAATTGAGGGTTTGGTTTTGGGGCTGGAGATTTTGGCGAGACCAATCTGCCACAAAACGCTCCAACGCACCTATAGCAATAGGCTCTCCTTTATGGCCAAGAATGCAAGCGCCCTCACACTGAGATTCTTGCGGGCACACCCTTCCACAAACGGCGGGCAGCGTTGAATCTTGGGCAATGATGCGGGATGCTTCGGCAAAGTTGCCTTGCGATACCTCATGAATAAAGTCAGGGATATGGATCGAAACGGGACATTGAGTTACACACATAGGTTTCTTGCAATGCAGACAACGTTTTGCCTCGGCAATTGCCTGCTGCTCCGAAAATCCAAGCGACACCTCCTCAAAATTGTGGATACGTTCTAAAGGAGGTTGTTCCTGGGGACGCTGGCGCTTTGCAGAGGAATCCTGCGCCGCAATTACAGTCTCACAAGCATCAGAGAGGTTACAATGGTGGCCATTCTCGTTATGGGCAATACGATACTTACGGGCGTCAGGCTTGGCAAGACGGCGCATTGCCTCGTCGAAATCGACTTTATGACCATCAAACTCTGGACCATCGACACAGGTAAACTTGACCTCACCACCCACAGAGACGCGGCAAGCGCCACACATACCCGTACCATCCACCATCATACAATTCATACTCACAATCGTTCTCAAATTCAAGTCCTTGGTAAGAAGCGCCACAAACTTCATCATGGGCAGCGGACCAATGGCCACACAGCAGGAATAATGGACCCCTGATTCAACCAAGTTCTTTATTTTATTGGTTACCAATCCCTTCTCGCCAAAACTACCATCATCAGTCATCAAATAGAGATTGTCGCACACTGCCTTCATCTTGTCCAAGAAAAAGAGCAGACTCTTCGACCTCGCACCCACAACAACATCAACAGGAATGCCATTGTCGTGCGCCCATTTCACTTGCGGATAGACCGGAGCGGTACCCACACCTCCCGCAACGAATAGCAACCGTTTGAACGCCTGCGGATTACAATTGTGTTCAGCAATCAACTCCGATGGACGACCAAGCGGGCCTACAATAGCATAAACACCGTCTCCCACATTCATTTCAGACAGCTGACGAGTAGATTCGCCCACCACCTGAAAGACTATCGAAACACTATGATTTTGATAATCAATATCACTAATAGTCAAAGGGACACGTTCGCCTTTTTCACGAGGTACAACAATCACAAACTGTCCCGGCAACCCAGCGTCGGCAATCCATGGAGCTTCGATTTCCATGAGGAAAATCTGATTGTCGTTCAAGCGCTCTTTACGAAGAATGGAATACATTTGAGAGTTAAGAGTTAAAAGTTAAGATTTAGAGGGATTTGCACGCTGATCACTAAACACAGTTACGAGATCAAATCAACAATTCAACAAATCAACAAATCAACATTACCTCATTCACTAAAATATTCGTAGAAATAAGGAATGGTCTCGATACCCTTGAAGAACTGGCAGAGCGGATAATTCTCATTGGGAGCATGAATATCATCACTTCCCAAACCAAAACCCATAAGGATGCTCTTGGTGCCAAGAATACGCTCGAAACCAGCAACGATGGGGATACTTCCACCGCTACGCGTGGGGATGGGTCGTTTTCCAAAAGTCTCGGTCATGGCACGCTCGGCAGCCTTGTAGGCCTTGAGATCGAGCGGAGCCACATAAGCTGCGCCACCGTGGCAAGGCGTAACCTTCACCTTCACGCAATCGGGAGCCACGCTCTCGAAATAATCCTGGAACATTTTGCTCACCTTTTCGTAATCCTGATTGGCGACAAGACGAGTTGAAATCTTGGCGTATGCCTTGGAAGGCAAAACAGTCTTGCTGCCCTCGCCGGTATGACCGCCCCAGATGCCACAAACGTCGAGACAAGGACGAATACCCGTGCGTTCCTTGGTAGTGTAGCCCTTTTCGCCGTGCACCGTACGAATGTCAAGTTCGCGCTTGTAGTCTTCCTCGGAGAACGGGGCCTGAGCCATAAGAGCACGTTCCTCATCACTGATAACCAAAACATCATCGTAGAATCCAGGAATGGTGATGTGGTTGTTTTCGTCGTGCAGACCAGCAATCATCTTACAAAGAATGTTGATGGGGTTGGCGACAGCGCCGCCATAAATGCCGCTGTGGAGGTCGTGGTTGGCTCCTGTAACTTCCACTTCCCAATAGCAAAGGCCACGCAAACCGCTGGTGATGCTGGGAACGTCGGGAGCAATCATGCTGGTGTCGGACACCAAAATCACATCGCTTTTAAGCAGTTCTTTGTGTTCTTCACAGAATCCATAAAGACTTCCACTTCCGATTTCCTCTTCGCCTTCAATCATGAATTTTACGTTGCAAGGCAGCTGGTTGGTCTTAACCATAAATTCGAAAGCCTTAGCTTGCATAAAACTCTGGCCTTTGTCGTCATCCGCGCCACGCGCCCAAATCTTACCATCCTTAACGACGGGCTCGAAAGGCTGGGTTTTCCAGAGTTCGAGCGGAGCAACGGGCATCACGTCGTAGTGGCCATAAACCAAGACGGTAGGTTTCTTCGGGTCGATTATTTTCTCGCCATAGACCACGGGGTTGCCTGCGCTATGCATCACCTCTGCCTTGTCGGCTCCAGCGGCGAGGATGAGTTCTTTCCACTTGTTGGCACAACGCACCATGTCCTCTTTGTGGTCGCTTTCGGCGGAGATGGAAGGAATACGAATCAGTTCGAAAAGTTCGTTCAAGAAGCGGTCTTTGTTGGCTTCAATGTATTGCTTGATATCTTTCATAGTGTTAAGTATTTCAGTTTTAAGTTTTTTAAGTTTTAAGTTTTAAGAGGATAGATATTATTGAGTATTTCAATTCACTAATCACAATTCGCTATAATGTTGGAAATACGCCACGGCGGTTTCTATGCCTTTGAAGAAGCGATCGATGCGATAGTTCTCGTTGGGAGCGTGGATGTTGTCGGCACCGAGACCAAATCCCATCAAGATGCTCTTGAGTCCGAGTTCACGCTCGAAAACACTCACGATGCTGATGCTGCAACCACTCTTGGCGGGGATGGGACGCATTCCACAAGTTTCCTTGAAAGCCTCCTCGGCGGCACGATATTCGGGCAAGTCGATGGGGCAGACATAAGGTTTTCCCACCTCATAAAAATGGAAATCCAATTTTACACTCTCGGGAGCGATTTGCCTAAAATAGTCCTCC
Organism: Bacteroidales bacterium; assembly: GCA_045597845.1. Classification (GTDB taxonomy): domain Bacteria; phylum Bacteroidota; class Bacteroidia; order Bacteroidales; family P3; genus Colimorpha. The sequence continues at coordinate 4,658 of JAZLKZ010000051.1, read as the reverse complement.
ACCAACTTGGCGATGCGTTGCGGGTTTTGGTTTGCCACCAGTCGGAACGAGAGTTTCGCCCAAGCTTCCGATGGGATGATGGTCTTGAAACCTTCGCCCGAATAGCCGCCCTGGATGCCACACACGTCAAAAGTGGGACGGATGCCGATGCGCTCCAGCGTTGTGTAGTCTTTTTCGCCATGCAACACTTCCACGCCCACACTCTCCTTGTAGGCCTCGTCGCTATAGGGAGCCTGGTTGATGAGTGCACGCTCCTCGTCGCTCACCACCAACACGTCGTCGTAAAATCCAGGTATTGTGATGTGCCCGTCCTTGTCCAGCACCGTGCCAATCATCCACGAAAGCACATTGACAGGATTGGAGACCGTTCCGCCAAAGTCGCCACTGTGCAAGTCGTGGTCAGGACCCGTCAGGCGCATCTCAAACTTGCAAAGACCACGCAAGCCCGTGCAGATACTCGGAACTTGGTCGGAAACCATATCTGTGTCGCTCACCAATATCACGTCTGCCTTGAGCAGTTTTTTGTTTTCTTCCTTCACAATCCACTCTGCCAACGAGGGAGATCCAATTTCCTCTTCGCCTTCAAAAAGGAACTTCACATTGCAAGGCAAAGTGTTGGTAGCCACCATTGCTTCGAAGGCCTTAGCCTGCATGAAGCTCTGTCCCTTGTCGTCGTCCGCGCCACGCGCCCAAATCTTGCCATCTTTAACAACAGGTTCGAACGGGTCGGTGTTCCAAAGTTCCAAAGGAGCCACAGGCATCACGTCATAGTGACCGTAAACGAGAATGGTTTTCTTGGCGGGATCGATTATTTTCTCGCCATAGACCAACGGATTTCCCGAAGTTGGAAGCAGTTCCGCCTTGTCGGCACCTGCCTGAAGCAACAACTCACGCCATTGCTCGGCGCAACGTATCATGTCGGGCTTGTGCTCCGACTCGGAAGAAATGGAAGGGATTCGGATGAGTTCGAAAAGTTCGTCAAGAAAACGGTCTTTATTGGCCTCGATGTATTGTTGGGTGGCTTTCATAAAGTTTTTAGGTTTTAGGCAATCGTAAAAAAATGTGAATAGTGATCAGGAATAGAATCCCAAAAACCAACAAATCTACATTTTCCATTCCGATTTGCAAATATACGAATTTTTAATGATTTACAGAAAAGAGAATTTATTGACAATTAGCGTCTCAAAGGAATACAAAACCGAAGAGGGCGTAATACCAACATTCACACCCTCTTTTGTCGTTTACTTGGTACAATCATTTTTGAGTGCGTTTCCTTCTGGCTGTCCCCTTATCTATGAGGCTCTTGATGCTATCAGCGTTAAGTGAATCATTATTTCCCCAAAGGGCATCATAACTGAAATAATGACATTGCTGCATAGCATCAAAGACTATCATGCAAGGGTACTGTTGCATTTTAAATCGTTTCATATACCGCAAAGAATCTACAGGGTCAAGGTCATACAAGATTGTTGGGGCAGACTCTTTGTCGAAGTAATCTTTCAGTCCTGAGGTAAGGAAACGCATTGAGCCCACATCGCCTTCAGGGACAAGAACGCACAGTTGCAGATTAGGATATTTTTGCACGAGGTCTTGCGCATAGGAAACGAGAATATTCATGCAATTATGGCAACATCCCGTATGATAACATATAATTACAGGCTGCACATTGCCTGGTATAGAGACCCTATTACCTCTGATATCGTAGAAGCGCATATCCTTTTGTGCATCAGCCTCCACGCACAAGAGGCATAAGAGTAAAAAAAGCAGCGTTTTCTTCATCGCATAGCAGAATTAAGAGTGTGTGAGAAAATGATGCATTGTATATAAGTATCGTTGTCCAAAAGATAGTCGTTGGTGATTCGTCCGTAGTCGCGCTTATTCATTCCTATCATATTGTCCACGCCACTTCCCGAGCAAGAGATGCTGACGATTTTATTATTGGGCAGAAAATGAATGTTGCAACCCATTCCAAATCCAACGGGTATGCTTTTGTTATCGAACACTTCTCCTTTACGTTTGTATGCGTCATCATAAAGGTCAGTTTTGACATCTTTCCATCCGAAAGCAGTCCGTTTCCAAACGTCAAGAAAAGCGCTCTCGACCTTACCATCCAAAACCTTGCCAGAATGGACGGCAACCAATGTGACAGAGTCCAATGAATAGATCCATCTGATTTGGTCCGAAACATGATAGTCATCCATTAGGATGCCGATGATGTCGGCAGCATTATTTTTGTTCTGCGCCAAGGCTTCTCTAACGACAGGTTCGCTAAACATCGTCCAGTTCTCACACTGCTTACTAATGCTGTCTATACAATCAAGATTCTTGTCATAGAGCTGAATGGAATAGTCTCCACGCATAGAAAGAAAAATGCTCCCGTATTTTGCATCAATATGGCGGTAAGGACAGAAAAAAGAAAAGAGTATGGCGTTGTTGGTATATGATGGAGAAATTTTTTTGACGATTTTTCCACTGGAGAGATCAAGAAGAAACAGCGAAAGAGCTGGTTTGTTGGGATAATAGCAATCCGAACCAACAAGCATCGTGTCGTTGAGCGCTTGCAATTCCTTATAGCCTTCTCTCAAAGTAAACTCTTTCCTTTTGACGAATTGTCCGTCATTGCGCTCATACACAATTAATCTTGTGCCAAAGCCGACAACAATTTTGTCGTGCATATACACGATAGCGGAGAAACCATTTTCATAATTAGACCGCATTTTTTTTGAGATGCCAGGCTCTACTATTTTAATGGTTTCTATTGCGTTATTGATAGTATTAACACAATAAAAGACAATCGTATCGTTGTTGTTGCGGCTGTTGTAGTTGGTAAACAACACTTCATCACCCCAATCAGAACTCATTATTTTGGAATAGGCACCAGTAGTCTCATTCCTGAATGGGATAATGGTGTCTGTGTTGACATAATCATACAGGTGATGACAATCAAGATTGGATTGAGCAAAAGCGACGCACGTCGAAAAAAGAGTCAGGATAATTATAGTCAGCGAACGTATTCCCATTTTGATAGTTATTGCAAAATCCACAATAATACTCTTCTTAACAGCGTTTTCAGCCAAGAAACACCGTATTGTGAGCGACAAACATATTAACATTTACACACTTACACACAAAAACAAGTTTTATTCTTGATTTTTTTGTTGCTGTAAAAATACGAAAAGTATTTCATATTTCCAAATCTTTAACAGTTCAAACACGTAGATTTGACAAGGATAGGAGATGTTTCACACTTTTGAGATAATTTCATTTCAAAGGAAGAACATCAGGCAAACAAATCACTATTTATAGTGATTGTGCACTTTATTTATAATGAGTACTTTTGCAATTTGACAATTCTGTCTAGACGCACAACAACTATTGCGGTTTTTTTTATTCCAACGATGAACGACACCCACAAAATACTAATCGTAGGTTCGCTAAACAGCGGAAAAACAACGCTATGCAGCCAAATCCAACTATTTGACAATGACAACGAGTTCGAGTTTGTCGAGATTTCCGAACCCGAAGACATCCTTTCGCAGCACCCCGCCGCCATCATCCAAGTGGTGGATTGCCGCGACCTTGACGAGTCTCTCGTCATGACTCCCCAGCTCATCGACATGCACCAGAACCTAATGCTGGCCATGAACCACTACGACGACCTCACCGCTACGGACCACAGCATCGACATTCAGGCATTGGGGCGTTTGTTGGGCACACCCGTCTCCGTTATCAACGCCCTCTCTGGCGAAGGTGTGAGGGAACTTCTCGACTCGGTCAAACAATCGTTCCAAAACACGGCACTCCGCAGCCGTCACATCCATGTTGAGTATGGACACGACATCGAAGTGGCAATCTCGACACTACGCAAGACGATGCTCGCATCCAAACGCAGCATGTCGGCAAAGGTACTGCCCGGACTCAGCCTACGCTACCTTTCCATCCGACTGCTCGAGAATCCGCACCGTGCAATGCGACTCATGCAGGACTACCCCTACATTCAAGACCTGGAGACCCTTGCCAACAAGTTGCGCAAAAAGTTGGAACACGACCGCAAGGAAAGCGTTGCTTCCACCATCCACGAAGCCCGGCACGGATTCATACACGGCGCTCTCGAAAAAACACTACACCACAGCAACGACGACAGTGACCATTCGCTGTTGGAGCGTATCGATGCCGTGCTCACTAACCGCTGGCTCGGATTTCCCATTCTCATCGGCATACTCTACCTTGTATTCCAATGCACATTCTCCTTGGGAAGCCACCCGCAACAGTGGATTGCGAACGGCATAGATTTACTATGCGCATGGCTTTCTTCCAGTCTCCCTGAAGGATGGTTTTCCTCTATGCTCATCGACGGCGTGGTGCAAGGCGTGGGAGCCGTGATTTCTTTCCTTCCCAACATCATCATCTTGTTTTTCTTCATCTCATTGATGGAAGACAGCGGTTACATGGCGCGAGCCGCCTATCTTATGGACGGCATCATGCACAGAGTGGGACTTCACGGGCGCTCGTTCATTCCCATGCTCATCGGATTCGGCTGCAACGTGCCAGCCATCATGGCGGCTCGCAGCATCAACGATCCCAAAGACCGTACGCTTACAATGCTCATGATCCCATTTATGAGCTGCTCGGCGCGCCTGCCTGTCTATATGTTGCTC
>JAZLKZ010000050.1:0-6425 GCA_045597845.1 Bacteroidales bacterium | reverse complement strand
GCCTTGCCCAAACCTTGGTTCAAGGTAATCTTTAACAAACGAGGACACTGCATGACTGTCTTATAGCCATACTCCTTCATCAGTGCAGACTGAATTTCCTCTTTGTACTTGGTCTTTAATGTCGGGATGTATGTCATTATTTAATCTCCTCCCCTGTTTTTTTAGAATAACGGACTAATTTACCGGTCTTTTCATCGATTTTGCGACCCAATCTTGAGGGGGTCTTTCCGACAACGACCATAAGGTTTGAAATGTGAATAGGAGCCTCCTGTTCTACGATACCTCCCTGAGTGTTCTTGGCATTGGGCTTGGTATGTTTCTTATTCACGTTCACACCTTCTACGATGGCGCGGTTCTTTTCGGGATATACCTTCAGCACCTTGGCGATCTTACCTTTATCATCGCCGGCGATAACTTTTACCATATCCCCTTTCTTAACGTGCAATTTCATTTCTTTTTCTTTTTAAGTTTTTTACAATACTTCAGGAGCCAAAGAAACAATCTTCATGAATTGTTTCTCACGCAATTCACGGGCAACGGGTCCGAAAATACGGGTACCACGCAACTCGTCAGCGGCGGTAAGCAGCACACATGCGTTGTCGTCGAAGCGGATGTAGGAACCATCATTGCGACGAATTTCTTTCTTGGTACGAACTACGACTGCTTTGGAAACAGCCCCTTTCTTAATGTTGCCGGAAGGGATAGCGTCCTTGATAGCGACTACAATGGTATCGCCAATGGTGGCATAGCGTTTCTTGGTACCACCCAATACGCGAATACAGAGAGCGCTCTTGGCACCGCTGTTATCGGCAACTGTCATTCTGGTTTCTTGCTGTATCATTTCTTTTTAATGTTTTTCTTTGACTTGCGGTTTCGCCGAAGCAAACAACAATTCATTAGCGCAATTGCGCATTACTTAGCTCTTTCGATTATTTCGACCAAGCGCCAGCACTTGTTCTTGCTGAGCGGACGGGTTTCCATAATTCTTACGGTGTCGCCAATATTGCATTCGTTCTTTTCGTCGTGAGCCATAAATTTGGTAGATTTCTTGACGAACTTATTATACTTGGGGTGCTTGACCTTGCGCTCAACCAAGATGACGATGGATTTATCCATCTTGTTGCTCACCACGACACCAATTCTTTCTTTTCTTAAATTTCTTTCCATCTTAGATTTGGATTTTAACTGATTGCCGAATTATTTCTGCTCAGCGATTTCGCGTGCGCGGAGTTCGGTGAGGATACGGGCAATGGTTTTTCTACTTTCTTTAATTTTGTTAGGATTCTCTAAGGGAGAAACGGCATGGCTCAGGAGCATTTTCTGATACATATCGCGCTCGGTTTCGAGTTTTTCCTTCAATTCAGCAGTCGAAATCTCTTTTAATACTAATTCATTCTTCATGACTGGGCCTCCTTATTATTCTTCAATATAATCTCTTTTTACAATGAATTTGGTCGAGATAGGGAGCTTTTGGGCAGCCAGGCGAAGAGCCTCCTTGGCGACATCCATAGGAACGCCTTCGCATTCGAAGAGGATGGTGCCGGGCATTACGCGAGCTACGAAATATTCGGGAGCACCCTTACCTTTACCCATACGTACCTCATTAGGTTTCTTGGTGATGGGCTTATCCGGGAAAATACGAATCCAAATCTGACCTTCACGTTTCATGTGACGTGTTACAGCTTGACGTGCAGCCTCTATTTGGCGACCTGTGATGAAACAGGTTTCGAGGGATTTGATACCAAAGGTACCGAAAGCCAATTCATGACCACGGAAGGCGTTACCTTTAATTTTACCCTTCTGCTGCTTTCTATATCTTGTTTTTTTAGGTTGTAACATTTCTTTTTATGTTTAGCGTTTAGTGTTTAGCGTTTAGTGTAACTAACTACTAACCTATAACCTATTATTTACTATTGTTATTTCTGTTGTTGTTGGATCTTCTGCGAGGAGCGCCAGAAGCAGGACGACGTTCGCCATTCATGGCAGGACGATGGTCTTTCTGCTGACCACCTACAGTGGAAGGAACCAATTCGCGTTTGCCGTAGATAACGCCTTTGCAAATCCAAACCTTTACGCCGATACGGCCATAGGTGGTATGAGCTTCTGCCAAGGAGTAGTCGATGTCTGCACGCAAGGTGTGAAGAGGAGTACGACCCTCTTTGTAATGCTCCGTACGAGACATTTCAGCGCCGCCGATACGACCGGAAACGGAGACTTTGATGCCTTCGGCGCCGATGCGCATGGTGGAAGTGATGGCGTTCTTGATGGCGCGACGATACTGAACACGGCCTTCGATCTGCTTGGCGATGTTCTGCGCAACCAAAACAGCATCCATCTCAGGGCGTTTTACCTCGGAGATGTTGATCTGAACGTCCTTGCGGGTAAGTTTCTTGAGCTCTTCCTTGAGTTTGTCAACTTCAGAGCCTGCCTTGCCGATAATCAAACCCGGACGAGCGGTGTTGATAGTGACGGTCAAAAGTTTGTGGGTTCTTTCAATGTAGATTTTAGAAATTCCGGCCTTAGCGAGACGGGCGTTGAGATACTTTCTGATTTTGTCATCCTCAACGAGTTTCTGCTCGAATTTTCTTCCGCCGTACCAGTTAGAGTCCCATCCACGGATGATACCTAATCTGTTTCCAATTGGGTTAGTTTTTTGTCCCATTGTTACGTTTCTTCTTTTTTATTACTTTATTTTGTTTCTTCTTGCTCAGCCTTGGGTGCTGCGGCCTCTTCGGCCACGCGGCTACCCAGAATCATGGTGATGTGGTTGCTACGTTTGCGGATTCTGTAGCCACGTCCTTGAGGAGCGGTGCGCATACGTTTCATCGTACGGCCTTCGTCAACCATGATTTGTTTTACATAGAGCTTGCTGTCTTCCAAGCGAGCGCCCTCGTTCTTGGCCTGCCAGTTGGCGATAGCGGAGAGGAGGAGCTTGCGCATTTTAGGAGCGGATTCTCTGGGGTTGTACTGAAGGATACCCAGAGCCTTGTCAACGTCAACGCCACGGATGAGATCGGCGACGAGACGGGTTTTACGAGGCGAAGTAGGATTGTTCATCAACTTAGCCACATAAAGGGTCTTGTTGGCTTCTTTACGTGCTTCTGCACTGTTATGTTTTCTACGTCCCATTGTTTCTTTTTATTTAGTGATTTGTGGATGAATTCGGGAACCGATTCATCCACGTCTCACCGTTCACATTTACTTTTTAGCTTTATCTTTTGATCCTGCATGACCGCGGAAAATACGCGTAGGAGCAAATTCACCCAATTTATGTCCGACCATGTTCTCGGTTACATACACGGGGATGAACTTGTTGCCGTTGTGCACAGCGATTGTCTGGCCTACGAAATCGGGAGAAATCATAGATGCTCTGGACCAAGTCTTGATGGTAACCTTTTTATTGGACTGCTGGGCCTCGATTACTCTTTTTTCCAATTTATGGAAAATGTAAGGACCTTTCTTTAATGAACGACTCATCTTTTTTTGTAATCTTTAATCGTTATTACTTCTTTCTTCTTTCTACAATGTACTTGCTCGACTGTTTCTTAGGAGCGCGAGTCTTGTAGCCCTTTGAAGGCAGACCCTTGCGTGAGCGAGGATGACCGCCAGACTGACGACCTTCACCACCGCCCATGGGGTGATCAACAGGGTTCATGACAACACCACGGTTGCGCGGACGACGGCCTAACCAACGGTTGCGACCGGCCTTGCCACCAACTTCGAGGTTGTGCTCAGGATTGGAGACGATACCAACGGTAGCGCGGCAAGCCTGGAGGATCATGCGCATTTCGCCTGAAGGCATCTTGATGATGGCATATTTGTCATCACGAGACATCAACTGAGCGTAAGCGCCAGCGGAGCGGACCATCTTGGCACCCTGGCCAGGACGAAGCTCGATGTTGTGGATCAAAGTACCGAAGGGGATTTCGGCCAAGGTAAGGGTGTTGCCAACTTCGGGAGCAACGCCTTTGCCGGACATAATGGTCTGACCAACCTTCAAACCTTGGGGAGCGAGGATATAGCGTTTTTCGCCGTCAGCATAGAATACGAGGGCGATGCGGGAGCTACGATTGGGGTCATACTCAATAGTCTTTACTGTTGCGGGGATACCGTCTTTTTCTCTTTTGAAGTCAATAAGACGATAGCGTTTCTTGTGACCGCCGCCGATATAGCGCATGGTCATCTTACCTTGGTTGTTGCGTCCACCAGATTTACCAAATCCGAATACCAAACTTTTCTCTGGTTTAGAAACGGTAATATCGTCGTTGGTGACGACGATCTTATGACGCTGACCAGGTGTTGTAGGTTTAATTTTCTTTAAAGCCATTTTGATTTTGTTTTCTAATGATCACTTATCAGTTGACCAAAACTATAAATTGAAATAGATTAAATGTTTCCGTAGAAATCGATTGTATCACCTTCTGCGAGGGTGACGATAGCTTTCTTGAAAGCGTTGGTACGACCAGTAAGGAAACCTGCCTTGGTGTAACGGGATTTCGTCTTGCCAGAATAGTTCATGGTGTTGACGTCGATAACCTTTACATTATAGATAGTTTCCACTGCCTTCTTGATTTCAATCTTGTTGGCACGCTTATCAACTACAAAGCCGTAACGATTGTGAGCAACGGGTTCTGCCTTACCCTTATCACGCTGGATGCGGTTGAGCTTAGGAGAAGCTGCAGTCTCAGTAAGGCGGGTCATTTTTTCACTGATCAGGGGTTTTACTATAATATTCATCTGTTAAAAATTCTAAAAAATTATTTACCCACTACTTATTTAGTCGATAAAACGCGGTTAAGTTCATCCATTGAACCCTCAAAAAGCACTACATTGGAAGCGTTTACAATATCATAAGTATTTAATTGAGAAACGCTTACAACTTTAATGTTCTGGAGGTTACGAGCAGACAAAGATACGAAATTATTTGGTTTATCGACAACCAAAAGTGATTTTTTATCACTGATTTGCAGATTCTTCATAATCTCAACCATCTTTTTGGTCTTGGGAGCCTCCATAGAGATGTTCTCCACTACGGTCATGGCATTTTCGTTCACCTTGTAGGTCAAAGCGGAACGACGGGCAAGACGTGTAACCTTGATGTTGAGTTTGAAGCGGTAGTCGCGGGGCTGAGGTCCAAAGATACGGCCGCCACCAACGAATACGGGGCTCTTCAAATCGCCAGAACGGGCACCGCCGGTACCTTTTTGGCGTTTAAGTTTGCGAGTACTGTGAGCGTTTTCCGAACGTTCTTTGCTTTTGTGCGTACCTTGACGCTGGTCGGCCAAATACTGTTTGCAATCCAGATAAATTGCGTGGTCGTTAGGCTCGATGGCGAAGATAGAATCGTCGAGGGTGATGGTTCTACCGGTTTCGCTTCCGTTGATGTTATATACTTTTAACTCCATCTCTCAAGTTTTAAGATTGAACCTTTGGGTCCCGGTACAGAACCTTTAACTAACATTAAATTCTTCTCGGCGATAATTTTCACTACCTGAAGATTTTGTACTTTTACGCGATGGTTACCCATTTGTCCAGCCATACGCAGGCCTTTGAAAAGGCGTGAAGGGTAGGAAGATGCACCTACTGAACCTGGGGCGCGAAGACGGTCATGCTGGCCGTGAGTCAGGTCGCCAACACCGCTAAAGCCGTGTCTTTTAACAACGCCCTGGAAACCTTTACCTTTTGAGGTTCCAACTACATCGACATATTCGCCTTCCTGGAATACATCCACTGTCAAAACTTCACCATACTTTTTCTTGTGACCTTCCTCGAAACGGGTGAACTCTGCGAGATAACGTTTGGGGGTAGTGTTAGCCTTTGCAAAATGGCCTTTCATGGGTTTGGTGGTGTTGGATTCTTTCTTTTCACCAAAAGCCAACTGAATAGCCTCGTAACCATCGTTTTCGATAGTTTTAACTTGTGTAACTACACAAGGACCAGCTTCAATAACTGTGCACGGTATTTGCTTGCCGTCGGCATCAAAAAGACTGGTCATACCAATTTTTTTACCTAATAATCCTGACATTTTGTTTTTATGGATTAATTTGTTTCACACTTCAGCTTTCCTGTAAGCAACAAGTGGCGTTGCAAACAACATTGGCTGATTTAATTTCAGACTTTAATTTCAACTTCCACGCCACTGGGGAGTTCGAGTTTCATCAGTGCATCAATGGTCTTGGTACGATCGTTGATTTCGATGTCCATAAGACGCTTGTAGGAACTGAGTTCGAACTGTTCGCGAGACTTTTTGTTTACAAAAGTCGAACGGTTGACAGTAAAAATCTTTTTGTTTGTAGGCAGCGGGATAGGTCCGGTGACAACTGCCCCCGTCATTTTGACGGTCTTAACGATCTTTTCAGCGGATTTGTCCACCAAATTGTGGTCGTAAGATTTCAATTTGATTCTAATTCTTTGACTCACGGTTA
>JAZLKZ010000049.1:0-3945 GCA_045597845.1 Bacteroidales bacterium | reverse complement strand
CCCGCTGCCCCAACTGCAAAACGAGGTGAATGCAATCAGGAAAAGGAAACGCCAGTCCCACCAGCCGTAGAAGACATACGAAACCACGACCACAAACAGGTTCTGCAGTCGCAAGTTGCGGTTGAACACAAACCAATAGAGTAGAAACACTATCGGCAGAAAAATCAGAAATTCAATGGAATTGAAAAGCATGAGTTATTTATGAATCTTTTGCGTCAATTTTGAATACAAACGGAACAATTTTGGAGAAATGCGAATCAACCTGTATAGCCGTTTGTGACGTTTTGTGATGGCAGTCGTAGCAAAATGGCTCCAATTGATTCGTTCTGTCAAGTATTTGTCTTGGTTGCCATATAGCCTTATTGTGCCTTCAGAAAAATTGTTGATGTAACCTGATGCAAGAATTTGGTAAATGACACTCTTGTCCAACCCTTGCAATGGCACGAAAAAAACCGCAAGCATTTCCTGAACCCGCAGACAGTCGTACCAGCGTTGGATATTGACCGTAGTAGTGATGCTGCTCTGTCGGATATGATAGACGTAACAGCACAGATCAATGGCTTTTACGCTTTTTGCATGATACATGACCATTGTGCTGAAAAGATCGTCTTCGGCACGGAGAATGCCGTCGGCAAAACGCAGGTTGTTTTCAATCAAAAAATCACGTCGGTAGGCACGCTGCCAGATGCAGACGAAATGGATTTCCGTGGACAAAAGTCGTTGGGCGTTGAAATAATCCCATCCCGACATGACCGCATCTGGCACAGGTCGGTCGTTCTCAACAAAAGCACCATCGTCTTCGATGTACTTTTTAGCGTTGAAACAGACAACATCTTCACCATTAAAGTGCGGCATCAGCAATGCCAAGGCGTTGTCGCACAGCCAGTCGTCGCTGTCCACGAACATCACATACTCGCCTCGGGCTTCTTCCAGTCCACGGTTGCGCGCGGTACTCATACCTCTATTTTCCTGCGAAATGACCTTCAGGTTGGAATATGTTCCGGCATATTTTACCAGCAAGGACAAAGTGCCATCCGTACTGCCATCGTTCACCGCGATGACTTCAAAGCCGCCACAATCCTGTCGCAGAATGCTGTCGAGGCATTTCGGGAGGAATTTTTCAACATTGTATGCGGGTATGATGATGGAAAGTTTCATCACTAAAAAAGTTATTGATTTTTTTCTCTAAATCTACAAAATACTGCCAAACCACTTCGGCCGCATTGGGTTGCAGGCGAGGTTGTTCGAAGAAGTCCTTGTAAAGTTTCGGATTGTTCCAAAGCTCCTCGACTTTTTTGATAAGTTGGCTGTTGTCGCCGTCCTTCTCCCAAAAGAGAATGGCATCGTGGTTCAGCACATCGGGTTCGGGATTGTTGAGCGAGCCGTTGTAGATGGGAATGCAGCCCGAGCCGATGGAATGGAACACCTTTTCGGTAACGTAGCCATCGACGGAAATGTTTTCAGGGCAGATGAAAAACCTGTAACATTTGAGGAATTCGGCTTTGTCGTTATTGAATTTGGTTTGTAGCTCTTCGGTATTACGAAGCAGTTTTCCAGCGCAATCAACTTTTGCAACACCATTGAGGTGTTCCACCATGGATGTCCTCATCTTCAAACTCTCGGATCCTTGCAGCGTGCAAAGACCCGAAACCAAAGCACAGAAACGGTTCCTTTCTTCGGACAAATGTTGAAAACTCAATCCTTCACACACTCTCTTTATCGTTTCGAAATCCGCATCAGCGGGAAACATCTCCAAAAGCCAAATCGGGAAACGGAGATATCGTTCATCGTCAACCTTGTCGAAACCCAGCGACAAATCCACGCGCTTGAAATCAAGCATGTTGTGCCGGTAATCGGCGAATGCGTCGTAATGCACGTTCTCTCCGGTAAAGAAAATGCGCTTGCGGTTCTTGGAAAACGGATACAGAAATTCATCCATCTTGAAGAGATTCACATTCCCCAAAGTCGAGAAAAAAGCGAACTCCGCCTTTGGATGCTTTTTCAGAAAACCTCTGCTTCTGATAAAATCGGTAAACCAAATCTGATCCGCTGTCTGTCCGTCCCAGAAATTGAAATAGGAAACCGGAGCAGAAGCCGCTTTCAGTGAATGCTTATGTCTTTTATAAAGTTTCAATGGATTCATGTAAATTCATGCGGATTAAGATGAACATGAGAACACATCATTTCATTATTTTCAGCAAATAACGCAAAATTCTTACCCTTTTCCTACTCAGCACCCCCAAATCATAATCTGCGGAGAAAACAGGAAAACCTATATGCTTAAGCATGGATTTGAATATTTCCGTATAGTCATCAGGCATAGATTTAAAAGCCGGCAAAAGCGTCTGAAGGTCAAAGGCTGCAAGCTGCCTCAAAGTTGGCGAATACCGTTCAAAGGCTCCTTTTTCTTCAAGCAATCCAATAATCCACATCAACCTGTTTACAGCACGCTGTGCGAGGTCAAATCCATCTGTATTGGATGTGCTCTCCTGATACCTGACCCAAGTGTAAAAAGCATTGTCAATGTAAGATGTTTTAGGGGCACACAAATTCACTTTTAGGTTGAACAAACGATCTTCGTCCATATACACCTTTCTGGATGGAAACGATATGTCGTTTTCTTTCAGGAAGTCATTCCTATAAATGGAATGCCAGATACAATGCGACAGCTGCTGGCGTTGCTGGCGTTTTTTCATCGGCAAGATTATCGACTCTACCATGCCTGTCTGGCTTACATCTTGGAATCTCCATACTTCGTTCCTGCCGTCTAAAAAAAGAGAATTCGCATTGCTCATTACCACATCCGAGTCTGTTTCTTTTGCCCTCGAATACAATTCCTCAAACATTTCCGGAGAACAAAAATCGTCATGGTCCATAAAACCGACATATTCACCCTTCGCCAATTGCAATGCTTTGTTGCGGCAACCATCAACATGGAGATTTTCCGCATTGCGGATGATTTTTATCCTATTGTCATTTTGGGCAAATTGCTCAACGATTATGTCGCTGCCATCTGTGGGACAATCCAACACACAGAGAAATTCCATTTCATCCAATGTTTGACTTCGTATAGAATCAAGGCAGCGGAATATTCGTTCCCCAGCATTCCAGACAGGAACAATCACAGATACTTTCAAATCACGATTCATAACAATTTAGTATCGCTATCCAACATGACAGTTCTCTATTTATTGAAATTTGTGACACATGACATCACCATATCATCCAGTTTTGGTAATCGATTCCTATCGCACGGTCGCCCATACGCATGCCAAGAAATTCACCAACATTAGAGCTGTAAGTGCAGAAAGTCATCTCTGCCTTACACAGATATTCCATTGAAGCTAACATATTTATCAAATCATGCCGCCTCGACATTTTATCAGCGGCATTAAAGGCATTCTGCTGATAACCGAGAGATGATTCTTCCGTCAAAGACACAAATTTCCACTTAGGGAAACGCTTTCGCATTTCTTCCACATTGCGGTAATCGTCTGATGAAACAAATCCCGTGCGTATATCAGTCATCTGCTCTGCTTTTCTGACATAACTTTCAACATTGTATAATTGATTTTCTGCAATCTTATCCCCTCCTCTCACATGAAACCCAATGAAGGGTTCTTCCAAGGTCACCTTTTGCATCAATGCATTTATTTCTGCCAAAGTGACATCATTGAAACGATATATTTCGGAAACGATATCACCAGCAGCTTTTTGAGCTTCATCTGGCGACATCTCGGTATTGCTAATATGTCTGAAATCATTCCAAAGATCGTGAGTGAAAAACGTATGGGGATGCACTATTTTATAGGCATCGAGCAAACGTTTGCGGTTTCCTCCTTTCGGTCCCTCATAACGTTGGTTGATGTAATGATGAATAGGATTGCTGGTTTCCTTGCAAAAGGGTTGGAAAAAGTCGGTCCATCCCTTGCCTTGTCCGAAATT
>JAZLKZ010000048.1:0-3501 GCA_045597845.1 Bacteroidales bacterium | reverse complement strand
GAGCAATTGACTCTTAATCAATGGGTCCAGGGTTCGAGTCCCTGCCAGGACACTAATACGGGGTGTAGCGCAGTTGGCTAGCGCGCCACGTTCGGGACGTGGAGGCCGGAAGTTCGAGTCTTCTCACCCCGACATCCACATCCAAATCCCCTAACAAATTTCTTTTTTCAGACGATTGCATGAAAGATGGCAATCTATGCCACTTTAGCTCAGTTGGTAGAGCAACGCATTCGTAATGCGTAGGTCTGCGGTTCGAGTCCGCAAAGTGGCTCTCTTTTAGTTAATCAACAATTTAATTATTTCAAAACATGGTAAAACAATACGAAACCGTTTTCATTGTAACTCCCGTTTTGTCT
Organism: Bacteroidales bacterium; assembly: GCA_045597845.1. Classification (GTDB taxonomy): domain Bacteria; phylum Bacteroidota; class Bacteroidia; order Bacteroidales; family P3; genus Colimorpha. Next base: position 3,145 of record JAZLKZ010000048.1, on the reverse strand, counting down.
GAAGAACAGATGAAGGAAACGGTGCAGAAGTACAAAGACCTTCTTGCCGGCAAAGGCGCAGAGATCGTGTATGAAAACAATTGGGGTATGCGCAAATTGGCTTATCCTATCAAGAAAAAAACCACTGGATTCTACTATCTTATTGAATTCAAGGCTGAGGGTGGCGTAATCGCCGACCTCGAGGTTGCTTACAAGCGTGACGAACGTTTGCTCCGCTTCTTGACCGTCGCTCTCGACAAACACGCAGTTGCCTACAACGAGAAAAAGCGCAATGCCAAGAAGGCTGCAGAAGCTCCTGTTGCCGAATAATGCACAATGAGTCGTAAATAATAGTAGTTTACAATTCATCTTTCACATTTCAAAAAAAGTTAGAATCATGGCAAACGAAACCGAAATTAAATATTTAACCCCGATAGCTGTTGAGACACAGCGCAAAAAATATTGCCGTTTCAAAAAACTCGGCATCAAGTACATTGATTATAAAGATGCAGATTTCTTGTTGAAGTTCGTCAACGAGCAGGGCAAGATTCTTCCCCGTCGTATCACCGGAACTTCTAACAAATACCAAAAAAAGGTTGCACAGGCTGTAAAGCGCGCACGTCATCTCGCTTTGATGCCCTATGTAGCAGATTGTTTAAAATAAATTAGGAGGAGACAATAATGGATATTATTTTGCTGCAAGATGTAACCAATTTGGGTTACAAAGACGACATCGTAAACGTAAAGAACGGTTACGCTAACAATTACCTCCTTCCCCAGGGCAAGGCTATCATCGCTACCGCCACCAACCGTAAAATCCATGCCGAGAACATGCGTCAGCGTGCTTTCAAAGAAGAAAAGCTCCGCAAGGATGCTGAAACCTTGAAGGCTGCTCTCGACGGCAAGGTGGTGCGTCTCACCTCCAAAGTCGGTGAAAACGACCAGCTCTTTGGTTCCATCACCAACGCTCAGGTTTCTGAGGCTTTGAAGGCTCAGCACAACTACGACATCGATCGTAAGCAGATTGTTGTTGACGGTGACAAAATCAAAACCCTCGGCAATTATACCGCTACCGTGAATATCTATCGCGAATACAAGGCTCAGCTCTCTCTTGAGGTGGTTGCTGAATAATGCAAAACGAATAGATATTCAATATAATAGGAGGAGACCTTGTGGCTTCCTCTTATTTTTTATGTTTTTTAATAGATTAAAGGTTTGCAGTCCCATGGAAAATCCGTATATTTGCACAAATTTAAAACATAGGAAAATGAATAAAAAACCCACTATCACGTTGGCTATCATTGCGTTATTGGTAGCTATGTGTCTCGGCAATCCGGTTTTTGGTAAAAATGTTGATGTGCAATCCGCGCAAAAGGCTGGCGCATACTTTCTGGCATGTGTACGTGGCGAGAAAAGTTTTGATGCAAATGCAGCCCGACTCGTTTACGAGGTTCGTAATCCCTTGCAGAACGTTGCAGCGTCCTACGCATTTAATGTTGCAGGAAAGGGATTTGTTGTGGTAGCAGGTACGGACTGCGCAGACCCCATCATTGCATTCTCGGATAAAGATACATTGGACGTGGACAACATGGCTCCCGCTTTCAAATGGTGGGTGGAAGGCTATTCTCGTACCATTATGGATATCCAGAACGCAGAAGTCGAAGCTTCGTTGGAGACTATCAATGAGTGGAATGAGTTGATGCTTGAGGAAATGCCCGTGATGGACGGCGCAAAGGAAAACGTTGAGTTGGATTTCTTTGAAAAATGGGATCAGGTGTATCCTTACAATTTGTATTGTCCAATACTTTGGGGCGAGCAGTGCCCTGCAGGATGCGTGGCTACTGCAATTGGCCAGATTATGCACTTCTATCGCTATCCTTCTGTTGGAAAGAGCGTGAAGCCTTTCCGTTGGCCCTACACCAACGGTACGAGTTCCAGCGCTCAGGTTCAGTACGAAAGCATGACGGTGCGTTTCTCCGATTCGGTGTTCAACTATGACATGATGCCCAACTCGCTTACCGGCAGACCTAATGTTTCGTTGGCCGAAAAGCAGGAAGTGTCCCATTTTTTGCTGAACATCGGTTTGGCTGTGGGAATGTCCTATTCCCCTAACGGTAGTGGCGCCGTATCTCTGTATGTTCCTTCGAACATCAATAAATATTTTGGTTATCCGATGTCAAACTATATTCAACGAATCAATTATTCTGATGACGATTGGGTGAATGCCATCAAGAATGAGATCGACAACGGTCGTCCCGTATATTACGATGGTACCGACCCACAAGGCTCTGGTCGTGATGCTGCAGGCCATGCTTTTGTTTGCTATGGTTACCGTGTGGCTTCTGCCATCAAGTATTTCGCCTTCAATTGGGGCTGGGGCGGCAGCAGCGACTGCTACTGCAATATGCGTGCAAGCAATCTGAATGCGGGTTATTATAATTTCTCCGTTGACCATGGCGCAATCATCAATTTTGAGAAACCCGAGGTTTCTATTGCCGATGTAAATGCGTCCGATCAGCTTTATGCAGCCTATCCCAATCCTGCTTCTGCATACATTACCATTCCTTATGCTTTGCGTAGCCAGAAAAGCGCTGAGTTGCAGATTTTGAGCGTGGACGGTAGGGTTGTAGAAACCATCCGCCTTTCGGCCGAGAAAGGCAATGTAGAGTTGAACGTTTCTAATTATCCTCATGGTGTTTACATCTACAGGTGCAATGGACAGTCTAATAAATTTATTGTTCAATAAATAAAGGAACGATTATATTTTTCACGGGCGGACCGCATGCGGTCCGCCCGTGATTTTTTTAGGTTTTTGGGGTCGGATTTCAATCAAATGAGATGGTAGATTTTGCCTTGCAGAAATGTATTTTCCCCATGTCAACCATAGGTGTAGTATAAAACAATTTTGATTTTATGCCATGTGCAAGATGTTGTGCAATAGCGAAAAATGAAAAAAATGAAAATAAATTTTGTCGTTTTTGGAAAAAGTCGTATTTTTGCAATCGTTTTCGAGAGAACGAAACCTTGTCCAATGGTGTAATGGTAGCACATCTGACTCTGGATCAGCCAGTCTAGGTTCGAGTCCTGGTTGGACAACAAAAAGAGACCAAATCTATTGATTTGGTCTCTTTCCTTTTTGTCTCAAAGTGATTTTGGAAAAATGATT
>JAZLKZ010000047.1:0-24913 GCA_045597845.1 Bacteroidales bacterium | reverse complement strand
CGGCTACATCAGCCCCTATTTCGTAACCGACACCGAGAAGATGGAATGCACCTACGACAATCCTTATATCCTTATCTACGACAAGAAGATCAGCACCATGAAAGACCTTCTTCCCGTACTCGAAAAGGTTGTCAACACCGGACGTCCTATGCTCATCATCGCCGAAGACGTTGAGAGCGAGGCCCTCGCAACCCTCGTAGTCAACCGCCTCCGTGGCAGCCTGAAGATTGCCGCAGTAAAGGCTCCTGGCTTTGGCGACCGTCGCAAGGAAATGCTCGAAGACATCGCCATCCTCACAGGTGGTACCGTCATCAGCGAAGAAAAAGGCTACAAACTTGAAGACGCCGACCTCAGCATGCTCGGCCAGAGCGAGAAAGTCAGCATCGACAAGGACAACACCACCATCGTTAGCGGCAAGGGCGACGCAGAGATGATCAAGGCTCGCGTAGGCCAGATCAAGGCTCAGATTGAAAAGACCACCAGCGACTACGACCGTGAGAAACTGCAGGAACGTCTTGCCAAGCTCGCCGGCGGCGTAGCAGTCATCTATGTTGGCGCAGCTTCCGAGGTTGAGATGAAAGAAAAGAAAGACCGCTTCGACGACGCTTTGCACGCAACCCGCGCAGCCGTTGAAGAAGGCATCATCCCCGGCGGCGGCACCGCACTTATCCGCGCCATCGAGAAACTCGATGCCGTTAAGCCCGAGAACGAAGACGAGAAACTCGGTATCGAAATCATCCGTCGCGCCGTTGAAGAGCCCCTCCGCATGATTGTCGCCAACGCAGGTCTTGAAGGCAGCGTTATCGTCAACGAAGTCAAGAAGGGCAAAGCCGACTACGGCTACAATGCACGTGCCGAGAAGTTCGAGAACCTCTTCCAGAGCGGCGTTATCGATCCCGCCAAGGTTACCCGTGTAGCATTGGAGAACGCAGCTTCCATCGCTGGTATGTTGCTCACCACTGAGTGCGTGCTCTGCGACATCAAGGAACCCGAACCCCCGATGCCCGCTGGCAATCCTGGTATGGGCGGCATGGGTGGAATGTATTAATACCCTAATGGTCAACGAAAAAAGGAAGTCGCAGGACTTCCTTTTTTTATTCGATTGACAGATTCAATAGAATTTCGACAACCCATTAACATTTTTCCTCATGAAAATAGCAGAAATCGTTTCATTTCTTGACGCTACTTTTCACCCTGAATATCAAGAAGACTACGACAACGCCGGGTTTCTTTTCGGCAACCCTCAGCAAGAAATTCGCGGCGTGATGGTGGCGCTCGACCTCACACCCGAAGTCATCGACGAGGCCGTCGCCAAGCAGTGCAACCTCATCGTCACACACCATCCCTTCATTTTCAGTGGCATCAAACGCATCACGACCAACAACACCGTCGGCAGAATGATCTTCAAAATGGCGCAGCACCAAATCTGCGTCTATGCAGCACACACCAACCTCGACAACCTCAAGGACGGCGTGAATGGCATATTGGCGCAGAAGCTCGGACTGACAGATTGTCACATTCTGAAGCCCTTCAACGGCGACCCCGAAGTGGGTGCCGGCATGGTGGGCATGTTGCCTCAAAGCATTGCTACCGAGGACTTTTGGAACAATGTCAAGCAGACTTTAGGACTTGCCACACTCCGCATCAGCAACCCCTGCCACACCAAGGTGCAACGCATCGCCATCTGCGGAGGCGCAGGCAGTTTTCTCATTTCCGATGCCATTGCCGCCAAAGCCGATGTTTTCTTGACAGGTGACCTCAAATACCACGATTTCCAACATGCCGAAAACCGCATAGTTCTCGCCGACATCGGTCATTACGAGAGCGAACAATTCTCTAAAGAATTAATTTATTCTATTATTTCGAAAAATTTTAGTAACTTTGCCTGTTTTATAGCGGCCGAAGACAACGGCTATGTTCGTTATATTTGATTATTGTACAATAAAATATATTAAAAATGGCAAAAAAAGCTACAACCTCACAAGAGAACGAAACCTTAGAACAACCCATCACCGAGAACCAGCATATCCTCGATGTTGATATTGCCATCGAAAAGCGATTGGTAGCACTTTACACCTTGCAGCGTGTGGATTCCGAGATCGACAAAATCAGAATCATCCGCGGCGAGTTGCCTCAGTCTATCCAGGATCTCGAAGATGAAATTGCAGGTTTGCAGACTCGTATCGAAAACTTCACCAACGATATCAATCTCAAGGAAAGCAGCATCAAGGCTCGCAACGCAGAAATTGAGGAGCACAATGCCATGATCAAAAACTACGAGAAGCAGCAAGACAACGTTCGCAACAACCGCGAATACGAGTCCCTCAACAAGGAAATTGAATTCCAGGGTTTGGAAATCCAACTTTGCGAACGCAAGAACCGTGAGGACAACGCAAGCATCAAGGAGTTGAACCAACGTATCGAAGCCGCCAATCTTTTGCTTTCCAACCGTCAGAACGAACTTAATATCAAGAAAGACGAACTGGAAGACATTATCAAGGAAACCGAAAAGGACGAAGAACGCCTCTTGTCAAAATCGAAAGAGCAGGAACAATACATCGACGAACGCTACCTTTCGGGTTACAAGCGCATCCGCAAAGCCGCCCGCAACGGTCTTGCAGTAGTAACCATCGACCGTGACGCTTGCGGTGGCTGTTTCAGCAAGATTCCGCCCCAACGCCAGACCGAAATCAAGATGCACAAGAAAGTCATCGTATGCGAGCATTGCGGCCGCATCCTCGTTGACGACGACATCGCTAAGAAAGCAGCCGAACTGCTGAAATAACACCTAACTCTTAACTCTAAATTATCATGACCCACTATATTTCATCAGAACGCCTCACTCTCGCTCGCGTACAGGAAATCATCGACCAAAAGATGGATATCGCCCTGAGCGAAGATGCAATAGCGCGCATCAACAAATGCCGCAATTATCTTAACAAAAAGATGGAGACCCAGAAAGAGCCCATCTACGGTGTAACCACTGGTTTCGGTTCGCTCTGCAACATTTCCATCAGCAAGGAGCAGCTCAGCCAGCTCCAGAAAAACCTCGTCATGAGCCACGCCTGCGGCGTAGGCGACGAAGTTCCCCAAGAGGTTGTAAAACTCATGCTCCTGCTCAAGGTGCAGAATTTCTGCTTTGGATATAGCGGAGTTCAGCTCCAGACCGCCCAACGTCTTGTTGACTGTTTCAACAACGACATCTTGCCCGTGGTCTATCAGCAAGGCAGCCTCGGCGCCAGCGGCGACCTCTGCCCGCTCGCCAACTTGATGCTTCCTGCCATCCTCGGCATGGGTGACGTCTATTACAAAGGACGCCGCTGCGATGTCAAGGAGGTCTATGCCGAAAAAGGTTGGGAACCCATCACCCTCCAGAGCAAGGAAGGTCTCGCACTGCTCAACGGTACCCAGTTCATGAGTGCCTACGGCACTTGGTGCATCCTCAAGGCGCAACGTCTCAGCCGTCAGGCCGACATGATTCTCTCACTCAGCCTCGACGCTTTCGACGGTCGTATCGAGCCTTTCTTCGAATCGCTCCACATGGTTCGACCCCACAAGGGTCAGCTCCAGACTGCCGAAGCCGTCCGCAATTACACCGATGGCAGCGAAATCATCAAGCGCCACAAAGAGCACGTCCAGGATCCTTATAGCTTCCGTTGCGCTCCTCAGGTCCACGGCGCCGCCAAAGACACCATCGCCTACGTTGCTTCCGTAATCGAGACCGAAATCAACTCCACCACCGACAATCCCATCGTATTGCCCGACGAGGATCTCGTCATTTCAGGCGGTCACTTCCATGGCGAACCAATGGCTATGGTTTTGGATTTCCTCGCTATCGCCGTCGCCGAGCTCGGCAGCATCAGCGAACGCCGTACCTATCAGCTTATCGACGCCAAGCGCGGTCTGCCCAGCTTCCTCGTTGCCAAGCCTGGTTTGAACAGCGGTTTCATGATTCCTCAGTATGCTGCGGCAGCCATCGTAAGCCAAAGCAAGCAGCTCTGCACACCTTGCAGCGTTGACAGCATTCCCAGCAGCCAGAACCAGGAAGACCTCGTGAGTATGGGTGGCAACGCTGCCACCAAGTGCTACCGCGTGATGGAGAACACCGAACGCGTGTTGGGCATCGAGATTTTCAATGCCGCACAGGCTTTGGAATTCCGTCGTCCTTTGAAGAGTAGTCCCTTCATCGAAAAGTTGGTTGCCGACTACCGCAAGGTCGTCAACTTTGTAGATATCGACGAAGTGATGTACAAGCACATCCACGCCAGCGTGAAGTTCCTTCAGGAAATGCAACTCGACTGATAGCAATTGCCCGCTCTGCACGCAGAGCATGATAGATAAAGAGGTCGCCTAAATATTTAGGCGACCTCTTTGTTTGTCGCTTTTTTCTGATAACGCCACATCTGCCAGCTGTTGAAGATGTTTTGGCAGATGGAAAAAACGACAAGGGAAACCGCCGAAAAAAGATTGAGATTTTCTAATATTCCGAAGAAAGTATTCATCTGCCACAATTCCTTTTCGTCAGCCAGCTCAAGATTGCAACGATACGGCAATTAGCGAAATAACGCACCGATGAAATTCGATTTTGACAAGAAGAAATCCAACATTCACATTTTTTTCGTATCTTTGCAAATTCAAACAAAACCGTTACTCGAATGTAGAATCTTGACCACCACAGTGATCGACTAAAAAAGAAAGGGGGACCCCATGATAGAGACTATTCAGCATGAGTCTTTGAAATGGCAACATATCACGAATCCGAGCGAGGAGGATTACCGCTACCTATTGGAAGAATACAAATTCCACCCCTTAGACATCGAAGACTGTCGTGGCACCAACCAGCGTCCTAAGATCGACGAGTACGACGACTATTATTTCCTCATTCTTCATTTTCCCTATTTCGACAAAGGAAACAAGTTTATCCGTATCCGAGAGGTAAAGATATTCTGGGGCAAAGACTACATCATTACCATTGGCAAATCGCACTGGGTGGTGAAAAAGTTCTTCGATGACCTGAAAGAAGACTTGTTGAGCAAAGACGAGGACGCAATGGAGAAACTTTCGTCGAGCGACCTACTGCTCTACCATATCCTGGACCGACTGATGGTTGAGACATACACGCTCATCATGCGCGTGGGCGCCGAAGTGGACCTTATCAACTACGACATTTTCAACAAGAAAGCACGAAGCATCATCGAGTTGATTTCCATCACACGACGCAACATCATTCTGCTGAACACAACCTTCAAGCCGCAATTGCGCGTGCTACATATGTTCGAGAGCGGCGGCGTGCGAGGATTCGTGGATCCCGAGCAAATGGACATGGAAGACTACTGGGGCAACATCTTGGACCAATACCAGAAGATGTTTGACTCTATTGAAGATTACGGCGAATTGATCGAAGGTCTCTCCAAGACATTCGATTCGTTGCAGGCCAACAAAACAAACGAAATCATGAAGGTGCTTACCTATTTCAGCACCATCATGCTCCCCTTGACAGTGGTCACAGGTCTCTTTGGAATGAACGTAGAGTTTCCTTTCGTCACAAACACAAGGTCGTTTTGGATCATTCTCAGCGCCATGGTGGTGCTTATGGCGTTGCTCATCATCTTCTTTCAACGCAGAACGAGAAGATAATTGACAATGGACAACATTGACATCAATGGAGAAAGTCTTTTCGACCAGGAGCAAGAATTGTCCTTCGCTCCGGAAATCCGCGCCGGATTTCCGAGTCCAGCCGAAGAGTGGCAAAACAGTGGACTCGACTTCAACAGAGACCTGATTCAGCACCCCGAATCCACATTCTACGGTCGCGTCAAAGGCGATTCGATGATTGACGCGGGAATCTCCGACGGCGACATAGCAGTAATCGACAAGGCGCGCGAACCCAAGAACGGATCAGTCGTAGTGGCATACGTCAACAACGAGTTCACCATCAAATACCTCGACACCACCCACAAGTCGGAAGGCTATATTGAGCTAAAGCCCGCCAACGAAAAATACCCCGTAATTAGAATCAACGGAAACGACGACTTTGAAGTCTGGGGCGTGGTGGTATATGTGATAAAGAGTTTCAAGGTGTAAGCGATAAGATTTATTCGAACCCAATATTAGGAATCCCATTCACAATTATTCCACATACTACGCCGTAATTGATTGCGACAACTGTTTCGTGTCGTGCGAAAGGGTGTTCCGCCCCGATTTGCGCAACCAGCCCGTTGTGGTATTGTCGAACAACGACGGCTGCGTGGTGGCTCGCTCCAACGAGGCAAAAGCCATGGGTGTTAAAATGGGCATGCCATACTACAAGATGAAAGAGCAGTATGGCGACAGGATTGTTGCATTTTCAAGCAACTACGAACTTTACGGCGACATGACCGACCGCGTTATGTCCATTGTGAAACGGCAGTCGCCGCATTTCATACGATATTCCATCGACGAGGCTTTTCTGATATTGAACAACAAATCCGCCGACGAGCTGAAATCATGGGGAGAAGCGCTGCACCAGGAAATACGACGCTCGACGGGAATGCCCGTAAGCATCGGCATCGCAGCCAACAAAACCCTCGCAAAAATGGCGTCCCACTTTGCCAAACACTATTCAGGCTACAAGCATTGTTGCGTGGTGGACAGCGACGAACGCCGCATAAAAGCATTGAAGCAGTTTCCCGTCGGCGAGGTATGGGGCATTGGCCGAAAACTCTCAGCACGTCTTGCCGCGATGGACATCACCATGGCCTACGACCTTGCCTGCCGCAGCAAAGAATGGATACAGTCCACATTCTCATTGCCCACCCTCCGCTCATGGAAGGAACTCAACGGAGAAGATGCCGTACCAACAGAGAAACCAGCCGGTAAAAAGAGTATCTGCGTAAGTCGCAGTTTCGACGGCATGATAAGCGACCTCGACACGCTTCGCACCTATGTGGCAAACTATGCAACCCGCTGCGCCGCCAAGTTGCGCCGTCAAAACACCTTCGCAACCACTGTCGGCGTATTCATCGATACCAACCGATTTCGTAACGACCTTCCACAATATAGCAACTATTTCGAGAAACGACTCCTCACCCCTACCGACTCTTCAATCCACATCACGCAAGCCGCAGAAGAATGTCTTGAAAAGATGTGGCAGAAAGGGTTTCAATTCAAACGTGCGGGTGTCGTTGTATCAAGTACAGAGCAAGGTGCTGGCATACAGACCAACTTGATAGATTTTAGCGCAAGCAACTACGAACGAATGAAACAGCTGGACAAAGTGATGGACAAGATAAACCGAATAGAAGGCAGCGAAACGATTGTTTTAGGCTCACAACAATTCCCTCATAGTCCGAACCTGCCAAAGTCACAGAAATTCAACGATGTATTAAAACACGAACATCGAAGTCCTTGTTACACTACGCAATGGAATGAGATAGTGGAATTAAGGTAATGGCAATTGATTGCCTCAAAACCACTGACACACGTCGCTCAGAATTGTCTTTTTTCAATCGCAAATCTTGTCCAAAACTCTATTTTACTATTCCCTATTTTTTTCGTAAATTTGCAAATTGATTTTTGAATTTACGAATCATAAAAATATTGTTATATGGAACACACTCGTTGCTTAATTATCGGATCTGGCCCAGCAGGTTACACCGCAGGAATCTACACCGCACGCGCAGACCTTCACCCCTTGCTATACGAGGGCATGCAAGTCGGCGGACAACTCACCATCACCACCGAAATCGAGAATTTTCCAGGCTATCCGGAAGGCATTTCTGGTCCTAACATGATGCTTGATCTGCGAAAGCAAGCACGTCGTTTCGGCACCGAATGTCGCACAGGCAGCATCATCAGCGTTGACCTCTCAAAACGCCCATTTATCTGCGTTGACGACTTCAACAACGAAATCGAGGCAGAGACAATCATCGTAGCCACGGGAGCTTCCGCCAACTGGATGGGCATACCCAGCGAGAAACGTTTCTACGGACAAGGCGTTTCCGCTTGCGCCACCTGCGATGGATTCTTCTACAAAGGACTTGATGTATGCGTGATTGGCGGCGGCGATACAGGATGCGAAGAAGCCATGTACCTTTCCACGCTCTGCAACAAAGTATATCTTATTCACCGCCGCGACCAAATGAGGGCTTCCAAAGCCATGCAAGCCAAGGTGATGAACAACCCCAAGATTGAAATTGTTTGGAGCCATAAAATTCACGAAATCATTGGCAACGACCTTGATGGCGTAACTGGTGTGGATTTGGAAAATCTCAAGACCGACACCATTGAGCACCTCGATCTCTCAGGTGTTTTCGTAGCCATCGGACACAAACCCAACACCGATTTTCTGAAAGGACAATTGGAATTGGACGAACAAGGTTACATCAAAGTCCAGAATCCCAGCAGCGCAACCAGCGTTCCCGGCGTATTCGCCGCTGGCGACGTTTGCGATCCCCATTACCGCCAAGCCATCGTGGCTGCCGGAAAAGGCTGCGTGGCCGGCATGGACGTAGAACGTTTCTTGCAGGACAACCAGTAATTCGAGAATTCATTTGTCAGTTCATAGATTACAGTTTACAATTCACGGGCGGAAAAGCACTCTCTTGTTCTTCTGCTTGCTGTTGTTAGTTGGCATGACTTGGGCGCAGACGCCCGACTCGACCGACGACCAACAGCTGAAGGGGATTGTATTTGACAAAGAAGAGCCTGATAGTGTACTGAAAGGGAAGGTGTACCAGTTCAATCTAGAACCCGTACAAGTCAAAATACAGCACATCAACCACCCAACGCTCAACCCTGCGGGATTGCAATATCACGACCCGCTGGAAGCGCTGAATGGAGACTTTTATCTTTCGAGAGGATTAGTAGGACAATCCCACATATCCATTTTCCCAAAAATGGCAAAACCACTAAGGTGGAGTTACCAACCCGACATCAACGCAGGTTACGCCAAACGCCCCGACAACGTGAATTTCTATCAAACGCAGACTCCCTTCACCTCGTTGGGATATCAGAGTTCCCTCAAGCGAGCCTATCAAGTCAATGTAACTCATACCCAGAATATTACGCCTCGATGGAACATCGCCTTAGACTACCACCTCATCAATCCCGAAGGCATCTACAGCAACTCCGATGTGCTGAGCCACTATCTAGACGTAACGACCAACTACTATTCTCTTGATTCTCGCTACCAACTCTACGCTGGAGTCATCTGGCAAAAACTGCGACTAGACGAAAATGGTGGTATTCTCGACGATGCACTCTTCACCCAACGTCTGCAGAACAACTTTGCCGGAATACCTGTGCGTTTTAGTCAAGGAGGAAGCCTGTTTAACACTCTTGATCTTTTCACTCACCAAAGCTACAACTTCGTTCGACAGACCACCATTGTGAAAGAGCGCATATTGGTGCAAGTATCTGACTCTAACAACCTTAAGCTCGACACTACATTCCACAATGATACGCTCGTGCCTCAAGACCCTCATATCTTCAATCCTGGTGTGATAGGTTTCAATGCGGGCATGCAGCGCAGTTCTCGCAAATTCATCGACTCCACCACTACTTTCCGCTATACGGGCGAGTTTTTCTGGACGAATGACGCCTACACCGATTACCGATGGCACAACCCTGTCAAGGTGAGAGGCGGCATCAAGCCCGAACTGATTCACATAAATGAAAACGGGATAAACAGTTTCGACTTTTTCAACACGAGTCTCTTTGCCGACATCTTACTGAAAATGGGCAAGGCTTCGCTCTCGGCGAATGTGGAAGAGGTGAGCAGCGGCAACTACACCAACGGTGACTACAACCTCGGAGCCAATTTCCATGTGCAGCTCGACAGCCTAACAGCCTTCGACATATCTGCAAAACTACAAGCACATGCTCCCGACTATTTTTACTATCACTACAACAGCAACGGTCGAAGCTGGGACAATGCCGACTTGAAGAAAATTGGCGTCAAACAACTGGAACTGAATGTCAATAGGACTAAGCGTTTCAATCTTGTAGCCACCGCGCAGCAAATTTCCAACCACGTTTGGCTGGAAGGTGACACCTCCACCCTGACCTCAGTGCAAGGAACAGATGCATTCTGGCTCTTCCAGGCACGACTCAACATGAATCTTGAGTTGTGGGGCTGGCTCCACTACGACATGCAACAGATGGTGCAGTACGCTACAGATGAGCAGCAAATGCGTGTGCCATTGTTTGCCAGCAAGAACTCTCTCTATACCAATATCTATTTATTCAAGCGTGCACTTCGTGCACAGTTTGGAGTGGACATCCGCTACCATACGCTTTTCTATGCCGACGCCTACAGTCCCGAGGCGGGAGCATTCTTCCATCAAGACGATGTACGCGTAGGCAACTACATCTGGGCGGATGTGTTCATCGACCTGCAAATCAAACACGCCTCTATCTACGCCAAAGTCGGTCATCTCAACAGCATCTGGGAACCCGAAGCCCATTATATGTTGCTGCCCCACAATCCAGGCATCAACTTCGGCATTTATTATGGTGTGGTTTGGAAGTTCTTTGATTAATCTATAGCAACACAAATATTTAATTTATAACATTATGACACTTATTGAACAAATTCGCGCAAAAGCGAGAGCCGCCAACAAACGCATCGTTTTGGCAGAAGGCACTGAAGAAAGAACCCTCAAGGCAGCCGACATCATTCTCAAGGAAGGTATCGCACAGATTATTCTTTTGGGCAACGAGGCAGAAATCAAGAAACTCTCCGCTGAATGGGGCTTGCAAAACATCGACAAAGCCACCATCATCGACCCCGTAAGCAACGCCAAGAAGGAATACTACGCTCAGATGCTCTGCGAAATCCGCAAAAAGAAAGGCATGCAGATGGACGAGGCCATGAAACTGGTTGAAGATCCTCTCTACCTCGCTTGCTTGCTTATCAAGAACGGCGATGCCGACGGTGAAGTTGCTGGTGCAAAGAACGCTACCGGTGACGTTTTGCGTCCCGCTTTCCAAATCGTAAAGACCCTCCCCGGCGTATCTGTCGTTTCTGGTGCTTTCATCATGATTTTGAAAGAGCAGACCTACGGTGAGAATGGCATGTTCGTCTTCGCAGACTGCGCCGCTACGCCTTGCCCCACTGCCGAGGAACTTGGTCAGATTGCCGTTGTTTCCGCACAGACCGCCAAAGCCATCGCAGGTTTCGAAGAACCTCGCGTAGCCATACTCAGCTTCAGCACCAAGGGCAGCGCCAAGCACGAACTCGTGGACAAAGTAATCGAAGCCACCCGCGTAGCTCATGAACTTGACCCCAACGTAAAACTCGACGGCGAACTCCAAGCCGATGCAGCTATCGTTGCCAAGGTTGGTGCCAGCAAGGCTCCCAATAGCGACATCGCAGGTCGTGCCAACGTATTGGTATTCCCCGACCTCCAGAGCGGCAATATCTGCTACAAACTCGTTCAGCGTCTCGCTGGTGCCGAGGCCGTAGGTCCCATCATGCAAGGTATGGCAGCGCCTATCAACGACTTAAGCCGTGGCTGCAGCGTTGAAGACATCGTAAATGTAGTCTCCATCACCGCTACCCAAGCCGCTGCTAAATAATCTCCAAGATTATTGCAACAAACAGAAAGCCACCCCATCAAGGAGTGGCTTTTGTTGTTATTGTCTCTTTGTACGAACGACTTATATCATCTTCAAAAAGCCGACTTCCTTGGGGGTTAGCTCACGGTAGCGGCCACGGGGAAGGTCTTTCTTGGTAAGTCCTGCAAAGACTACACGGTCGAGCTTGTGGACATCGTAGCCCAGGTGTTCGAAGATACGGCGGACGATACGGTTGCGGCCTGAGTGGAGTTCAACGCCAACCACACGGCGGTCGTTGGCTGATTCAACATACTGAACATCATCTACATGGATAGGACCGTCCTCCAACTCAATGCCTTCGAGCATCTGACGCATATCATCTTTGGTGACAGGTTTGTTGAGCTCAACCTGATAAATCTTATAGACTTGCGTAGAGGGATGGGTGAGTTTCTTGGCAAGTTCGCCATCGTTGGTGAAGAGCAGCAAACCAGTAGTATTGCGGTCGAGACGACCAACAGGATAGATGCGTTCCGAGCAAGCACCGTCCATAAGCATCATCACAGTCTGGCGTTCCTGCGGGTCATCGAGCGTAGTGATAAATCCCTTGGGTTTGTTGAGCAAGAAATAACGTTTTGTCTCGCTACGGAGCGTTTCGCCACCATAAGAGACAACGTCACCAGGCTTGACTTGATAACCCATCTGAGTCATCACTTCTCCATTTACCTTGACGCTGCCGGCAGCAATCAGCACGTCGGCTTCGCGGCGAGAGCAGATGCCGGCATTGGCGATATACTTGTTCAAGCGGACAGTCTCGGAATGACGAGAGCTGGACTTGGTAGTAGATTGCTGATGCAGTTCAACATCCTGCTCCTCGGTGTGACGAGACTTATACTTTGAGTTACGAGACTTAAAACTGTCACGACGTGGTGCATCGCCATCCTTGAAATTGTCACGACGCTGACCTCTGCGGTGGTCGTCATTGTCCTTGAAGTTTTTGCGACGTGGACGAGCATCCTCTTCCCCACCCTTACGTTCAGGCTTGCTGAACTTGCGATTGCCTTCGCTCTTGTCGCTGTCTCGGAACTTGCGAGGACGTGGCTTTTCTTGATAGTCACCCTCTGCATCGTCAAAGTTACGGGATTTGCGAGTTCTTGGCTTCTCGTCGTTGGATTTTCTACGATCGGCACCACCTCTTTTCGGTGCGCCGGACTGCGCTCTGGAAGAAGATTCTCTCGAAGAGAACGACTTCTTGTTGTTATTCTTTATCATTTCAGATGATTGGTTTTTCGTTTTTTCAATTATTGGTGACTGCTCTCGTCAGCATTTTGCTCATTTTGTTTCTCTTGTTTTGCCTTGAGCCAAGCAGTCATCTCTTCCGTAACACGGTAGTCCCCGCCAAAATGCATCACGTAAGGCCCCGCATTTTCAGTGGCTTGAAGGTCAAGAATCTTGTGAACCGATTCTGCAAGCATGATGAATATGGCAAGTTTTTTCTTGTGCAGCCACATCAAGGCCCCTTGGTCTTCACGACAAGCAAGCGCAAAGATGTAGTTGACCTCGGTGCAACTTTTCTTAATCCACTCCAGAGCCTCTTCTTCACCATCGATGGCATTGCTTAGAATGGCATAGTGCGGCAACTCGTTTTTGAAGAGCCACATCATAGCCTCTTCGTTCGCCCAAACGGCACTGCAGAAAGCGGCAAGTTCGGGAAAGCCCCCTTCGATGAGAAAACGGAAAAAATCCTTGTCGCCCTGCAACGCTTGGTTGAGAGCAAGAAGGACTTTTACATCATATTTTTCAAGAAGAGGAGCCATGAGTTATTGTGAACTTATCAAATTGAGAATTGAGAATGAGTTTCTATTCACCATTCATTGGTCACATTACCTTATCTGTGCGCCGAGCTGGTTTTCGAGGTTCTTCTGCAACTTCGCCATGACGGCCTCAATCTGCTTGTCGTTGAGGGTCTTGTCCTTGTCTTGAAGAATGAAACTGACGGCGTAGGACTTCTTGCCTTCAGCCACACCCTTGCCTTCATAGACATCGAAAAGCGACACGCGACGGAGGAGTTTCTTCTCGGTATTGTATGCCACCTGCTCGATTTCAGCGAAGGTGACTTTCTGGTCGATAAGCAAAGCAAGGTCGCGACGCACTTCTGGGAACTTGGCAATTTCAGTGTAGGTAACTTCCTTGTCGGGATAGGTCTTGAGCACCAAATCCCAGTTGATGTCGGCATAGAATACCTCCTGCTTGCAGTCCATGAGTTTGAGGGTCTCCTTGCCCAGACGGCCAAGAGAAGCAATCTGTTTCTTGCTGTCGCGGAACACGAGGTCGAGACCTTCGGCATAGTAATGTTCCGTTGCGGGAACAATCTGAATGCGAGACATATTGACACGCATACGATTGAGAATGTTCAAGACATGACATTTGAGGTAATAAAAATCGGTATCCTCAGACTTTATCTTCCAACTTTCAGTCATCTGCGCTCCCGTCATAAAGATGGAGAGGTGCTGCACCTCGGAATATTTCTTAGTAACGGCAATCGTCTCGCCTGTAGGATTCTCGACATTGTTCTTGTGATAAGAACGTCCAAACTCATAAAGTTTCTGGTCGCGAATCTTATAGTTGAGGTTGCGCACGATGCATTCCATACCGCAGTAAAGCAAAGTCTGACGCATCACGTTAAGTTCTTTGCTCAATGGATTGAGAATGTTGACACAAGCCTCTGCAGCAAAGTCTTTGTTGCCTTCGTAGTATTCCGCCTTGGTGAGCGAATTGTTCATTATTTCGCTGAAACCATTGTTGGTGAGATAGTCGGAAACGATGTTCTGGAGCTTGCGCGGATTGGGTTTCTTGCCATAAGAAAGGCAACTGGAAAGGCGCTCGTCGAAAGTGATATTGTTGTAACCATAGATACGCATGATTTCCTCAACCACATCACATTCCCTATACACATCCACCTTGCAGGAAGGAATGCGGAGCAGCATGCCTTCATTGTCTTCCTTTACAATTTCTATGTCGAGTGAGGTAAGAGCGGTGCGGACAGCCTCCATCGGGATTTCCTTGCCGATGAGGTCGAACACGCGGCGAAAGTTGATTTCCACTTCAGCACGCTCGATAGGCTTTGGATAGAGGTCAATCATGTCGCCACAAATCTCACCTCCTGCCAACTGCTGGATAAGCAAAGCGGCACGACGGATAGCCCAAACAGTGATGTTGGGGTCGCAGCCACGCTCGTAGCGGAAACTTGCGTCGGTCTTTAGGCCATGACGCTTGGAAGTTTTACGGATGCTTACGGGATTGAAATAGGCACTTTCAAGGAATACATTGGTGGTGTTCATCGTTACGCCACTCTTCTCGCCACCAAACACACCAGCAATGCACATGCCCTCTTTCTCGTTGCAAATCATTAGGTCGCGAGCGTCGAGCTTGCGTTCCACGCCGTCGAGGGTTACAAAAGGCGTATTCTGAGGCAGACATTTCACCACGACCTGACCGCCGTCAATCATGTCGGCATCAAAAGCGTGCATAGGCTGGCCAACCTCCATCAGCACGAAATTGGTCACATCTACTACATTATTAATAGGACGGATTCCCACTGTGCGGAGTTTGTTCTGCAACCAGTCGGGCGATTCCTGCACCTTCACGTTGCGGATGGTGAGACCCGTATATCTGGGACAGAGTTCGGGCGCTTCCACACGCACTTGGATGGGTTTGGCTTTGTTTACAGATTTCAGCTCAGCCACTTCGGGCCAATTGATATGAAGATTCTTGCCGTTGCGGGTATTCAATACAGCCACCACGTCGCGAGCCACGCCGATATGGCTGGTAGCGTCGCTACGGTTGGCGGTAATGGCAACCTCGAGGGTGTAGTCCTCTTCAACATGAAAATACTCTTTGGCGGGCATTCCAACGGGTGCATCATCGGGAAGCACCATAATGCCATCATGGCTGTTGCCCAGCTGCAACTCGTCGGCAGCGCACAGCATACCTTCGCTCACTGCGCCACGCAACTTGCCTTTCTTGATTTCATAAAACTCGGTATCGGAAGTATAGATTTTGGTGCCAATCTGGGCGCAGACAACCTTCTGACCAGCAGCCACATTGGGAGCACCACAAACGATGTCCAGAGGACGGTCGCCACCCACATCAACGGTAGTGATATGGAGATGGTCCGAATCGGGATGAGGAGCGCAGGTAAGCACCTGGGCAATTACCACATGTTCCAGACCGCCTTTGATGGTCTCAACCTTCTCAATACCTTCTATTTCAAGACCGCTAAAAGTCAACAAATCGTCAAGTTCTTCGGGAGTCAGCTCGGTGTCAACATATTCCTTGAGCCATTTGTAAGAAATCTTCATGTAATTATAGTTTTAGATGATTATTTTCAAAGTAATTAGTAGTACAACACACTTCACTATTAATTCTTAATTTTTAATTCATACAACTTGTACTGCGTCGTATTCAATTCGATAGGCGCATACAACGTGTCAAGACCCAATGCCTCATATTGCGATTCGTCGCCCAACAAGAGGTGTTTGTTGCCTATTTCGTTGGTCAGAGAGACTCTTGCGGCACGCCAATAGTAGCCATGCAAACGATAATGGTCATAGTCAGCCTGTCCAACGCTAACAAGTTCGTCTTCTTGCAGATAGGGAAGCACCAATTCCATATCATTTTGGAGCGCGACATCCCTGCCAGGCTTGCCATAATGCACAGCATTGAACACAATGGCAAAGACCGACAATGCTACGGCGCACCCAACAACGATGCCACACGCCAACTTGTTCACTTTTGCACACCATTTGGCAATCATGTCGTTCAAACCGGCAGCCACAGCCACAGCAAAGAATGGATAGACGGTAAGAATGTAGAAATCACGCTGCTTCATGCTAACCATGATAGGAAGCACACCGCAAAGAGTGAGCAAAAGCAGCGGCAGTTGCGGCAAATTTGGCACTGCCATGGGGTCTGACTTGCAACGACGCAGTTCAAGCACAAAGCCCACAATTACCAAAGCCCACAAAATCAACGTCTCTTCAAAGAACTTGCGCACAATCCACCATCGGGTCGTTACCACAGGATCGTTGATGGTCCCCACCACCTGAATCTTAAAATAGTTCGTGAGGAAATCCCACGATCCAGGCATCAGACAAACCAAGCCAAAAGAGACAGCCATACCAATCAGAATCAGAATGGTATTATATCCCGCGACATGGATTGCATGGGCGCGAGAACGGGTAAAAGCGTTGTCACGCGGACGCGTAATACAAAGGATGAAAGGCAACGCCAACGGATAGAGCCCGGTGAACCCTTTGGTCAAGAATGCCGCCACGAGCATCACGCCAGCCAGCAGCATTCGCCATGTGCCACCTCGCAAAATCAGCAACACCGCCTCCACCACAAACACCGCCATCGTACATTCCAGCATGTTTTCGTGCGAGTTGAGCGTCACGGCGGGGACCAGCGTCCACATCAAAAGCGGCAACCATCCCATACGCATTTCAAAGCCCAGTTGTTTCCACAATCGCAGCAACAGCCAAGCCGTAAGCGCCGTCGTCAGCATAGAATAGAGCCGCATCACCCAAATACCGTCACCAAAAATGCGATAGAACAAGCTGAGCAGTCCCATTGCCAAAGGCGGATGCTCATAGAATTCAGGAAACTGCGTCAAGGTGTAGGACGGATGCCAAAACGACCCGATGCCATGAGCCATATTGTTCGCCACATTCGAGTAGATCAAGCCATCCATAAAGAGTCCCGTAGTCAACAAAGTATCGCCAATGATAGCCAAAAACAAGGCAATCACAAAGACATACATTGAGCTATGAAAGAGACGGGACATTAGAATTTAGAATTTAGAATTACCAGTCAAGGTCAATAGAATTTAGAATTACCAGTCAAGGTCAATATAAAGGTCAAGATTCCTATTCACTGATTTTGAAGCTGTCCTTCAAGGTGCAGGAACGGTTGAATACAAGATGTTCGGGCGTGGAGTCGCGATCGGTGCAGAAATAGCCCATGCGTTCGAACTGATAGCGCACTGGAGCTTCCACGCCGTTCTCGATATGCTTCTCGATATTCGCCAAGCTTGGTTCCAGCTTGCAGCCCTGCAACACGTGGAGTGAGTCGGGATTCAGGTTATCCAAGAAGGTCTTGCCTTCGGGAACCTCGTCGGGAGCTTCGGTTGCAAAAAGACGGTCAAACAGTCTGACCTCTGCGTCAACGGCATGATGCGCACTCACCCAATGGATTGTGCCCTTTACCTTACGACCATCAGGAGCGTCGCCGCCACGAGTGGCGGGATCGTAGGTACAGTGGATGCAGGTGATGTTGCCCTCAGCGTCCTTTTCAACACTCTGACAAGTAACGAAATAGGCATAGCGCAGACGCACCTCACGACCTATCGTCATACGGAAATATTTCTTGGGAGCATCCTCCATAAAGTCCTCACGCTCAATATAAAGTTCGCGACCAAAGGGAACCTCACGGGTGCCGTCTTCGGGGTTTTCGGGATTGTTCACAGCCGTCAAAGTTTCGCACTGGCCTTCGGGATAGTTGTCAATCACAACCTTAACGGGATCCAACACCGCCATACGACGTTGTGCCGTCTTGTTCAAATGCTCACGCAAAGAGAATTCAAGCAAGGAATAGTCAATGATGTTGTCACGCTTGGCAACGCCGATGCGTTCGCAGAAGCTGCGGATACTTTCGGGAGTATAACCACGACGACGGAAACCGCAGATAGTCGGCATTCTCGGGTCGTCCCAACCACTCACGTAGTTTTCCTTCACCAGCTGGAGCAGTTTGCGCTTGCTCATCACGGTGTAGTTGATATTCAGGCGAGCGAACTCATACTGATGGCTCGGGAAGATGCCCAACTGCTCGATAAACCAATCATACAGAGGACGATGGATATCAAACTCTAAAGTACAGATTGAATGTGTGATATTCTCGATGGAGTCGCTCTCGCCGTGGGCGTAGTCATACATCGGGTAGATGCACCACTTGTTGCCCGTGCGGTGGTGTTCGGCGTGAAGAATACGGTACATGATAGGATCGCGGAATTGCATGTTAGGGTGCGCCATGTCAATCTTGGCACGCAAAACCTTGCTGCCGTCCTCAAACTCGCCAGCCTTCATTCTGGCAAACAAGTCGAGGTTTTCCTCCACCGAGCGGTCACGCCAGGGGCTGTTCTTGCCAGGCTGCGTAACGGTGCCACGGTTTTGGCGGATTTCCTCCAAAGTCTGGTCGTCAACGTATGCCAAGCCCTTCTTGATCAAATCACAAGCCCACTCATAAAGCTGGTCGAAATAGTCCGAAGCATAATGAATGCTGCACCATTCAAAGCCCAGCCAACGGATGTCGTTCTGGATAGCATCCACATATTCGGTGTCCTCCTTAACAGGATTCGTATCGTCGAAGCGCAAGTTGGTCTTGCCGCCATATTTCTTCGCCAGACCGAAATTCAGACAAATCGACTTTGCATGTCCAATATGCAGATAACCATTAGGTTCGGGAGGGAAACGGGTAAGGATACTTTTGTGCTTGCCCTCGCTCAAGTCACGTTCAATAATCTCTTCCAAAAAGTTTAGTTGTTTGTCTGGAGTTTCGTTGGTAGTCATAAATGATTGTTTTTATTTATTTTATATTGTTTCTAAAAGGTATTACGCCCAATTAATTAAATATACAAAAATACAAATAAAATTTCATTCTACAAAGCCCACAAATCAAAACCCATTTGTCAATTTTTTAAATGTAAAATAGTCTCTCATTATCAAGAAAAAATAGTAACTTTGCATATTTATATCAATACCATAATTTAGAGCAACTACTTTTGTTGATTTCGCCCAACAAACCGTTACTAACAGTTTAAATTCCAATTTAATACATTGAGTTGTTTCATCAAGCAAGCATAAAGCAAACAAAAGATATGGATAGTTCTCACAGCCAAATAGTCTCACTCATCTGGAACATTGCCGATGATGTATTGAGAGACGTATTCCTTCGCGGACAGTATCGTGATGTCATTCTCCCCATGGTCGTGTTGCGCCGTCTTGACGCCCTGCTCGAACCCACCAAGGAAGCGGTGGAGCAAGAGATCAACGAGAATGGAGGATTGGACGGTCTGGACGAAGGCATCCTGACCGACATCACGGGACTCACCTACTTCAACACCAGCAAATGGACGCTGAACCGACTCAAGTCCCAAGCCACCGATAACAACGATTTGTTCTACAACAACTTTGTTGAATATCTCAATGGCTTTAGCGAGAATGTGCGTGACGTACTCAAGAATTTTGAATACTATAGCAAAGCCCGCAAACTCGCCGACAACGACCGCCTGCTCTCTATCATCGAGCGCATCACCGACCCACGCATCAACCTCACCGACCGAGATACCACCGACCCCGACGGATTGCCGCTCCACGCGCTTACCAATGTCGGGATGGGCACGGTCTTTGAAGAACTGCTGCGTCGTTTCAACGAAGAGAACAACGAGGAGGCTGGCGAGCACTTTACCCCACGCGACGCCATCTCTCTTCTCGCCCACCTCATCTTCGAACCCGTCAAGGACAACCTGCCCAAAATCATCACCCTCTACGATCCTGCCTGCGGCAGCGGCGGAATGCTTACGGAAGGTCGTGAATATCTTTTGAATATTGGAGTCAAAAACAGTGCCATCCAGCTTTCCGGCACCGAAATCAACCCCGAGACCTATGCCATCTGCAAGTCCGACCTCATCATCAAAGGCGTAAACCCGAACGGAATGCACCTCGGCAACACCATCACCGACAACGCCTTCGCCGACAAGTCTTTCGGCTATATGCTCACCAATCCTCCCTACGGCAAGTCGTGGAAAACCGACAAGGAAAAGATCTACCACGATGGTGCCTTGCTTGACAGTCGCTTTGAACTGCGCCTGACCAACTTTGCTGGCGAAGAAGAAATATTGGACAGCACGCCTCGTACATCCGACGGCCAGCTGCTCTTCATCCTCGAAGAGGTGGACAAGATGAAACCCCTCGAATACCAGCCCCAGGGTGCCCGCGTGGCCTCCATCCACAACGGCTCGTCGCTCTTCACCGGCGATGCCGGCAGCGGCGAGAGCAACATCCGCCGCTATCTGGTGGAGAACGACCTCGTCGATGCCATCATCCAGCTGCCCAACAACATCTTCTACAATACCGGCATCAGCACCTATGTGTGGCTGCTCACCAACAAGAAAGCCTCCAACCGCAAGGGCAAGGTGCAGCTCATCGATGCCTCCCAGGCCTTTGAGAAACTGCGCAAAAACCAGGGCTCGCGCAACTGCACCATCGCCGACCGCTTCCGCGATGCCATCCTCAAGGTCTATATGGACTTCGTGGAGCAGGAAGCCACCGACGAGCAGAAGGTGGTGTCCAAAATCTTCGACGGCGACGATTTTCGCTACTACAATGTCACCATCGAGCGCCCCCTGCGCCTCCGCAGCCAGTTCAACGCACTCTTGATCGACGAGATGCTCTTCGACAGCTCCGACCTCGACATGAGCCGCTGGCTCTACCAGACCTATGGCAGCCGCGTTTTTGCCGGTCTCGAAAGCGAGGTGCCCGCCATCAAGGAATACCTCAACGAGCAGGAAATTAAGATGACCGACAAGAAGCTCGCCAAGCTTATCTCCGCAAAGGCTTGGGAAGAACGCCGCACACTGCAGAATGCCGCCCAAGCACTTATGAAATCCATCGGCACCGAGATGTTTATGGACTACAACCTCTTTATCGAAAAGGTCAACGCCACAGCCAAGACGCTGAAACTCGATGTCAAGGGTACTGCCCTCAACGCCATTGCCCGCGCCATGTCGGTCACCGACCCCGAGGCCGCCCCAGTGGTCAAGAAGGAGCACAAGCCCAGCAGCAAGGATATTGAGGCCCTGCAATCTACCTACGGCATCGCCACCGAGGTGCTGGCCGACTACGGCTACACCAGGCAGGGCAAGACCTTCGTGGAATACGAGACCGACAGCGACCTCCGCGACAGCGAGAAGATACCGGTCAAGGAAGACATCTACGCCTATTTCCATCGCGAGGTGCGCCCCTATGTGGCCGACGCATGGATCAACCTGCCCTCCACCAAGATAGGCTGCGAGATATCGTTCAACAAATACTTCTACAAGCCCGCACCCCTCCGCACCCTGGAGGAGAACGAGGCCGACATCCGCGCCCTCGACGAGCAGAGCCAAGGCTTCATCAAGTCGCTGTTCCAATTAGTTTAATCAAACAACCTATGCCGTTATCCTATGAATGATACTCAAAAAATATCAATACGATTCTATAACGACCGCGAAGTGCGGGCCGTGTGGGACGAGGATGCCAGCAAATGGTGGTTCTCTGTACTTGACATCGTTGGGGCACTCAATCAACAAGACGACTACGAGAAGACCCGCAACTACTGGAAGTACCTAAAAACAAAACTAAAAAAGGAGCAACCCCAATTGGTTAGTGTCACTAACCAGTTGAAATTATATGCACCCGACGGCAAGAAACGACTGACAGATGTACTGGATGCCGCAGGGGTGATGCTATTGGCCAAATCTTTCCCCAACAATCGTGCCAACATGTTCCTCGACTGGTTCACGTATAGCGACAACACCATCGACGGGCAGAGTCGCAAAAAGGCGTACGACCTCTTTGAAAGCGGCCTCCTCAGCAAGTTGGAACCCGGCAGCATAAAGTGCTTGCAACAGATTCATGCATATATCTTTGGCGGTCTTTACGACTTCGCCGGACAGCTTCGCACAAAGAATATTTCCAAAGGCGGATTTACTTTTGCCAACTGTCATTATTTCCCGATGATATTGGGCAATATCGAGAATATGCCAGAAAACACTTTCGACGAGATTGTGAGCAAATACGTGGAGATGAACGTAGCGCATCCCTTTATGGAGGGCAATGGGCGAAGCACTCGCATATGGCTGGACCTTATGTTTAAGCGTTCCCTCAAAAAATGTGTAGATTGGAGCAAGATAGACAAGAACACGTACCTAGAAGCAATGCGCAAGAGTGTTGTGGACGACACTGAAATCAGGGCACTGCTGAGGTCGGCATTAACGTCGGACATCAACAGCCGCGAAATGTTTATGAAAGGTATCGACTATTCTTATTACTACGAACAGGAGGACTAACGCCATGAAACATACCTATAGCACCCCTTCAGCCCCTTTCTGCCCTCTTCCTGGTTTCGGCGATCCTTCGGTGATCCTTCGGCGATCCTTCGGTGAAAGTTCGCTGGCAAACCATTCCACAAACCAATAACCCTTGAGACAACACCATGCAAAGATACGACTCATACAAAGACAGCGGTATTCAATGGCTGGGAGAGATTCCGAGCCATTGGGAGGTGCCTCCTATAAAGAACAGAATTACCAAATGTTACTATACTTGCCACATGAAAGACTTTTATTTACCCTATTCTCACGAAAATACAATTCTGCCACAAGTTATGGCAACTTCTGATGAATCAATATTAAGTCACTCTTTGAATTGATATAAGTGTATGGAGAAGAAAATAAATAGCCAGATGATTCCTACAGAGATAAATACACGAGCCGAGTTGTTGTCGGAAAAGATAGTTCGTCTGATAGCACAAGCGCGCAGTCATGTTACCACAACGGTAAATACGGCTCAAGTATATACATACTTTGAGATTGGTCGTTATATTGTTGAGGACGAACAAGGCGGCAAGGTTCGTGCGGAGTATGGCAAGGGAATATTGAAACGAGTGTCAGAACGACTCACCGAACGATTAGGCAAAGGTTGGTCGGTGGAGAATCTTCGACAAATGAGAAAGTTCTTTTTTACTTATTCTCAGTATTATTTCATTGAAAATAATAATGTTCACAAAAAACCAGACAGTGTCTTGGAAATTGAGAACGCAAAAATACCAAACAGTGTCTTGGATTTTAAGAATTCACACATGCCGGACTCTATATTTGTGCTTTCATGGTCTCACTATCAAGTATTGTGTAATGTTGAAGACTCCAACGCTCGCAACTTTTATGAGATAGAAGCTCGCAAACAGAACTGGAGTACTCGCCAACTGCAACGTCAGATTGGTAGCGGACTCTTTGAACGGTTGGCACTGAGTCGCAACAAAGATGAGGTGATGCGACTGGCTACTGAGGGGCAAGTGGTGGAGAAACCGGCTGATATAATAAAAGACCCGTTAGTGCTGGAGTTTATCGGACTGAAAGCCGATGCTGCATATAGTGAGAGTGACCTAGAGGGAGCGATAATAAGCAAATTGCAGGATTTCTTGCTCGAAATGGGCAAAGGTTTCCTTTTTGAGGCTCGACAAAAGCGTTTCACCTTTGAGGAACGATACTTCTACGTTGATCTTGTGCTATATAACCGTCTGCTACAATGCTATGTGCTCGTGGATTTGAAAATGGACGACCTCACACACCAAGACCTCGGGCAGATGCAGATGTACGTCAACTACTATGACCGTTTTGTAAAAGAAGATTTTGAGAAGCCTACCATAGGTATTCTTCTATGTGAACGCAAGAACGATGCTCTTGTGGAGCTTACACTTCCGCAAGATGCCAACATCTATGCTCAGCAGTACGCCCTTTGTCTTCCCGACAAGGTGTTGCTTCAACAGAAACTACGTGAGTGGATTGACGAATTTCGTAAAGAAGAATAAAGGTTATGCAAAGATACGACTCATACAAAGACAGCGGCATTCAATGGCTGGGAGAGATTCCGAGCCATTGGGAAATACGCACCTTGAAATATTGTTGTTCGTTAAAGGGCAGAATTGGGTGGAATGGACTCCGTTCAGAAGAGTTTCAAGACTCAAGTTATGCTTATCTTGTCACCGGTCAGGATTTCGATGGTGCTGAAATTGATTGGTCTAAATGTTATCAAATCAACCAAGAGAGATATGATGAAGATCCATACATTCAACTTAATAATGGTGATTTGTTGATAACAAAAGACGGAACAATAGGTAAAGTTTCGAAAGTCACCAATTTGGATAAACCTGCATGTTTGAATAGTGGGATATTTGTTATCAAACAAAAAAAACAAAATTTTGTTCAGGGTTACCTTTATTGGATGCTTTGTTCAAAGGTATTGAAAGAATTCAACGTATATACACAAACAGGTGCCACCATCGCACACTTGTATCAGAATGTTTTCGAAAATATGCCTTGTATTCTTCCCCCACTCCCCGAGCAGCAAGCCATAGCATCCTGTCTTGACACAGCCACAGCCAAAATAGACGAAGCCATTGCCCAACAGCAAAAGATGATTGATTTATTAAACGAACGCAAACAAATCATCATCAACAACGCCGTCACCAAAGGCCTCAACCCCAACGCCAAAATGAAACCCTC
>JAZLKZ010000046.1:0-16807 GCA_045597845.1 Bacteroidales bacterium | reverse complement strand
ATCCCTCACTGATAAAACTCCACTGAGAGACCTATTTGAAAAGACTATTCCCAACGATGTCAAAGAACACGATTACACCCTCTTTGAGGGACTTTATTATTAATTTTAAATTAGTCCCAATTTTAACGGGACACTAATGAGTGCATGTCATGAAAACAGGCTATACTCGACCCCATCTATTGTATGTCTCGTCATACGGAAAGGGGAAGAAAAGACGATCAAAAATCATTGTAATCAACAGGATACATTGTATTTTGAGTGCTTCCCCAATCAATGGCCGAACGACACCCTATTTTGTGATTTGTATTTTGTAGGGGAAGAAATGAAAGCAGTTGCATCCTCTTTTTACGATTATCAAGAATGGGGAAGAATTCTGGATTCATGTTATCACGACGCCCTAAAGAGCCCAAGCAGCAATCAAGGAACAACGTGGTCGCATCACGACCTTCTGTTCCGGCCTTAGCAAATTTCCTGCAGCCGGGGTGTTTTCTCAGAAAACAAGATCTGAGGCAGAAAAGTGTTATCTGTTTTCACACAATATTTTATTTGTTTTGTTGTTATTTATAAAAGGATGGATTTTTTTGTACAATGACAAAACTCATACGATATAGCCTGTTTTTCTTTGCTGTAGCCCCGTTTTTTATTGCCCAAGCCCAGTCGTACCCCCAGCATTCGGTGCTTTCGGATGGGACGTGGTACAAGATTGCCATCAACAACGATGGGATTTACAAAATTGGATGCGACGAGCTCGGCGCACTGGAAGGCAAGTCCATAGCGCATATTGGAATATACGGAAACGGCGGCGGAATGTTGCCGGAAAAGAACTCCCTCGACCGGTACAACGACCCACAACAAAATCCAATCAAAATATACGACTTCAACGGGAACGGCATCTTCGACAGGGGTGATTACCTGCTATTTTTCGGAGCCTCGCCCAACACTTGGGACTATTCCGACGAAGATGCCAGCTTCCACTACAACGTACATGCCTACAGCAACTACAACTACTACTATCTCAACCTGAACGCCACCAATTCAAAGTCAATCGCCGTGTCGCCCACGCCACAGACTGGTGCATCTATCGGGTCCGTAAATAAAATGACCCGTGTGGCCGTAATCAACGAAGAAGCCAACAGCATCAACAATACAGGCAGAATCTGGCTGGGCGACAAATTCACAAACGCCTCTGGAACACGTCAATACACGCTAAGCATTCCCCACCTCTCGGATGGCACGGAAATCAAGCTGCGCTACGCATTTGCCAGCAACAGCAAAAGCGCCTCGACTTTCTCCATTCAAAGCACCAGTCTTTCCCGTCAATTGAGTTTTGAGTCATCACGCTACTACAAATCCGACAATGCGGCCTACACTTGGCGCGGTGCCAACGCCAACAGCATCAACTACACCATAAGCTACAGCTCTCCCGACGCACTCAATGTAGGATACTTGGATTACTTGGAAATCAACTCCTTAGTACCCGTTTCGTATAGTGGCGGACAGACCATTATGCGGAATCAGCAGCATTTAGGAGAAAACGGAACTTATACATTTGAATTCCAATCCACCACACTTCCCATTGTCTGGAACATCACAGACCCTACCCACGCCGTGGAAATGCCCCTATCCTTCAACAACGGGATAAGTAGTTTTGAAGATTTCACAACGGTTCCGCAAACGTACATTCTTTTTGATGCCAACAGCTGTCCCAGCCCCGTCAGCATCAAAAGCATGCAATGCCAAGACCTACACGGCACCCTGTGCCCCGACCTACTCATTGTGTCGCACCCGTTATTTCTCACACAAAGTCAGCGTATTGCGAATCTTCACAATCTCATCGACGGAATGGATGTGCTGATTGTGACACCCGATGAGGTTTACAACGAATTTTCCTCAGGCAAGCAAGACCCCATAGCCATACGCGAAATGCTGCGGATGTACTATCAGCGCGCTCAAGCTGACAGCACACTGAAAGCGCCCAGATACTTGCTTGTATTCGGCAAAGGCTCTTTCGACAACCGCGACATCCTCAACAGTGGACTTCCCACAGTAGTAACCTATCAATCCGAAACCTCTTTCGATGAAAACTCATCCTATTGCGGAGACGATTTTTTCGGATATCTTGAGCCTCAAGCCTCTGGAGCCACGACAGACAAATTGCAAGTGGGCATTGGAAGAATACCCGCACGAAATGCCGCAGAAGCCACGCTTATCGTCGACAAGATAGAGAATTACATGTATCATAGCGACCTTTCGGACAACGAACGCTGCGGAGACTGGCGCAACTACGTCGCCTTGATAGCCGACGACGCCGATCCCAGCAGCGGATCCGACTCCATCTTCGCCCATTCGTCGGAACAATTGGCGCTTAAAATCCGAGACACCTATCCCTATCTCAACCTCGACCGCATGTACGCCGACTCCTATGTGCAGCAGTCGGGTGCCATCGGCTCCTATTATCCCGAGCTGAACAACGCCCTCAAACAGCGCATGGACTACGGCTGTATCCTGCTCAACTACATCGGACACGGCTCCATCAGATACATTGGAACAGAACGCTACATGGAGCAACTCGACATTGCGGGATACACCAATTTCAACCGGCTGCCGATATTCATCACAAGCACTTGCAGTTTCGGACGTTACGACATGGTTGACGACATCTGCGGAGCCGAAGCTTTCCTAGAAGCCCCCGCCGCCGGCGTGGCAGTCATCTCCGCCGCCCGTCCCATCAGTCATATCGAAAAATTCAACACCGACGTATGCATGCAGACGCTTAATCCCAATAACAGATTGGGTGACGCACTACGTATCGCAAAAAACAACACTCCCGTCAGCCACACCATCACTTTGCTTGGAGACCCGGCGCTGAAACCCGACATACCCCGCAACCGCATTGTGGTTACTGCCGTGAACGGCAAAACCGTAGATGCCTCCCGCACCGACTCAGCCATGGTGCTTTCGGAGGTAACCATCAGCGGTGAGATACAAGACCCTTTAGGAAATCGGATTGAAGACTTCGACGGGAACATCTACCCTATTGTGTTCGATCGAGAACGGCGCAGCCAAACACTTGCCAACGACAACGAAGGCACCGAAGTGGCGTTCCTGCAACAAAACAACGTTCTTTTCAAAGGCACGGAGCAGGTAGAGAAAGGAAAATTCGAGTATTCCTTCATCGTTCCACGCGACGTGGCATACAATTATGATTTCGGCAAGCTAAGCCACTACGCCTCCAGCGGCTACGACGACGCCACAGGAGCCTATACCAACATCATGTTCGGTGGATTCGACACGACAATAGACCTCACACCCTTCCGACCCACGATACGACTGTTTCTCAACGATACAAATTTTGTCAGCGGAGGCACAACAGATTCATACCCGTCAATTTACGCAATTCTTGAAGACAGCGTAGGCATCAACGCCGTAGGCAGCGGCATCGGCCACGACATTACTGCCACGCTCGACAACAACGGAAACACCACCATTGTGCTCAACAATTTCTTCAAGACCGAACTCGGCGACAGTCGCAGAGGCACAATACGTTACAATTTCGACAAACTCGGCGAGGGATTGCACACCCTTACGCTGAAAGCATGGAACATCTACAACTATTCCAACGAGGCAACCATCTCTTTCTATGTCAGCGACGGCGACAGACCAGAAATCGGAGACCTCTACGCCATGCCAAACCCCGCAAGAGAAACGACACAGATACGCATAGAGCACAACTGCAAAGGGACTGTAAAAGACGCCACTGTCAACATCTACGACCTTACCGGGCAAGTGATCAAGACGTTTCTGCCTTCGATCAACAACGATTCCTATGTAATACCTATTCAATGGGATTTTCGCAACGAAGGCGGCGCAAAGGTGAGTCGGGGCGTATATGTCGTGCATGCCGTGCTTACCACCCAATCTGGCGAGGTGTTACGCAAAGTAAGCAAAATCGTGAAGATGGAATAGCAGAGCCTACAAACGAAAATACGCTGATTATATCTCTGCTTTCGGATCTAAGATACAACAAATAATTCGAATGTGAGTGATTTTAGATTTTAGATACAATAAAACAAGGCGCAATCCGTTTTATAAAATACTTGAATAAACGTACCATTTCAATGAGAAAAAGCATTCAAACACTTCTTTTATTGCTGGCGTTGATCAGCCCAATGGCTTCCATGTCGCAAGCCGTCCAGCAATCCACAGGACTCACTGGACAGACCAAGAACTACATCTCGACAGGTATGCCGATTTTGCTCATCGCCCCCGACGCCGTATCCGCCGGATTGGGTGACGCCGGTGTAGCCTACGAACCCAACGCCTACTCGGCGCACTGGAACAACGCCAAATACGCTTTCATCGACCAGAAATTCGGATTCAGCACCACCTACACACCCTGGTTGAAAAACCTCGGTATCGGCGACATGAAACTGCTCTATCTGGGCGGTTTCTCGCGCATCGACAACCGTAGCGCTTTCGGCGGTTCCATCACCTATTTCTCGTTGGGAGAAATCAACAGCACCGACGGAGAAGGCAACAACCTGGGAACTTTCAAACCTAACGAATTCGCCATCGACGCAACCTATTCGCTTAAGATCTCCGACAACCTTGCACTGGGTGCCACGGGACGTTTTATCCGTTCCGACCTCACCAACGGAATGGATGTGAACGATGGTAGCGGCTACACCACCACAAAACCCGCCAACAGCGTGGCCGCCGACATCGGACTTTACTACGAAAACAAGATCGACAAATCGCAAGAGTTCGCTTTGGGCGCTTTCATCAGCAACCTCGGCGCAAAGCTCTCCTACTCCGACGACGACAACGACAAGGAGTTTCTCCCCGCAAACTTGCGTATCGGCGGACGCTACAGCAACGAAATCGACAACTTCAACAAAGTCAACTTGGTGTTGGACTTCAACAAGCTGCTCGTTCCCACGCCACCCATCACCGACGGAGGTATAACCTATAGCGACTACTACGCAAACCGTTTGGAATACAACAATACCGGCGTCATGCAAGGTGCCATCCAATCGTTCTTCGACGCTCCGGGCGGCATGAGAGAAGAACTGCAGGAAATTCAGATTTCGGCCGGCGCCGAATATTGGTACAACGATTTCCTCGCCGTACGCGCAGGCTATTTCTATGAAAACGCCAACAAAGGCGGACGTCAGTATTTCACAATCGGAACGGGAATCCGCTACAACAAATTAGGTTTGGACGTGGCATACCTCATTCCCACCACCAAGATTGGAAACAACCCTCTGACCAACACGCTCCGCATATCCTTATCCATCGACTTTGCCAACGAGAAGTAACGAGAACCACCGTACGGACAAATCAGACATGAGTCCCGACAACCTTCAAACCGCAAACAAAACATTATAATTCATCAACATGAAGATACGCACAGGCATAGGCTACGACGTCCACCAGCTCAAAGAAGGCTTGCCCCTTTGGCTTGGCGGCATCCGCGTTGAACACTCCCATGGTCTGCTGGGGCACAGCGATGCCGACGTGCTGATTCACGCCATCTGCGACGCCTTGCTGGGTGCAGCGGCTTTGGGGGATATTGGTCAGCATTTCCCCGACAACGACCCTACCTACAAAGGCATCGACAGCAAAGTGCTGCTGAAACGCTGTGGAGAACTCATTGCCGAGAAAGGATATAAAATCAGCAATATTGACAGTATAGTCTGCGCCCAACGCCCAAAACTAGCGCCACACCTGCATTTGATGCGCCAGACCTTAGCGGAAGTACTCAACATCTCCGTTGAGGACATCTCCATCAAAGCCACGACCACAGAACACCTTGGCTTTGAAGGCAGAGAAGAAGGCATCAGCGCCTACGCAAGTGTGATAATCTGTGACTAGTGAATAGTGACTAGGCTTTACATTCACAATTCTCAATTCAATAGGCTCTCAACTCTAAACTAAATATATGGAAAAGCCACTCACCAACACCCAACAGCAGGAAGAAACCGCGACCCTCGAAGACGAAGGTTGCAAATTGCTGCTCCACAACGACGACGTGCATACGTTCGACTACGTCATCAAGGCTTTGGTGGACATCTGTCGCCACACCTTCGACCAAGCCGAACAATGTGCCATTTTGGTTCACTGCAAAGGCAAATGCGTGGTGAAAAACGGCAGCTACGAAAAACTGCTTCCCATGCACACTGCCTTACTGGACAAACAACTCACAAGCGAAATCGTCAGATAATTTTTCACAACCCTTAATCATTAATAATATGAATCTTACCTTATTGATTATCGTTCTCGCCTTAGGACTTTTGCTACTCACCTTGGAGATTGTCGCCCTGCCCGGTGGCTTGGCAGGCATCTTTGGCGTAGCACTCATCTCATTAGGCGTATGGCAGACCTACCTGCTTTATGGTCCAACGGCAGGCACCATAACACTACTTTGCAGCATAGCGGTTTGCGTACTATTTCTTATTATATTCATGAAGGCCAAGACCTGGAAACGGTTCAGTCTCAACGAAGAATCCGACAGCAAAGTCAACCAGATAGACCAAAAAGTCGTCAAAGTCGGCGCAAAAGGCAATACCGTAGCTCGTCTCGCTCCCACCGGCAAGGCGCTCATCGACGGTGAATTGATGGAAGTCCACGCCGTAAACAAATTCATCGATCCCGACCGACCCATCGAAGTCATTGCCGTAGAAGGCTACCGTATCGACGTGCGTGAAATCGGCGACGAAAGGTGGATGTAGGTGATTCAGATGTTCAGACGCTTTGATATTCAGATGTTCAGCCGTAAACTGTGTGTAGCGTGTAGTGAATTTTCGTTTTCGTCTTCGTTTTCGTACGATAGTACCCTTCAAATCTTCAAATCTTCAAATCTTCAAATCTTCAAATCTATAAATTATGGAAATAGCTATTATTGTTGTAGTATGCATCGTTCTTTTGGTGCTTTTTCTCTACCTTGTGCCCATCGGAATCTGGTTCCAGGCACTCATCTCGGGAGTTCACACTTCCCTCATCCAATTGGTGTTCATGCGCTTCCGTAAGGTTCCGCCTACGGTTATCGTGAACAACATGATTTCTGCCTCCAAGGCTGGTCTGAAGCTGACGCAGAACGAACTCGAAGCCCACTATCTGGCTGGCGGTCGCGTAAACAGCGTTGTCAACGCACTGATTTCCGCCGACAAAGCCAACATGAACCTTGATTTCAAGACTGCCACCGCCATCGACCTTGCTGGCCGTGACGTGCTGAAAGCCGTGCAGACCTCCGTCAATCCCAAAGTGATCGACACGCCTCCCGTAGCCGCAGTAGCCAAGGACGGCATCCAGCTCATCGCCAAAGCACGTGTAACCGTGCGCACCAACATCAAGCAGCTCGTCGGCGGTGCCGGCGAAGAAACCATCCTCGCCCGTGTAGGCGAAGGCATCGTGACCTCCATCGGTTCGGCTGTAAGCCACAAGCAGGTACTTGAGAACCCCGACAGCATCTCCAAGCTCGTCCTCACCAAGGGTCTTGATAGCGGCACCGCTTTCGAAATCCTCTCCATCGATATCGCCGACATCGACGTAGGCAAGAACATCGGCGCACAGCTCCAGATGGATCAGGCAAATGCCGACAAGAACATCGCACAGGCAAAGGCTGAGGAACGTCGCGCCATGGCTGTGGCTCAGGAACAGGAAATGAAGGCCAAGGCACAGGAAGCCCGCGCCCGCGTTATCGAGGCAGAGGCAGAAGTACCGCGCGCAATGGCAGAAGCCTTCCGCAACGGCAACCTCGGCATTATGGACTACTATCGAATGAAGAACATCCAAGCCGACACCGACATGCGCGAGAGCATTGCCAAACCCGTTGGCAAGCAGCCCACCACCACGAAACCTCTCGACAAATAAGTCGAAATGATAAGTTACAAAACAAGGGGAGCTGCCCGATGGGCGGCTCCCCTTGTTTCATCTCCTCAAGTTCAGAATCAGTAGCCAATGCCAGCTTTGAGTATTGTGTTTCCCTTGCTGAGAAATGCGTCGTTGGAACGGTTGAAGACAAATTTGCCCCAGCCAGACTCTACCGAAATGCCCCAATGCTGCAAAGGATAATAGGCAACCGACATACTTGCGGCATACTCGGCTTGCGGTTGTGATTGAAGTCCCCAATACGATCCAAGGGTGCCATTGAGAGAAATATCCCAACATCTGGTTTCGGCGCCTATGGCGGAAAGCAGATGCCAATGGGCGCCCACACCCCAGCGGAATGCGGGAACCGCGATGATTGAGTTCACTCCACCAGAGACCTCCTCGCACGATGCAGGACCGCACCCAACATAGAATCCCATGCCAAGCCCCTTGCCAACATTCTACAAGTCGGCATCCAGCATGATGGTAGAGCCTGAATAGTAATCCACAAAATCTTCGATGCATACATTTTCGATTGCACCTGCAATATGTCCGTAACTCAGGCGGACAGATCGAGAGACGTTGGTTTCTTGCGCATTGCAGACCATGGCAAATTCTGCTGTCAAGGCTAGAATAATGATTGTTTTCATAGTTTATAGTATCAGGAAAGCCAATGCTATTATTGTTTATTTCAGGACTGCATCGTTATACTACATTGGATTTCTCATAGACGCATCAATACAGATGTTTTTATGTCGGGAATGCTTGTGGTCAATGGTGCGACTGCATGGTTTAGGGGATTAGAATCTGTAGCCAACGGTAATCATCAGCTTGTTCCCGAACAAGCATCCTGTCCCTTCCTGTGGCGTTGCGGAGGAAGGCTCAAACGAAGAAGTCAGCATCGAGATTACTAAAATAGACAGATTTGACCCTATATACAGGTGTTCGCCAAAGGACATTTCAGCACCAGCCGAAAATTCGACATGGATTCCCCAGCGGCTAGCGCGTTCGTTCACGTCAACCAAAGTGTAGCTGTTCACCGCATAACTTCCGCCCAACAGAGCACCCCAATGGCAGCACAACGAAGGTGCAATTTCCCTATAATTACGTATTTCAAAACCCAATGACACAAACGCTGCAAATTCGGCATAATTCGGCATCGAGATAGTGTTCGCCTCCAAGAATGCACCAGTGCTGCGAGAGAAGTCTTTTCCCCAGCCAACATGTACAGACTCGGTGAAAGCGTGGTTATCGCCAACGGCATTGCCAAATAGGGAGTATCCATTCCCTTGCAACATTATGGATTGACCAAGTTGTGCTTCTACAAATTGGATTTTCGTCTGCGAGTAGGCCGTTTCCAATCCGGCAAACAATACTGCGATCAATAACAAAACTCTTTTCATTCTATTTTATTATTACTTACCAAATATACAACCTACCCCCATATATCCACAAGCACCGCCAACAGCAGATCCTACTGCCGACAAAACAGCAGCCGATATTCCTCCTACGATAGGATTGCCCATCGCAAATGAAAATCCCAGATAAGTATTTTGAAACACCCAATAATCCGAGACCGCAAACGACACAACAGCACAAACCGCTTCTATTATTTCTGTTACGACCGG
Organism: Bacteroidales bacterium; assembly: GCA_045597845.1. Lineage (GTDB taxonomy): Bacteria > Bacteroidota > Bacteroidia > Bacteroidales > P3 > Colimorpha. The sequence goes on along the minus strand of JAZLKZ010000046.1, from coordinate 7,310 downwards.
AACAAGTTTATCTTTAACCCATTTTTTTGTTCTTTCCCATAATTCAGGGAGCCCTTTTGCATCTGGAAAAAACGGCATAGCACATATCATTTCATGCCATGGATTCGAAGGTTCATAATATGCTTCAGTCCAAAACTGAATACTATGTCTTTGGAGAATCAGTGACAATAGTCGGGTCGTATCCTCAAGGGATTTCATATTTGATGAGATTCTCTCTTCATTATTTGCTATTACCACAAGCAAATCTTCTAGAGAAGTCACATTATCAAAAAGATTGTCTATCATTGAGTCTGCCATTAGACCAGTTGCAACTTCTTCCATATCAAGACTCCAGTCTTCAAAAATACAATTGCAATCACTACCAATTAAAGCGGAACAACGTTCTCTTCCCAATTTTCCATTCTCGTTTGTAATTCCAAAAAATCAGCTTCAGATATTCCTTTATTATCCACAATACCCCGCAAATCCTCCTGGAAATCAACACCTAAATCCCATAGGGTTTCATTGTGTATTACACCAATTCTTTCCAATTGAACATTAGAAGATTTTACAGTTTGTATTACTTTTGTCTCTTTTTCCTTTGCGCAAGAAACAAAAGTAATGATACTTGCCATCATAATTAAGACTACAATACCCAAATGTCTATTTTTCATTGTAATTTGTTTTTAAGTTATATTCGCTCTAGTGCAAAAAAGGACTATTTTTTTGAAGGCTAACCAAGATGTTGACTATTAGCAATATTTAACCGAAGGGTACTTTAATCGTGTGCGTAAAATGCGATTCATATTTCTGATTCAGTCCAAATTGTTGAGAAAGCAGTCTTATTTCAAACTAGAGCGGTTATTTTTTCTTGTTGCTGTGGTGCTGCGTGGACTCTTGCAGCTCAATTTTACTCCACACAATAAAGTCGGCCAAAACACGTTATATTTTGTGTAAGGCAACCGCTTTATGCCTTGGGTGCGGGATGGCAGGGTAGGGTGAAAAGGAACTTGCTATTCGATTCCACCCACCCTGCAATGGCACCCTCTTTTTATGCCCATGCACGACCTAACTCGTGCGGGGCTTCGTCTGGGAAATGTCAGAGACTAAAGCCGATACCGCCACGGAGATGGAAATGTCCGTCGTTTTCCGTTCCAAACATATTGAGAAGATAAGAGTTGCCATAATCCACCTCTGCGAAGATTCCCCAATGGTGGTTTAGTCTGTAACCTGCGCCAAGACCCAAGTGGTATTCAAAACGAGTCTTGTCGGCGGTGCTGGCGCCAACCTTGCCCAAGAGGTAGGCGTCCCACCGAGTGGGCTGTTCCACAATGAGCGGCAAGAAATGATAATTGGCATTCAATCCATAAAGGACAGCGAACGACAGGGTTGTGCTTTCGGGAATGTTCGACCATTGACTGTCGGGGCGGGGTTTGTCATACTCATATTGCCTAACGCCTATGTAAAGACCCAACTCCAAGTTTTTGACAATCATCCTATCCCACTCCAAAGTCAAGGACTTGTTTGTAATGAAAGTTTCGTCACGATTCCCTATCATGTCGGAAAAGTGATGGCAAAATCCAAGTTTGAAAGCGTTTTTTTCCTCTTGTCCGAAACTGACCGACGCAATGCAAAGAAGCACTGCAAAAATAGAAATTGTTTTTTTTCATAACATTAATGGTATTTGTTAATTGACCGCTTTATTTTTGCAAGCGCGAGAATATAATGCAATATCCACCATCGTCGCCGTAAAGAAACAATGTGTTGTTGCCTGAATTGTACGAAAAATCGTAGGTTTCGGAGTAGTCCTCATCTTCGATAACCGTAATCGTTCCGTTGGGCGAGGAATAGGTGTACGAGAATGGGATGCTATAGTTTTCATTATGCGTAGCCGTAACATAATTGTACGTCATCGTCCCAGCTGTATCGGTTTCGAACTTGAAGATGGTGGTTTCGGTAGATTGTTGCTGATTGCCGGTTCCATCTTCGTAGGTGTCGGTCTTTTCATGAATCCAAGAGGTGTGGAGCACCTCGTTTCCTGGGGTTGCAGGATTTTGGGGATCAATTGAGAACATCTCTTCAGGGTCGCAGGCCACCATGGTCAACAAGGTTGCCACGAACAGGATGTTTGTGAGTTTTTTCAATGTTTTCATGTTTGAGAGCTTTATGTGATAAATTAAAAGTTATGGTCGCTAAAGCAGAGTGCATTGGCCTTCAGACGGAACATAGGTCACCTCTATCAGAACTGCATTGTTATTCCGCACTGAAGTTCGCACAGGTGCATTGAGGCTGATGTCTTATGGCCAGGAATTGCGGTGGTGGGGTGCAACGGAGTAACGGTATAGCGGGAATTGTTAATTGGAGAATAAGACAACGAAACAAAAGGCTTAAGGGCGAAAGCACCATAAGGAATCTCGAACTGGAATCCCAGCACTCCATATACGTCGATGCTCCTGTCATATTCAATTCCGATGTCAAACCTTGTATTTTCCATATCGTTGAAACCAAGCGTGGTGGGACTTTTGACAGAAAGCCCAAGCGTAGTCAATCCCGCACCTGCGAACAACTCAAAACTCGACCCCGAACGCGTAACCCAACGGTAATTGGCGGTAACAGGGACGGCAATGTCGCGATAGACAGAGTTCAGACTGCCCAACAGCCCATAGCGCCCGTCTAATACAAATGTCATGTGCTGAATGATGTGACGGTGTTTGTAAACCAACCGAGCCTCGATTGACCAGCTGTCGTTAAATCGGTATTGATAGTCGAAATGGACTGTGAAAAGCGAACTTTGGACTGTGTGAAGATCAAACGAACCACCGTACCCCACTGTGTTGAGAAATTGATTGAATGAACCCACATTGTCCAGCAACGTCGTACCCACGCCAAAGCCGAACTGATGTTTCTTTAAATCAGCGGTCGAACTGCTATAATTCTCCTGCGCCGACACTCCCATTGACATGGACATTGCTACTATAATAGCAACAAACAAATACTTTCTTTTCATGGAATAATAATTTTTATTTCTATATTTATATTGAATTCTAAAGAGTTGGGGAGGAACTTTGATTCCTTCCCAACTCGGGATTTGGCTAGTGCTTAGTCGCCGTAGCTATCATATATATCCAATAGGCAATTAACTCTTTCAGACCCAAGATCAAAGACACCACCTTCATTGTTGCATCTGTTAAAGTAGTTGCTTCTGGTGTATGGGGCATCAAAAATGACATCGTCAGTAGAGTTAATATTGATTGTTGTAGAAAGTGTATTTCCATTCACATCAATATTAATGACCAATGGATCTATAGAACACCAAGCATCCTCTTCCGTCAATCGCAGATAAATATCCCCCAACCCTGGCTGCCAGTTTTCGTGTAATTGTGCACCAAAATTTTTTGTTTTTTTATTTCTGATTTCTTTTCTGGTGAACTCAGCCCGTGCCATGAAAGAGGTCTGTAAATTGTTTTCATCTGCTGCATACACGGACTGAAGAACGAATTCACTACCTCCAGCCCAGGCATAGTCATATTGTATTCCAGAGCTTGTAATAGAGTAAGAACGAGCCTCATAGACTTTGTCGTCGGTGGAGGAACCATCATTTATGACTCTAAATGGGGACACATTCCCTGGTTTCACCCAAATCCTACCATTTATCGTCCACTCATCTCTATTAAAGTTTGGATAATCCGAATAGTGGGTCTCACATTGATTGATGATTACTACAGGGACATTCCCTTCATCGATAGACTTCGCTGTTACGTTAACCGTAATAACAGTTCCGTTATTATAGTAAAACCCCGTAGTGCTTTCTGCATTCTCATTTTCGGGAGCAAAGCAGATTATAGGAGTAGTTGTCTTATCCCAATCATCATGGTAAGGCCAGTAGAATTGCAAATCACCATAATAATCACTCTCCGAGAATCCATATCCTGCAAGCGGATTGTTTTCACCAATGGCAGAACGAAGATTCGCAACACTGGTTGCGGAGGCCAGGAATACTGATTTTTCAGGTTGAAGGATGTCATACAATTTCAGGTTCTCATCCAACCCGTATTCAGTAACAACGTGGATGGCATTGTTCAGTTCTGCAAAAATTGCGTTGTTTTGTCCGAAACGCATCGTGATTTCTCGAGCGATAGACTCTCTGTCCGATTTATTCAATTTCAAGTTTTTACGAACATCACAAAATCGTTGATCATGGCTCACTGCGACATTGTCCTTAAGCGAATTGGATTCTTTTTCACAAGAAACGATGGCTACACTTCCGATTGCAAAGATGGCTGAAATAGCCCAAATATATTTTTTCATTGTAATGGAAATTTTATGTTTAACTTTATTTGTTGCCTACGTCGTGCTGCGTGGACTCTTGCAACTCAATTTTATTCCACACAATAAAGTCGGTTGATGTACGTTTATAAAGATGTGTAAAGCAACCGCTTTATGCCTTGGGTGCGGGATGGCAGGGAAGGGTGAAAAGGAGGTTTCGATTCGATTCCACCCACCCTGCAATGGCACCCTCTTTTTTTCATGCCCCTGCACGACGGCGCACATACTCGTGCGGGGCTTCGTCAGATGAAATACATACTTCAAAAACTATATGTGTTCCATTATTGTCACACCCAACTTTTACTTGTATGCGACACAAATATGCACATTATTTGCAGTGTCATAAGTAACACGTACCCTATACCCCTCACCTGCCTTTTGTCGCACCCATGCGGCAGCAGCCTCATCACTTGAAGTTGTATAGGTAACGGATTCCTTGGATGGAAGTACGCTAGGAGAATAGTTGTTGTCCGAAATATCAACTACCGCACCTTCTCTCGAGAGCGCCATCAACTGCATCAACAAAGAGTTGTATTCACCTTCGTTGTGTAGCGTTTCTTTATGCAGTACTCCGTTAACGGAGTACTGCACCGTGTACACGGTGCTCGCTTCGGCGACAGTGGTTTCAGACGCAAAGTCCATCCCATTTTCTTTCTGACAGCTAACAGCCATCGTTGCCAGCACTGCAAAGAGTGCCACTGAATAAACTTTCTTAATCATTTTTTAATGTTTTTTGTTTGAGGTAATTTGATAATAAATTATTGCACTAATTTGCTTCTCTGATTCTATCAGGAACACAGCTATTGTTTTATTGTCATAAGATATTGCGACAATATCATTGTTTGCCAATACAGTATCCATCGGAAGGGCATAATTGCCATGTGGGGCATACCATATATCAACAGTGTTTGGCGGGGGCGGGGGCATATCGGGTGGACGTTGTGCATTGAACTCTTCTTCCAGACTTTTCCAAACAGAGTCTGTTGTCGCCTTCAATAGAATAACATCGACCGGCACTATATCATTGACTTTGTAATCCTTAATAAACGTGGCATCAACGCCATCCATGGCTGCATATTTCTGGTAGATAGCGCTGCACTGGTTGGCAGGCACTACCTGAGGCAGCAGCAATACAGCCACGCCTCCACCCAACAGGGCAAGGACAAGCAGGATTGTTATGAGCCAAGAACGTTTCATATCTATCCGATAATTGCATTAACATTTTCGATGGCAAGTGCGCGTGAGGCACGGTCGGCCTTGGTCATGGCGTAGCCGTCGCCGACAGGAAAGCAGGATACGGCGGTGAGTACGACGAGAGCCGCAGCACTGACGGCGGCGACCTGTCGTGCCGAAGAGACGGCGGAAGCGAAAGCGTTGCCTACGACATTGCGGAAATCATGGCGGACAACAGCGCCATTGTCGGTGCGAGGAACATACTCCATGTGCTTATGGTGGATGAAACGAGACATACGCAAGATTGAGACGCATGCAGGGTTGTTGCTACGCAAGGAAACGAAATCACAGATACAGCGGAACGCCAAAAGCGCATTGGTTGTGGCAAGGACAATGCCAGTGATACGGAGCAGGTAGTAGGAATCGCCAAGGAGCGTAGCAAGGGCGCAGATTGCCGCCGCCACATTGACGATGGCAAGCAAGAGATATTGCACCATGAGTCGGCGACGGGAAGTCTGGCAATAGCGAACGTCGAGGCTGACAGGATTGGCGGCAAGAACTTGGTCGATACGTTGGGAATGCTCGTCCCAAATGGCTTGGAGCTCATCAAAAAGCGCCTCCGCATCCTTGTCGGCGCATTCTTGCCACTGCGATACGTCGGCAAGATTGGGAAGGTCTTCCGGATTGATTTTATTCATTTTCATAATATTTTTGTTGGATAATTTTCAGTTGTTGTTTGATGCGATAGAGTCGTTGCTTTACGGCGGCTTCGGAGAGATCTGTCATTTGGGCGATTTCGCTGAGCGTATGGCGGTCGAGGTAGAGGAAGAGTAGTTTGCGGTCGAAATCGTCTTCAAGTTTGTCGATGATGCGATAGAGCGGTTGGACGCGTAGGTCGGTGGCTTCATCGGCAATGGTGTCGTGGATGTTTTTGTCTAATCGGACGAAATCCTGCCGTCGTTTTCGTTTGTGCAGTTCCTTCCCTGCGACATTGAGGGCGATGCGTGAGACCCATGTGTTGAGGGCACTGTCGCCACGGAAACAGGGCCAAGATTCCCAAAGGTTGCAGACTATGTCCTGATAGAGGTCGCGGAAATCGTCATCGCTGCGGTCGGTAAAGAATAGGCACACTCTCACCAAGGTGCCCTCGCATTGGCGGAGCATCTGCAAAAATTCAGCCTGTTGACGCGCGTCGTGCCTCATCCACTATCTACTATTGCAAAAAAATCCTTTTCGTCTTCGTTTTGGTTGCGTTTTTTGTTTTCAAAATTTGGTTGCCCTCTATATAATTAGTTACAAAAATGAGGAAAAAGTAACACGAAAAATGAAGATTTTTGAAAAAAAATTTATATATTGTTGATTTTGTAATAGATACAAATTGTTAAAAATAGTGGCAATTATATGCTGTTTGGTCAGGTTGTTGAACTCGTCATATTGTTGACGGGCATTATTGTCCATTAGCAAAGTCTTCTATAGGTAATCTCTATAAATTGTTCCTGAACGCAAATTCCTGTGAATTAACCACAAATTATTTCGTAAATAAATTGTTATATATTAATAATTTATGTAAATCTCACGAATAATTTACGATCATTTTCGTTTAACAATAATGAATAATTAGACGTTGCTATTTGATTGCTTTGCTCAGCTCGGCTTCGCTGATTCCAGCCGCTTTTGCGAGGTGCTGCAAGTTCTGATACTCGTCTTCTTCAACTACGCCATCGGCTTGTGCCAGTTGAAGATATTGATGGAATGCCTCTTTGGGGTCGGAAGTAGCACCCTCGTTGCTGAGCGAACCAAGAAGTCCCATGGCGTTGCTCATCTTGCTGTCG
>JAZLKZ010000045.1:0-6993 GCA_045597845.1 Bacteroidales bacterium | reverse complement strand
TTTCCGCAGTTTCCGCAGTTTCCGCAATGCGTAATCTTGCGGAAAACAACAAAACCCCGACAGCTTAACGCCATCGGGGTTTTTAATTCGCGATAGTTCACAGCGTTTTAACGCTAGTCATATAAGTAACAAAGTTTCCTCTAATCTTTTTAATTCAACACTATCGCAGATCCCTAACAAAATTCTTTATATTACCTTAAATCTCAGCGTCAACAAGAAAGTTCTTGGACGGATTGAATAAGCCGAATAATAACCGTATATCCCTGAATAATAGGAATAAACGAAACTCTCCGTGTCAAGAATATTGTTCACATCAAGGCTGAGCTTGACCTTTCGGATGGTATAGCCGAGGCTGCAATCCAAAAGCACGAAATTGTCCGTTCGGCCTTCGGAACGGGTGTGATAGAATTCCACTGAGGGCGTGAGGGACAAGCCGAAAGGCAACAGCACGCTCAAATTGGCATTGTCGATGAGGCTCACAATCGGTTGACTGCCAGCGTTGAAACCATCTAATGAGGAAGTCATTCGGCTAAAACTACCTTTGTTATTGAAAAAGATATAGTCCGTAAAAGCAATGCTGGCGGTCAAGTTGGCGTTCCAGCCTTGGTTATAATAGGTGGCCACTTGGTTTTGTACCAAATGCGGCGAACGCCCCAGTCCGTAGGAGCATTTCGCGTTGATGTTCAGCCGCTTCCAACTGAAACCCTTGCCCGCATACAGCGAAACGGACAGGTAATCACCCCAACTTGGCTGCTCCACTGCATTGATAACCATGGTGTTGCCTTCAAAATTTTGCGAATACATCACCTCGTTGCGGTAGCGGTTGTAGTTCACCGAGAAGTCACCGAAAACATATTTCATGATGTTTTTGAACGACAGTGTTAGGGAACCGTTGGCACCATAGGTGTCGGCCAAAGGGCAGTCATAGTGCGACAAGGTTCTGTAGTTCTGCATGATATAGCCCGAATAAAGCGTTCGCAAACTTGGAGTGCTGTTGTATGTGGCTATTTTGGTGCTCACCTTCCAGTTATGGTTGAAGTCGTAATGGAACGAAAGCGAAGGCTGGGTCAAGACCTTGAATTGTTTGTCGGAGGCGGTTCTGATGCGGTCGTCCAATTGCATGTAACGCAACTGTACGGGCATCATAAGCGTCACGTTCACGCGGCGACGGTCATAGGTAATATAGGCACCGGCAGCAGGTTGGTACTTGTGCCAACGGATGTCATTGCTGAATTGGTTTTCTGCAAACTGAATAGTTAAACCATCTTCATTTTGCCCTGTGAGGCTCGAATTAAGCCTTTGCTCCTCCATGCTGAAATTGAAATAAGGCATGATGCGCAGCCGTTTCCAAACCACGCTGGTGAGGAAGCGCAGGAAATTCTCGCTCTTAAAGGACTGAAAACCTGTGTTTTGCAATGTAAGCGCATAGTCTTCTCCGCCATTGAGGACTTCTGGGAAACATCCTGGCGCGACTTGCAATCCGTAGGGCAAGGTGCCATAACTCGTGTTGGAGTTGAATTCCACGCCGCTTTCAGGGTCGCGACGGCTCTTGCGAATCCAGTGGATGTTGGCCTTGGCGCACAGCGATTGGTAGTTTTCCTCCTGCCGTATCAGCTCACCATTGTCCACCAAGCCCTCGCCCCAGTTGCGGTGTCCCGAAACGATGAGGCTGATTTTCAGATAGTCCAAGTCCTTGTTGAGGTTGTAATTGATACTGCCTTCAAGCATTTTGGCCGTTTCCAACGATTGCATCCGCTCAACAAGACTGAGCGTATCATCAGGAAGGAGATAGAGCGTGCGCGACTCGCTCGACTTGCGGTTGCGGTCGCCGCCAACAAGGAGGTTGAACGACAGCTCAGCCTCGTTTTTCAGCCTGTGCAGGCTGTTGTAGGTGACCCCTTGCGAACGGTTCAGTGTATGCCGCACACCTGAAATGCCTGGGGCACTTGGTTTAACCATCGAGGCCAACGACGTGACCGTTACATTCTCGTTATCAACGAGATTAATGCCTGAATTATTGGCCTTTAAGGTGCCAAGAAACTGGTTGCGTTTTGCGAAATACATTCCCGTGAGGCTGCCTTCGTATTGTAGGCTGTCCGCCCTGCCCGCGCCAAGGTCGGCCATCAAGGCAAAAGTGCCTTTGGCGTTTTCCTTCAACTTGATGTTAAGGGCCACATTGTCCGAAAACTGAATGTTTTGCAGTGCCCTTACCTCTTGATGGTTCTCCATCACCTGCACCGAAGCCACGTCGGATGCGGCGATGCTGGTGGTGGCGAGGTTGTAGCGGCCTTGCAGCATATCCATGTTCTCAATGTAAAACTTGGAAATAGGTTTGCCCTTGTATTCCACCTTGCCGTCATCCTTCACCTCAATGCCAGGCATCTTTTTTAGCACATCGGCAATGACGAGGTCGGTTGTGTCGCGGAAGGCATCCACGACATAGTTCACCGTGTCGTTGCCGCCCCAAATCTTCTCCGACTTCACGCTCACCTCTTTCAGCTGCAACGCTTCTTCCACCACCGTGAAGTTGACCGTTTGTGTCTTGTTTTCCACCTCCTTGAACTGTCGCTTCAGGTTGAAACCATAAACCTCCAGTAGCAGTTTGGCCTCCTCGCTTTGCGTAACCAACTGATAACGACCTTTTTCGTCCGAAAAAGTATAAGCCATAGGCAGACTGTCCGTCACGCGCAAGAGCATCACCGAGGCATTGTAGACGGGTTGCTTTTTCTCGTTGTGTACCTCGCCGGAGATAGTCGTTTGGGCGATGACTTTTAAACTGAAAGCAGCAAAAGCAAATAAGATGAAAAGATATTTTCTCATGGTGCATAGTCTTTATTGGATAATAATACCTGTATTTTCAAAGTAGTTTTTCCCTATCATCCATGAAAGCAGGGGGTGTGTTGGCTAATGCTGTTATTATTTGATTTGCAGTTAAGTATGTACTCATGGTTTACTCCAATTCAATAGGGTTGTAAGGGGTGGTGTATTTATCCGTATCATCTATATTGGCTTTCTTCCCTTTGGAAGTCATAGCTTGGATGGTTGTGCCTGGGGAAAGCATCGCCAAATATCCGAAAAGGTCAGCATAATATAAACGGATGATTCGAACCGCATCACTGCGGCTTGATTCTTGATAATAGATTTTGTCCAACATCTTTATCGGTTGCTTCCCTTTTTCTATGCCAATGCAAGCAAATGAAAAATGCCCCTTGTCGTCATCAGCTTGCAATATGAGTCCTGGAAGGCCACACAATTTCCAAGGGCCATCTGGAATTGGAATATCCAAGGCATACCAAGCCGTCCAAGTACGTCCTCTATAAGTACACGATGCCTTTTTGCAAACATAACCGAGTATTTGCTTGCTTCCGTCCTTCATCACCCAATCAGTAGCTTTAATCATAAAGTCACTGTATTTGAGTATCGGTCCGCGTATCGGAGTGCGTTGCACAACGGTAACCTCTCCTTTCTTTGCGTTTTTGTATACATCGGCATTGAACGGGCCGCTCTCGAGCGTAGGACCACCATCACGGCCACGAGCCACCCAAGCGGCGGTAGTGGAATCATTCACGTACATTTTCATATTGTAGCACCTCGACAGGTTCTTGCCTATCTCAAGTACAATGCGATCCTTGGAATTCTTCGTTGGCTCCTTTGGGTTTTCAACGTAAGTTGTTTCGTATGTGACAACATACTGGCTTTCATCGATAGCCTGATAATCGTCAGGACCTATCTGATAGAAGAATTGTGCCATTCCCGCGATATGAAGTACAAAAATGAATAAACTGATAAGTAAAGCTTTTATTTCTTTTAATTTGTGCATGATTTTATGATTTAATAGTTGATAATTTTTCACTTCAAACTTTCATTGCAAAAGTAGGACATTACCAAATTTTAAATCATAAAACACTGCTGGAAAAATGTTGGAATTTTTGTATAGGGGGGGGTAAATACTGATAATCAATATGTTACAAATTTTCAAATCGTATTTACGGACAAAACAAGGCAGCCAATGGAATTGAACATCAACAAAATATCATATTAGCCAATCGGCTTTCCGCCCCTACTTTATCACTTCCCAGTGTCCACTATACCCACTACCTACATACCGAACATGATCCATATCCGCGATATGGCGTTTGATGGTTCGCACACCCTTATGACTCTTTTCAGCAAGCTTCTCTGTCGTAATCTTCGGATTATCTGTTATTTGTTTCACAATCCATGCATCAAGATCTTGTTCATCAGATTCAGTTGTTTGAGTGCCACCTTGGGTGCCAAGTAACACTTCCGCAATGCCCAAAACATAAGATTCTATTTCTTCTTTCGTTCTGAATTTCCTTTGGAGACTTTCATCCTGTTTCCTGACACCCGAATAGGTTACGCCTCGCAACGCGCCAATCTCTCCTTGGCTCAACCCCAAAAGATGAAGATGGCAAAGTGTCAGGTCGTTGCGTTTCAAGTCCCCATGACTCAACAAAACATTGTCAAATCCTGCATAATGTCTTTCCACTGCCTCTTTAAGTTGTCTTAAATCATCCTCGTTGAGAGCAATTTTATGCTGGTTAGAGACATCACGCGATGTGATTTGCTTGCCATGCAGCAATTCATAGATGCGCTGACAAATTGGCTCTTTCAGAAAGTCCCGATGCCATACTTCTTCCTTATCTTGTTGCCAACCTAAACTCTTTTCCAAGGCCTTCATCTGGTCTTCCTGCCGTCTGAGGCTTTGCATCAAAGTCTCCCGTTCCTTCTCGTAGGCCAGACGCTCCGCCTCCAATTCCGCTTCATGCCGTTGCTTCGTTTGCTCCATTTCTTCCACCTTCTGCCGGTGCCTCTTTTCGGCTTCATCCAACCTTAGCTTGGTTTCGGCTTGCAGTCGCCTCAATTCCTCCCCATGTGCCTGCTCCGTCTCGCCAAGCAGTCTGTCAGTCTCAGCCTCATGTTCTTTCTTTCGCCTGGCCAACCAACACCACAATCCAAGCCCCAAGGCCATCATCACCACCACAGTCACCGCCAAGCCCCGCTTCCAGCGTAACCGTGCCGCCTCCTGTTCAGCCAATCTTCTTTCAGCCTCGGCCTTCTCCTGCTTCCCATGCAAGTAATTCTGGAACAGGTCGTTCAGTTGCGAGGCCCGAAACAGGTTTTCGGGTGCAGCAGCGGCATCTTTAGCCAAAACTAGCGAGTATTGGTTGGCTTTCAGCGTGTCGCTCTCGGCCAGGGCAATGTCGCGCAGATATTTTGCTGCAATTGAGGCATTGTTGGAATCCTTTTCAAACACAGGCTTCAAATAAACCTTGGCAGAATCGTATTGCCCTATGCTATGATAGACCGCACCAATAGTTAGAAATCGGATGAGTCTTTCCGTATCACTTGTTGCTTGCGCAGCCATGCTTTTCATGCTATCCAGAGCAATCGTGGTGTTGCTGTAAACTTCAAACTCAAACAAAGCTTTGCTGGTAACCACATCCCTATAAAGCATTGAGTTCCTGCCGGGCATGGTTTCCAAAGCCTTTTCATAATAATAGGCTGCACTGTCGGCTTCATTCAACTTGTCATATTGTTTCCCCAAATGATAGAGGATGTTGGCCATGTTGCCGGGCGAAGAGTGTGCAATTTTATTGTAAGTCAGCGACAGCTTGCCGCAATAGATGGCCTGCTCCTGAATGAACTGTTGGGAAAACATATCCATAAGGCGAGTATATGTCAACGCAATAAAGCGGGCTTTATGTCCCACCAGTTCATTCTCCGCGAAATGTCCTTCCATCATCCGCAAGGCATTGAGATATTCCCTACAAGCCTCAATAAGGCTGTCACGTTCATAGAATCCCACACCATTAATATAATGCGCCCGCGCGTCCAAAAACACATTCCGTTTTTGTTGAGGCACAGTGTGTGTGTTTGCCGTCAAAGAGTCAAAATAATCCACCGCATGTAACAACCCTTCTCGGTTGCTTTGGCCATAATAGTTTTTGTAAAGCAGCTCCGAAATCAGCAGCTGGCAATAGTGCCCATTAAACTCATCAAGGCTATCGGCATTGGGGCTTGCCGCAAACTGCCTCAGCACCACCAAGGCACTATCCGGCTGCCGCCACATCAGGCTGTCAATGGCCTGTAAAGACGCAAGATTTTGCGTCTCCCGCACCCCATCGTTGGGTAGAGACGTGCCATGGTGCGTCTCCTGAATCGCGTCATCAGACAGAGACGCAATAGGGCGCGTTTCTGCGGAAGGGGTACACGCCGCCATCACAACCACCAAAAACAATATGAACCATCTAAATTTCATCGTCGCAAAAATTATCAAAAACAATCAAAAAAAACAGTTTCAAACACTCCAGCAATTCAATTTCTGTCATTTTCAACTCTTCTTTATGCCACAAAAATACATACTTTTAAAACAAAACATTTCTAAAAACACATTTTTTCGCACATTTTCACATTTTTCCCACCTTATGACAAATATTGAAGAAAACAACATCTTATATTTGCACACTAATTCCATACATATAAACAAAATCGCTAAATCCATCCATTTTCTTCAACCAGCCTCGCACCCAACACCCGATAGAAATATAGCACGAATAACGCAAGCACAAAAAACACCTTTCAAAAAATCAATCACCATGGACTACGAACTCCCCACCTCCGACAACGACCTCTGGGTCAAATACGACAACCTGATTTTTGCCGACCTACTCACACAATGCCGCTACTATCATGGCGAAGCACTATGTCCATCACGTTTTGTCTTCTCAATAAACGAAAACTTCTGGAACTATGAAAAACGATGGGTAGAAGCCAACGTCAACCACGAAACGCATTTTCTGAAGAACATGCTTGTTGAGTATGTCGTTGGCGGTCTGGCACCATTCAACACCAACGACGGCACACCTTCAACCCTAAAAGCGCTTCTCTACAACCGTTTCATTCAATTCGCCTCCACCGATGACCGCCGCACCGATGCCTCTTCCTTCATAAACTGGTACAAAACCAACT
>JAZLKZ010000044.1:0-15008 GCA_045597845.1 Bacteroidales bacterium | reverse complement strand
ATCTGCAAAAATTCAGCCTGTTGACGCGCGTCGTGCTTCATCCACTATCTACTATTGCAAAAAAATCCTTTTCGTCTTCGTTTTGGTTGCGTTTTTTGTTTTCAAAAATTGGTTGCCCTCTATATAATTAGTTACAAAAATAGGGAAAAAGTAACACAAAAAATGAAGATTTTTTAAAAATAATTTATATACTATTGATTATCAACAAGTACTAAAAACAATAAAAATCATATCTTTTTGTGGGAGTGGATTCTCAAAGCCCAGCCTCAACTTCCAGAAAATTGTATAAAAGCACCTCATTATTAATATTTTTTCGTATCTTTGCATCGAATATTTAATGACAATGCATTGAGCATTAAGAATTATCGCTTATTTTCAAAATATCAATAATCACAGACCTCTACTATCATGGATACAGACGCAATCGTAACCCTGCTTGACGGAACCAAGGTGGCGAAAAGCAAAGTCCCCGCAGGAACTGTTTACATCAACGAACAAGGCGTAAAAGTACGCAAAGTTGTCAAAACCGCCCCCGCAGCCAAAGTTGCCGACAACGACAACGATTTCTTTGGCAAACTGAAAGGACTTGCCGGGTCCAAGGTTACCGACATTCTCGGCAACTTCGACATCAGTTCACTTACCAAACTGGGAGGAGGCAAGCTCGAAGGCATCAATATGGGTTCGATTACCGACACTTTCAAAAAGTTGCAAGGCCAAATCAAGGGTGGCAACGTGAAGGATATTTCCGGCATTCTCTCCTCGCTTAAGGCAGGCGGATTGGACAAGAACATGCTCTCCAAACTCACCAGCGGCATCGCCGACAGCAAAATCAGCAACGCCATGGGGATTCTTGGTTCGCTCAGCAACGAGGGAGCCACTGCCGATCCCAAACAAGCCTTCCATCAATATCTGCAACTGGCACAAGCCGATGGCGTAATTGAGGAAGACGAGTATCAGAACCTGCAACATCTCGCAAAAGCCGCAGGTATCAGCGAAGCAGAGCTAAACAAGGCAATCAAATAGTTCTCAATACTATTGCATAGATACCCAAAAGGCAGCCAGATGGCTGCCTTTTTGTATGTTTTGGAATGTAAAAACACATCAATACTGCTCTTTCTCGTTGGGGAAATTCACGGACTTGACGTCGACGATGTACTGCTTTACGGCGTTGGAGATATCCTCGCCGAAAGTGCCGTAGGTGCGGAGGTAACGGGGTTTGAACTGCTGGGTGATACCGAGCATGTCCTGAAGCACGAGCACCTGTCCGTCGGTGGCGTTGCCTGCACCAATACCGATGGTGGGAATTTTGACCTCTTTGGTGACCCGTTCGGCAAGCTTGGCGGGAATTTTTTCAAGCACCATGGCAAAACATCCAGCCTGCTCAAGCACATGGGCATCCTTGATAAGGCGCTGGGCCTCTTCATCTTCGGTGGCGCGGACGGCATAAGTGCCAAACTTATTGATGCTCTGAGGTGTAAGTCCGAGATGTCCCATAACAGGAATGCCAGCGGTAAGGATACGACAGATAGACTCGAGGACCTCTTCCCCACCCTCAAGTTTGACGGCATCGGCACCGGTCTCCTTCATGATGCGGATGGCGGAAGCCAAAGCCTGCTTGGAGTTTCCTTGATAGGTGCCAAAGGGCATGTCAACAACCACAAGGGCGCGCTTGATGGCACGCTTGACTGACGAAGCATAGACAATCATCTCATCGAGCGTGATGGGCAACGTAGTATCGTAGCCCTCCATGACGTTGGCGGCAGAGTCACCCACAAGAATGACATCAATCTTGGTGCTGTCGAGCAGTTTTGCCATAGAAAAATCATAGGCGGTAAGCATGGCGATTTTTTCGCCATTGAGCTTCATATTTTGTAGTACACGCGTAGTTACTTTGGTAACGTCGGTTTGGAGGTATGCCATTAGAATTGAAAAATAATAATTGAAAATTGAAAATTAAGAATGTAATGCCTGGTCACTATTCACCAATCACTTACTCCGGAATATCCTCGTCGGATTTAGGGAGTTCCAACTGGGGTTCTTCCTCTTCTTCCTCTTCAATGATACGGAACAGCACCTGCAAAGACTTTTTCAGTTTATAGTCGCCGCGCTTGTCAACGGCATAAGCCTTGTAGTAGTCTTTTCCGAACTTAAAGGAACCCACTTCGCGACTGCTCTCAACCTCATAGAAATAATCGTCGATTTCGTCGGGTTGGATTCTTTTTCCCAGAAACAGCGTATCGAACTGGGCAGGATTGATGGCAACCTGAGCATAAAGGTTATCAGTTCCTTTCACCTTGATTTTCTTTGTGGTAAGGCTCTTGTACTCAACGCCTTTTTCGGAATATTTCTTTGCAAAGATGCGCAATTTATTATCCCATTGTTCCTGCGTGACAGGTACACGAACATAGATAGAGTCGAGCAACGGCAACGAACATTCATCGGCGGTACGGCGGAAGTTGCTGTTTAGTACAATATATCCAGCATTGACAAGCAATTGCTTGCGATGAGGAATGAGAAAATAACGTTCCACGACTTGATGATAGTCGAGATGCTCTTCAATGTCGATATGCAAAGCAGGCGGGCAAGAATCCTTGGTATTGTCAACGGCATAAACCGATCCACGTTTCAAATCCATCGTGACATAATAACCTCGGATAGTACTATCTTGACGCGGAATGTAGCAGCCACGTACCAATCCAATGCATTCGTCGGGATTGTTGCGGAAGGTGACAAGAACAGAATTGCGCAATGAGATAGACTTATTCAACAAAAGACGCGCTTCGGGAAGTTCGGATTGGTTGAGGACACTCTTTGAAACCGGGACTTCGAAACGGAGACGCTCGATCGTGTCGCCATGGCAAGAGCAATGGATAGGATTGACGGCATAACGCACCGGAAACGGGGAGTGGCATCGATGTGCAAAATAATGATATACAGCATCTACCCGACGTTGTGCAAGGCTGTCGTCGGTTGCATAGCCTTCGATGAGCATAGTATAAAGCTTGGGATTATACTGATCGAAAGCAATTCCATAGACAGAATCCAGCAAATCGAGATCCGAAAGAGAAAGGGCACTATCAGCATCCTTAAAATTGAGGAGCAAACAGAATTGCTCAGGATTTTGCATGGCTTTCTGCATGTCCTTGATGGGCTTGGCAGATGGGATGTAGATTCCAGACTGGGCTTGTACGCCAAGAATCGCTATCACGAAAAGGATGACAAGTAGGAAACGCTTCATTAATTGATAATTGATAATTAATAATTGATAATTATGCTACCACACGTATCGCCAATTCAAAAAAGAGTTACAAATCATTATTTATATTGTGACTATTCTTCGGTCATTTCTTTTCCATTATCATCTTGATAATGGTGTCGATGGATATGCCTTCGGCTTCGGCATAGTAGTTGGCCACAATGCGATGGCGGAGAACCTCTATTGCCACAGCCTGCACATCTTCAATATCGGGAGAGTATTTGCCCATGAGCGCTGCATGGGTTCGCGCTCCAATAATAAGGTACTGCGAAGCGCGCGGACCAGCGCCCCAGCTGATGAAACGGGAGGAGACGCTTTCCGGATCGTGCTGTTTGTCGGGACGAGTGGCTGAGACAAGTCGCACCGCATACTCGCAGACATTGTCGGGTACAGGCATCCGACGGATGACACTTTGGCAGGAAAGAATATCCTCAACAGTAAGCACTTTATCCAGTTGCGTATTAGTATCTATCGTGGTGGTTTTAACGATGCTCATTTCCTCCTCGAAGGATGGATAATCCAAGCGGACATTGAACATGAAACGGTCCAGCTGAGCCTCAGGCAGCGGATAGGTACCCTCTTGTTCGATAGGGTTTTGGGTAGCCAACACAAAAAAAGGATTCGGCAACGCATAGCTCTTGCCCGCCACCGTAACATACTTCTCCTGCATGGCTTCCAGCAGCGCCGCCTGAGTCTTGGGAGGCGTGCGGTTTATTTCATCGGCAAGGACTATATTGGCGAAAACAGGCCCTTTGAGAAACTGGAACTTGCGGTTTTCATCGAGTATTTCCGTTCCCGTGATGTCGGACGGCATCAAATCGGGCGTGAACTGAATACGGTTGAACTCGAGACCCAGAACCTGAGAGAGCGTCTTGACCAGGAGCGTCTTGGCAAGTCCGGGTACACCCACCAAAAGACAGTGTCCACCCGAGAAGATGGAAGTAAGCAGACTATCAACGGCATCGTCCTGTCCGACTATCACCTTTGAGATTTCGGATTTCAACGCAGCGTAGCGCGCCACGAGTTGGTTGAGAATTTCAGTATCGGACACTTTATAATTGAGAATTGAAAATTTACAATTGATAATTACCTATTTGCTCTCATCGGCACCCCTCCAGAAGCTCAACTTTTCAGCACTATTCAACGTTCTGAACCCATTGAAGCTGGAAAGGACAGGTACGGTATTCCTCGGCAATATAAATATATGTATTCTTTATCATCTTGGAAGCCCAGTCGAGCACCTTGTTGTTTTTGGCCTCCTGCAAGGCTGCGTTGTAAATCTTGTCGTAATCCATTTCAAGATTAGCCGTATGCGCAGGGATACGCTTGGTGAGCTTGACAACACGGAAAAGGTCTTTGTTCTCCTCATCTTTCATGGCCAAGGCGTTTGAAATATCACCTTCCTCCATGCCAGCGATGCCGACACCCGGATAGAGTTCCGTAATCATCTCTTTCGAAAAACGGTTGCTCAGCGTGTAGGGATTGCTGACCACCCCGCCCAGCGTCTTGCTGGAAGCATCGGAGTATGTCTTGGCGGCGTCCTCGAAGGTAATGTTTCCAAGACGGATCTGTTGGGCGATGCTGTCGAGACGGATGCGCGCCTTGAGCATGTCCTCGGCAGAGACTTTAGGCGTCATCAGTATATGACGGACATTGACAGTGTTGCCACGACGTTCGATAAGTTGTATGATATGGAATCCGTATTGCGTTTCAATGATTGGCGACACCTCACCAGGCTTGAGGGCAAAAGACGCAGCCTCAAATTCCGCCACCATCTCGCCTCGTGCAAAAAATCCCAATTCACCACCTTGCTTGGCAGATACAGGATCCTGGGAATAGAGCGTGGCCAACATTCCAAATTTCTCACCGGCAAGGATTCGCTCACGCAGGCGCGCCAACTCAAGCTTTACCTTATCACGTTCAGCCTCGGAAACTGCCGGCTTGAGCACAATCTCGGAAAGTTCATATTCGTCCTCCAAGGTCGGAAGACTGTCAACGGGAATCTTGTTGTAGTACGCCGCCACTTCGGCAGGGGTGATTTTCACATTCTCCGTGAGGTTATACTGAACACGCTGACTAAGATAGCCATCGTGCACAAGGTCAAATAAAATGTCATGAAGCTGGTCAAACTCATAACCCGTAGCCTGCCTAACAGCGTCATGCGTACCATATTGGCGTTCAATAGATTTCAATCTTCTCTGCACTTCAGTCTCCACTTCTTCGTCGCCCACCTCAATGCTATCGACCATGCCTTTGTGTATCAGCAGTTTGGTAATCAACATTCCTTCCAAGATATTGCAACGATTTTCAAAAGCATTGGCATAGCCTTGCTTGACACGGATTTGATTGTAACTCTGCTCTACGTCAGACAACTTGACAATGTTCTGTCCGACAACCGCAACCACTTTATCTATAACAACATCGTTTTGCGCGGAAACAGACATGGACATGATGCCACACAGACTTAGGATTGAAAAATATTTAATGATAGTGTTCATTGTTATCGGAGGTAATGTTTTTCTAACTGAATGGGGGTATGATTAGTAGGCAATCTCATCGATTACATCTTGGTAAATCTTGACATGATATTGCTGGCGAAGCCGTTCTACAAGTTCGTTTTCAAGAGCTGTTTGATAGTCGTTGATGTAGTAGCCTCTTGCTTCGGTGGGACTTTTCAGTTCCGGATCCTGGATACGTTCAACAACAATGATTTCGTAGCCTTTCTTTCCATCGGGATGCACATATACACCTTGCTTCCACTCCATGCTGGAGAGCATAGTCTGATGGCCCTGTTCCAGAAGGTCTGAACGCATCGTAATCAGTTTTTCGCCATCAACCTTCTTGCCTGCCTTTTTGACCAACATACTTCTGATATCATTACAGCTCATGCCTTTATCGACCGCCTTAGAGACAATTTTCACTGCCTTGTCTGGTTGGATGCAGAGACTGTCGGCAACTGAGATGACGCTCACACGAGCACGCTGATTCCAGAAATAAACAGAGTCTTCGGGATTGTCGTAGGAATGGAACATGCTGGTAGTATTGTAGAAATCAGCGAATCCGATTGTATCTACCACAGACTTGTTCCAAATCATGGCATCATTGTAAGAGAAAATCATCAAGCCGTGACGATATTCTTCAACGAGATCCTTGAATTCCGGATTTTCCACCTCCAATTGCTTGTCGGCATGGTTGAGAATAGCGTAGGAGACAAAATCTTCGTAGCGTTCGGCGGCATATTTTGACAATGCGCAGGGGAAACGCATCTTCTGGTTCATGGCGATATACTTACAGAAGTCGCGCGTATCGTATTGCTTTCCTGCGAGTTCAAACAAAGGACGCTCGTCTGTGATAAGAGAATCGTTATAGATCCACTTGTTGACGAACACCGAATCGGTAAGTGCCATTATGGCATTCTTGAGGTTGGAAGCATAGGGGGTAGCCTTGTTGACCTTCTTGCTCTTGACAAATGTCATGGTGCCGTTCTGGTTCTTCCAAGTACCGTAGGACTGCGTGTAATCCACAAAGTTGTATTTCTTCTTGGCCTGTTCGACAAACTTCGACTGCGGTTCGTTGTTGCGCTGGTCTCGAGAAAGTTTCT
The DNA here is from genome assembly GCA_045597845.1 of Bacteroidales bacterium. GTDB lineage: Bacteria > Bacteroidota > Bacteroidia > Bacteroidales > P3 > Colimorpha. The sequence goes on along the minus strand of JAZLKZ010000044.1, from coordinate 8,151 downwards.
GCTTGTAAAGCGGCAACATGTCCTCGTAAGAGGGGATACGGTCTTTCTTGATGAGCTTAACGATGTGCCATCCATAGACAGATTGGAATGGCTCTGAAAATTCGCCCTCCTTCAATTTGGAGACCGCAACGACATATTCAGACGGAATCTGACGGATGGAAGCATCAGAAATAGTGGCGTTGGGCGTTGAGCGGTCGTGACTGTAATTCTTCGCCACTTGGGCAAATTCCTCGCCCTCTTGCAGATGTCTGTAAGCCAGCTCGATTTGGCCCTTTGCGGCAGTCTTGTCGAGATCGCCACGAACCCAGATGTGCTGCAATGTAGTGTTGCCGAAATATTCAACCTTGTCGAAAAGTTTGATGACATGATAACCATAGCGGGTACGGATAGGCTTGCAAATCTCACCTGGTTCCAATGAGTAGGCGGCATTCTCGAAAGGATAGACCATGTCGAACACCGTGAAACAACCCAAGTCACCTTCTTGAGGATTCACCTTGTGGGGCTTCTCCTTCTGTTCATCGGTAAGTTGCATAACAACCATTTCATCAGCCACTTTATAGAAATCTTCTCCAGCCACTACGCGCTTGTACACATCCATAGCTTGGTTGTAAGCTTTCAAGGTATCTTCGGGACTCGGGGTGCGTCCCATGCGAATGAGAATATGGGCGGCGTGAACAACATAGTGGTTACGATCGTAAGCCTCTTGGAAAATATTCTCCATCGTAGCGGAGTCGATCAGATAAGGAGCGGCGAGCTCCTTGCGATACATAGCCAACTCTTTGACCAAAGAAGGCATGGTATCCATTCCCTTTGCATAGGCGTCAGCCAGTTTGACACGGAAATTCACAAAAAGCTGGACATAATCCTCAAGAGCCTTGCGCTTTTCGTAGGTACAAGCCGTTGGCTTTGCTTCAGGGCTCTGGCCTATGGACTGAAGGAACTCCTTCATGAATTCCGACTTGTATATCTTTTCCCCGTTAATTTCAAAGATAACAGGGTCATCCTTGGTTTGCTGGGCAAAAACCGTTTCATTCACAAGCAGCATCCCCGCGGCAAACAAAACAAAAAATATTTTTTTCATTGCAGTCAATAATTCTAAAACACTAAATCCAAATGCTATCTTGAATAGTTAGGAGCCTCACGCGTAATGGCAATGTCGTGAGGATGGCTTTCGGTGCGACCGGCAGCGGTGATACGAATGAACTTGGATTGCTGCAAGGTAGCGATGTCGCGGCTGCCAGTGTAGCCCATGCCCGCCTTCAAACCGCCCACCAACTGGTAGAGCACCTCGTTGAGGGTACCTTTGTAGGGCACGCGTCCCACAACGCCTTCGGGAACGAGTTTCTTGGCATCCGTTTCCTTGTCTTGGAAGTAGCGGTCCTTGGAACCGCACTGCATGGCCTCGAGGGAACCCATACCACGGTAAGACTTGAACTTGCGGCCTTCGTAGATGATGGTCTCGCCGGGAGCCTCTTCAGTTCCAGCCACCAAAGAGCCGACCATGATGCTGCTTGCACCGGCCGACAACGCCTTGACGACATCGCCGCTGTAGCGGATACCGCCATCGGCGATGATAGGAACATCATAACCTTTCTGTTTGAGTGCACCAGCGACCTCGCAAACGGCAGTGAGCTGGGGAACACCAATACCGGCAACGATACGAGTAGAGCAGATACTTCCTGGTCCGATACCAACCTTGATGGCGTCAGCGCCAGCCTCGGCAAGCATGATGGCAGCTTCACCCGTTGCGATGTTACCCACAACGACGTCAATCTGAGGATAGGCAGCCTTAACCTTCTTCAAAGCCTCAACCACACGGATGGAATGGCCGTGGGCGGTATCGATAACGATGGCATCGGCACCAGCCTTGACCAAAGCCTCAACGCGGTCCATCATATCGGGAGTGATGCCCACACCTGCGGCAACGCAAAGGCGGCCATTCTTGTCCTTGCAAGCCATGGGACGTTCTTTGGTCTTCATGATGTCACGATAAGTGATTAAGCCGACAAACTGACCATTGGCATTCACAACGGGAAGTTTCTCAATCTTGTGCTGCTGCAGAATGTCCGTAGCTTCGGCAAACGTGGTGCCTTCGTGGGTGGTAATCAGCTTGGTGATCATGATTTCCGACAAAGGACGGTCCATATTGCGCTCAAAACGGAGGTCGCGGTTGGTAACCATGCCGATGAGCATACGGTTTTCGTCAACGATGGGAATACCACCAATGCCGTATTCGTTCATCAGGCGCAAAGCGTCCTTGACCAAAGCATCCTTGGTAAGGGTAACGGGGTCGATAATCATGCCGTTTTCGGCGCGTTTCACCTTGCGAACCTCGTTGGCCTGGCGTTCAATAGACATATTTTTATGAAGTACACCTATACCGCCTTCCTGCGCCATACCGATGGCCATGGCAGCCTCTGTAACAGTATCCATAGCTGCAGAAACCAAAGGAACGTTCAGCTTGATGTTGCGAGAAAATCTGGTTTCAACAGTCACTTCGCGAGGAAGAATCTCCGAGTAAGATGGAACCAAAAGTACATCATCGTAAGTAAGGCCTTCGCCAATGAATTTTGAAGTATCTGTGTACATAAAACGTATTTTTTTATAGATAAAATTATCTGCAAAAATAAGATTTTTTTGCGGATTATCAAAATTATATTGACATATTAAATAAAAATACGTACCTTTGCCAAAAAAAGTAAACGCAGTTACTACTTTATGTCGTTACGGAGATTGTATATTACAATACTATTTTCCAGTGTCTTACTATTTTTTATTGGCGTGGAAAATCAAGGTTACGCACAACTGCCAAATTGTGACAAACTTGTGACCATTGACTCCGTTTCGGCGCAACATTTTTATTTAGACATCGACGCCAACGCCTACTTGCGCGACGCCGAATACTTCCTTCCCTACACCAAAGGCTACACCATAGCGGGATTCCGCATCTCCCCCACCCTACGCTATCACATCAACGACCGCGTAGCCATCCGTGGCGGAGCGATGATGACCTCTGTGGCAGACGTGGACGGACGATTCCAGATTCGTCCCATCCTCTCATTCGACTATCAGGCTTGCTCTTGGCTGCGCATGGTGATGGGAACCCTATACGGCAGCAATAACCACCATCTGGGAGAACCCCTGTACGACCGCGAGCGTTGGTTTTACGACTACAAAGAAGACGGACTTCAAATACTCACGAAAACAGCGCATTGGGAGAGCGACACCTGGCTCAACTGGGAACAGTTTCTGGAGCCTTGGACCGCCGAGCAGGAACGTTTTACCCTGGGTACTCGCCACAACTTGCAACTCTTAGAAACGCACAACAGCAACTATCTGATGATGGCAGCAAGCTTTGTGGGAAGCCACCGCGGCGGACAGTTTTCCACCTTAGACACCTGCATTGAGACTTTGTTCAACGAGAATGTAGGACTGCGCTGGGAGACCAGATGCCTTGACGGCAGTTTCATCGCCTTGAATGCGCCGGTCTATTTCTTCCAGAACATGTCACCCGAAGGCGAACGCTACACGCCCTTCACCAACGGCTGGGGAGTGCATCCCAACCTGCAAATCCAAGACAACAATCTTTTCGCATCAAAGAAAAGCCAAAGCAAGCTGTATCTGCAATTAGGCTACTGGTACGGCGACAGTTACATATCGCCTCGCGGCAGCTATCTGTTTCAGTCTGTGTCGTGGCACAATCCCGATTTTCGCAAAAAAATACGCCATCTTTTCACCTCCGACATAGCCTTTGAACACGAATACAAAGACTTCATTCTCAACCTCAACGCCCAATTCTACTACGACCCCGACCACAAATCGCTCGACCTCGCCATTGGCGTATTGATGCACTGGAAGGGAGGCTTTAGGATATTTTGAAAAATGTTGATTTCAAAAGACATATTCCAATCACTAATCACCAGTCACTAAAACAAAAACAAATACATCTAAAATATGGAAGAAACACTACAAACTGTAACTTCGTTCGCGACAATAGAAACGACCTGGAAATGGCTCGTCCAGTTCTTCATCATCGCGCTGGCACTTATTCTCGCGAACATGATGCGAAACAAAATCAAATTGCTGAGCCGCAGTTTGATTCCCGCCGCATTGATTGGTGGCGTTCTTATCTTGATTTTCAAGATTTTCCCCAACTGCAGCCAACTCATCAACAAGAATGCAATGGAGGTTATCACCTACCACGCATTGGGTCTTGGATTTGTTGCGCTCGCCTTGAAAAACAACAAGATTGAAAGTCGTTCCTCAACGATGAAGGTCATCGAGACTGGCGCCGTAACCGCCTCATCCTACGTGGTGCAAGGTATCTGCGGATTGATTATCACCATTCCGCTGTTTATCTGGTGGAACCACGACAACTTCTTCTATACAGCAGGATTGCTGCTTCCCATGGGCTACGGACAAGGCCCAGGACAGGCTCTGAATTTCGGCAACATGTTCAGCACTTGGGCAACCCAAGGAGGAATCCACTTCCCCGGCGTTGACTTCGGACTTTCCATCGCCGCCATCGGATTCTTGGTAGGCAGCGTCATCGGCGTGATTTACATGAATGTGCTTCGCAAACGTAGCCTGCTGAAAAACAAGAAAGCAGACTACAAGGAAGCCTACACACTTCAAGATTACGAGTCGGAGAACGAGATTCCCAACACCGAATCCATCGACAAACTCAGCGTACAGGTATGCCTTGTTTTGTTGGTCTATTTCTTGGTATTCCTGCTGATGTACGGCATCGAAAGTGCCAATCTCGGCGACTTCGGCACAAAAACCATAAAACCCATGGTTTGGGGATTCAACTTCTTGTGGGGCACGTTGTTTGGCGTATTGGTCAAGAACATCATCAACGGTTCTCGCAAAGCCAAGCTCATCCAACGCGAATACATCAACAACTATCTGCTCAACCGCATCAGCGGACTCTGCTTCGACGTTATGATTGTGGCTGGCACTGCAGCCATCAGTTTTGAGAACCTGCGTAGCATGTGGCTGCCCCTCGTGCTGGTCTGCGCCATTGGCGCCATCGTCACGTTCCGATTCGTGCTGCGTTGCTGCAAGCATCTCTACCCAGGCTACGAATATGAAGGATTCTTCTCGATGTTCGGCATGCTCACAGGTACCGCCAGCAACGGCATGATCCTGCTGAGAGAGGTAGATCCCAAATTCGAAACTCCCGCCGCCAACAACCTGGTACTCCAGACCTTGCCCGCCATCGTATTTGGATTCCCTATCCTGCTGCTGTTGGGTTTTGCACCCCAAAGCATGAAAAACACCTACATCACTTTGGGATTGCTCATCGTAATTTTCGCGGCATTCTATCTTTTCATCTTCCGCAAGAAAATTTTCAAATCCAAGAACAATAAAAAAGAAAACTCCCCTAAAAGCGACCTGTGACCTGTGACCTGTGACCTGAGAAAAAAATCCTTCACAACTCTTAACCGCCTCCATCACCCCAAAAAATCTTCTAATCTTTAAACAAATGAAAACTCGCATTCTTTCACTTAGTGTAGCGTTGCTACTTGCCTTTGGCGCTAACGCACAAGACGACAACGCAAAAAAAGAGGGTCGTAGCGGCTGGACCTTCGGCGTATTGCCCTCCGTCAGCTTCGACGCCGACCTCGGATTTCAGTTTGGCGCACTCACCAACATCTACTATTTCGGCGACGGCAGCACCTACCCCGACTACATACACTCGTTCTACGCCGAAGCCGCCTACACCACCCGCCGCTATGGAGTGTTTCGTTTAAGCTACGACTCCAAGTATCTCCTTCCTGGCTACCGCACCAGCGTAGATGTAGCCTACCTGCCCGACGCCATGTGCGACTTCTACGGATTCAACGGTTACCAGACCGCCTACCATTCCGACTGGACCGACGAAGCTTCGGACCTTTACCTCACCCGCGCCTACTACAAGATGAAGCGCGACCTCTTCAAGCTCAACATCGACCTCCAACACGGCATTGCAGGCAACTGGTATTGGAACGGCGGCATCGGATTGTTCAACTACACCATCGACCGCGTTGATTTCGACATGCTCAACAAAGGCAAGGACGACGACAAGCAACTGCCCGACGTACCGACACTTTACGACAAATATCTCGTCAACGGACTCATCTCTGCCGACGAAGCCAACGGCGGGTTCCACCCCTACGTTCACGGCGGTTTGACCTTCGACACCCGCGACCGCCAGCAAAACCCCCGCAAAGGCATCCACGCCGACGCATTCCTCACCTACACGGGTGCTTTCGGCGACCAGTCGGAATTCAACAACCTGAGACTCAACGCCGCTTGGAGACAATATCTGCCCATTCTCGACCGTAGAATCATCTTCGCCTACCGCCTGGGTACACAACTGCTGCTCGCCGGCCAAAGCACTTTCTACCAGAACACCTACATGAACCAGCTCTACAACCAGCGCGTACTTTACGAGGGACTGGGTGGCGGCAACTCTTTGCGTGGCATTATGCGCAACCGCATCCTCGCCGACGGCTTCGCCTACGCCAACGTGGAGATGCGCATCCAGCTGTTCAAGTTCAAAATCAAGAAGGAGAACTTCTACATCGGCATCAACCCCTTCATGGATGGTGGCATGGTGCTGCAAGAGCGCAAGTTCGAGAACGAGCTGTTCTCACCTGATTTGGCTCCCGAAATCGACCTCGACGCCGACAACCACGCACTGCACCTCTCCGCAGGCTGCGGCTTGAAAGTGGCGATGAACGACAACTTCGTGCTGAGCGTTGACTGGGCGACACCTCTCGACAAACAAGACAACGGCAAACTGTCGAACCTCTACATCAAGATGGGGTATATGTTCTAATTAGTGACTAGTGACAGGTGACTAGTGATTGGGGGCGACTTCCGCAAGTCGAGCGCAATCATCCTAACACCATCATCTTTCTCCCATTAGAAAACAACGGATTATGGCACTTCGTCATAATCCGTTATTTTTTGCATCTGTTTTTCATTGTAGAACAAGAATCCACCAGACCACCACTCGTAAATAAATTTCGACTTTTTTCTCACCCTTGTATATTTTTGCGTCAAAAATTTGTTATTATTAATTAGAAAGAACTTTGTCAATGAGAAACATCTCCCTTCGACAATAAAAAGTGCAACAACCTGACCGAAAGGCGCATTTTCGCCTCATTTTTTGCTACAAAAAAATCATTGAGAATCAGTAATATATAAATTATTTTTCAAAAATCTTCATTTTTCGTGTTACTTTTTCCACTTTTTTGTAACTAATTATATAGAGGGCGAAATGTATTCTTCAAATTCAAATGAAATCCAACAGACTAAAACCAAATGTACTTTGCCGTAATCTGCATAGTGGTGGCAGGGCTCTTCGTGGGTAGCTATTTCATCAAATACCCCGAGGTTATCGCCGGACTCATCACCATCACCGCCGAAGCCGAGCCCTCAAATGTTAAATTTTACAGAACGACAAAAATACATTATATTATATCACAATTACTTACATATACAGAAAAAATTAACATTTTACTTACCAATACGAAAAATCTTTCGTATATTTGCAATGTCATTCGCCACCATAGGTTTCGATGACTATTACGAAAGTGCAACCAAAAACCAGATACCGCCAAAATACCACACCTAAGTCCCGTCCGAGCGTGCGCCGTTGTGCGAGACTATAAACAAAAGAAGGTGCCCCGTGGGGAGGTCGCAAAGTTGATTTTCCCGATCCAGCGACATTCCCCACCCCCGGCACCTGAGGCATAGAAACTTCTAGCAAGTATATTACTTTTGTAATAACGCAAACAGTTGGATTCTATTGTATGAGCCGAACGACATCTCACATGTAAGCCAACAGCACCTAAACACCTGAGAGAAAATACAAAAAAAACGCATTATCATGAAAAAAGACGCTTTAATGCAGGAATTCGAAAACCTGAAAATCGAAAACTCAAACCAAGTTTTTGGCGGAGAACAACCATCCGACCAAACAGTTTGTGATCAACCAACCCAATATGAAACACTTTGGGGGAACAATCAAAGGAAAACCGATACGAAAACCGATCGTGCTACTGATGATTGGGTTGCACAGAATAACTTATTATCCGTTCAGGACAATACGTTCTGCAGCAACGTAAATGGAGGTGCAAACCCCTGCGGTGGTTTATA
>JAZLKZ010000043.1:0-16436 GCA_045597845.1 Bacteroidales bacterium | reverse complement strand
GGTGCCAAGTCTTCAGAAGAAGGAGAGGACGGTATTGACACTGAAAGAAAGACGGGCAGAGGAAGAGGCAAAGAAGAAAGGGGAAGTGATATATGAGTACGACGAACAAGGTTATCCTTTGAAAGCACGATGGGAACTTGTGGCGAGCCATACGGCAAGGCGGTCCTGTATCACCAATATGTATCTTTCACAAAAGTTCACTGTGCCACAGATGATGAGTGTGAGTGGACATAAGACCGAAACAATGTTTTACAAGTATGTGAAGTTGTCGTTGGATGAATATGCCGACAGTGTGGCAAGTGCTGCTGTGGATGGGTTGTTTTGAATGAGGATTGAATCAAAGATTAAGGGGTGCCGTTGGCACCCCTTTTTCATTTCCTTTCTCGGGAATGTGGATAATCTATAAGTTAAGATTCAAAATCACATCATTTTAACAAATTTACCAATCTGTTAAAATCCTCTTTCTCCAAACCAGTTTCAGTTAAGCTCTGCCTTCTAACCTTTTTACCAAGTATTAGACGATTACTCTTCTCTAAATAATTCCACATTTCTTCTCCAATAAACTTATGCCACCTCTTTTCCGAGCGAATCACAACAAATGTTTTGTCACTGTTGAAAGTCAAATATTGTATTAGCAGTTTGGTAAAGTGTTGTGATGGAAAGATTCTTCCAAGAGGGGCACTGGCATACTCTGACGAGGCATATCCGACATACTGTATGATTGACAGGTTCTCATATAGTGGGTCGTGGTGACGGATTCCTTTAGGTAGGCCAGCCTTCTCTCGAAAATCTTCAATGATATCATACCAGTACCAATTATCAACAAATGCTTGAGCCTCTTGATAAGACAATGTCAAATCTCCATCCTTGATATTGGGACAAAACAATGAATAAGCATCGAGGCACATCTGGTCATACAATTGTTTGTTTATCCCTTCACGATAGTATATGGACATTGAGTTTGCCAACATCCTGTTGGTTCTATCGTTAAAGCCAGGATTCAAACTAAGTAAAATAACTTTTGATGTAAGAGGGTTCCCGATAAATGGTTTTGGCCACTTTTGGATTCGGTATTCGTAGGGTGTCCCTTTATACTGTTTGTTAAAATCCGTAATGTAAGGTTCGTCACATTTTAGGACACAAGCAGCATTTTCATCAAACAAGACTGTGGGACTCTCTATTGGTTTTACGAACTGCTCGGGACCATCCCACGGATTTATCTTTCTTAATTCGTCCTCTGTAATTGGCACGTTAGCAAGTGGAGTCGGGCAACCAAATGCTTTTTTAATATCATTAAAGTCTTTTCCCTTGAAGTTTTTTAATACATCTTTATAGTATTCTTTCACCGAGACGAAGTAAGGTTTCCCATATCTGGGAAATCTGTAAAGATTTAAGACCTCCTCGCTGAACAAATCACATAGCTGTTTCAAGGTATACAGGTCTTCACTATACAATCTGGTTATTATACCATTTTGTTTTCCTCGAGCCAGCTCTATATATTCAGTCAAAGTGATGCAAAAACTCGACCTTCTTTCTGGGTGTTCTTCACAGTGTTCTTTCAATGCTTCATAGAGGTTGTACCCGTGATAGATACAATTAGCAATCTCCAGCATTTTATCTTCTTGGCTTGCAAAGTCGAACTCCACCCCGATATCAAAATAATCTCTAATATATCTTGATGGTTTGAATAAAGGTTCCATTTGTCTTGGTTTTAATAACTCACTATCGTAACGAAAAAAGTCAAAAAAAATTGCTTTTTTTGAAAATATGACCTAAAAATGACCAAATTTGGGATATAAAAGAGAAAGAGTTTTGTATTTTCACTCATTTTGAGTTACTTACAAAACTCTGTGGTGCCCGGAACAGGACTTGAACCTGCACTCCTTTCGGAACACGCACCTGAAACGTGCGCGTCTACCAATTCCGCCACCCGGGCATCTGGTAGAAAAAAGGTCGAATCTAATCGACCTCTTTTTATTGGTGCCCAGGACAAGACTTGAACTTGCACGCCTTAATCGGCACTACCCCCTCAAAGTAGCGTGTCTACCAATTCCACCACCTGGGCTTGCATTTCTCTCGAAAGCGGTTGCAAAAGTACTATTTTTTTTCGTTCCTCCAAAATATTTTTTGCAAAAAACATACAAACTACTAATTACCATTTAATTAAAAATAAACTTTCGTTATTGGATTTTCTGCATTGCTATTATCTTTTCCATATTGCGCTTTGTTTTTTGCGTTGCGGAGACAGTCTTCAATTCACCCACGAAGTTATTTCCCAATTCAATTGGCAACACTATGCAACAAATTCGCACTTTCAAATACGATTTCACCTTTTTACTCGTTTCTATATATTATCAATGGTGAATTATTATGAGAAGAATTTTATTTATATGTCTGGCGGTCGTGGTGTGTAGCAACAGTTTTGCACAGCCCAAGCCCAAACAAACCGCTTTTAGCAACGAGGATTTTCCCGGACAGCTGAAGCTCTATCTCAGTCAGGCAACCAAAGACGACGCGCGGTTGAAGGACAACGAGAAGTTGATGCCCCGTTTCGCCACGGAATACAACGCCATGTCCGAAACCATGCAGCAGCGGATTCTTGGCATTTACAATGTTCTGATGAAACTCAAGGTCCGCCAATGGCCCGATGTTTACGATTTCACGAACCTAATCACCGAATTTCATTCCGACAAGTCGCAAAGCGCCAATTTCGACCAATGGATCGCCTCCATTGAATACATTCAAAGTCGAAACAAGCGAGTAAAAGATTTCACCGATTTCGTAGCATTCACGCAAGGTTTTCTCAAAGACCGCACACTCCACCGTTCAAAGTCCTGCACGTGGCAAGCGCAAGCAGGATGTGCGTTTTCATTGCGTCTTGAAGGAAACGAGATCATTCTGCGATTCGACCAGCCTATTGAACTCTATTACAGTTCCGACAAAGACTACGGTACGATCTACGGAACCAAAGGAACGTTCTATTATTTCGACGAAAAATGGCTTGGAGAAGGAGGACGCCTCAACTGGGACCGCACAGGCATCCCAACGTCCGTTTGCTGGGCAACTCTCAACAGCTACGAGGCGGTGACCAAATTCCCCAAATTCTCCGCCGACTCCGTGCTATTCACAAACACCAAGTACTTTCAAAAACCGATCTACGGGCATGTCGAAGAAGCATTGTCCGCAAAGATGGAACCCGACAAGTACACCTTTCCGAAGTTCCGATCCTATCAGACCGACTTTCAGATGAAAGACCTCTTGCCTGGCGTTGATTACCAAGGCAGTTTCATGATGAACGGACCACGATTCATCACGTCGGACGACAAGAACCCCGCAACTATGATTTTCTATCGTGGCGGCAAGAAGTTCATCACCGTCACATCAACAAAGTTTGTCATCACCAGCAGCAAACTCAATTCCGAGTCGGCATCAGTCAAGATTTTCATTGATTCAGACTCCATCTACAACGATGGTATCACTATGCGATACGTTGTTTCCGACAACAAAGTCACCCTCATCAACAGCTCCAAAAGGAACTATTACAGTCCTTACTCCGACACCTACCATAACCTTGACCTTTACTGCGAATCGATCGTTTGGGACAGGAATTCCGACAATCTTAACTTCTCCATGCTCGGCGAGTCGGGCTCGCAATCTTTTTCCACCTTTGAATCCAGCAGTTTCTATTCCGAAAGCAAGATGCGCCAGATACAAGGCATCGACGAAATCAACCCCGTCATCCGCATCAACCGCTATATGAAATACAGAAACGGACTCACCGACTTTTACATCGAGGAGCTGGCGCAGTGGATGCACTTGGATCTCGCGCAGGCGAAATTGATGATCCACACCTTGGCAGGATCTGGTCTAATCGCGTACAACGAGACCGACGGACATATCGTCGTCAAAGACAAACTTATGGACTATGTAAAAGCCATCAGCAAATCCAAAACTCACGACTACGACGCCATCACGTTGCAATCCTCCACCAAAGGAAACAACGCCGAGCTCAACCTCAACTCCAACGAACTCTACATCCACGGCATTCAGAAATTCGTAGTCAGCGACAGCCAGCAGGTTGCCATCTACCCCAAAAAGGGAGACATCACCGTTAAACGCAACCGCGACATCGACTTCAACGGGCGCATTGACGTAGGCCGATTCATCATCTATGTCACGAACGCCGCATTCTCTTACGAGAAGTTCAACATCGACCTTCCCAAGGTTGACTCGATGCGTTTCTATGTCAAAACCTTCGGAAATCCAGATCAGGAAAGGCTTGTACGCACTCCGCTTTTCGACCTTGTAGGTTCGCTTGCCATAGACGACCCCGACAACCACAGCGGACTCAAAAAATCCACGGCGGACTACCCCATTTTTGAAAGCCGCGAAAACAGTTATGTCTATTACGACAGCAAAGAAGTGCAGAAAGGAGTTTACAGCCGTGACCGATTCTACTACACCATGCGTCCTTTCACGTTGCGCAACTTAGTCGATGCAGAGACCGACAGCATTGTTTTCAACGGTTCGCTCACCTCTGCAGGCATCTTCCCCGAAATAGAAGAGCCCCTCAAGGTGCAGTCCGACTACTCGTTGGGATTCATTCGCGAGACACCGAAATCTGGTTATGACGCATACGGAGGAAAAGGACATTTCACAAGCACCATAGACCTCAGCTACCACGGCTTCCATGGTCGTGGCACACTCGACTACCTTACCTCAACCACAAAGTCCAACACAATATTGTTCATGCCCGACTCCATGATTGCCGTTTCCGACACATTCTTCGTGCGCCAGGAATCCGGCTATCCCGACATTCGCAACGGCCGTACCATAGAACGTTGGTATCCCTACCAAGACTCCATGCAAGTGGCGCAGATGAAAGACGGACATCCTTTCCAGATGTACCACAACGACGCATTGCTCTATGGCTACGTTGCGCTGCGTCCCGCAGGAGCCTCCGCTACCGGAAAAGCCCAGATCAAAGAGGGAACATTGCAATCACCCCACTTCACGCTCTCCACGTCCGAGATGGATGCACGTGTAAGTAGTTTCCAATTACGATCTACCGTATATAACAGCATCGCTTTTGAGGCAACCAACATGAAATCACACGTCGATTACACCAAGCGCCGTGCCGACTTCCTTGCCAATGCGAATATCGAACACACAAAGTTGCCGTTGCTGCGATATATGGCCGAAGTGGACAAGTTCTCCTGGGAAATGGACAAGAAGCAATTGGATCTGCTCAACAGCAAGAGCGAAGCCACGCAAGGACTCGAAGGCCTGACTTTGCGCGAACGCGTTGAACGCGGAGCGACACCTGGAGCCCGGTTTGTATCCACCAATCCAGCCAGCGACAGTCTCCAGTTCCACGCCACCCGTTCCACCTACTTCTACGACGACGCACAACTATCCTGCAAGAATGTCTTCACCATCAATATCGGCGACGCCGTCGCAGCGCCCTCTGGCGACTCGCTCCATATACGCAATGGAGGCGCCATCGATCTTATCAAGAAAGGACAACTGCTCGCCAGCCGTTCGAACCGATACCATCTTTTCTACAATGCCGACATCATCATAGAAGGTGCGAAAAAATACAGCGCAAAAGGCAACATCGACTATGTGGATGAATCAGAACAGCGCCAGAAGCTCTACATGCACGACATCGCCCCCAACGCCAACGGCATCACCGTCGCCAATGGATTCATTCCCGACAGCGCCAACTTCACGCTCAATACCGCATTGGGTTTTGCTGGCAAAGTACGCATTGAAGCCGACAAAAAACACTACCATTTCGATGGCGGCATCCGTCTCATCCACAAATGCACACCCGTCGAGAAACTCGGTCTGCTCGCCTTTGCCGACTACCTAGACCCAGAGAACATACAAGTTGCAGTACCCGAACTTCCCACCGACTGGAAAGGCAACCGCATCGAAGCCGCAGTATTGTTCGACAAAAACACACTGGAACCCAAGCAGGCATTTCTCACCAACGATCGTGCTGCCGACAACACACTGCTCAACTCATGGGGATACCTCACCTACAACAGCGACTCTCACAACTACATCATCGCCTCGAAAGAGAAACTCGAAGACTTCGACAACATCATCGACCGTTACCTTATGCTCAACACCGAGACTTGCCTCGTAGAAGGCGAGGGTCCACTGACCCTCGGCCTGAATCGTTGCAAAGAGCCTTATATTGCATACGGGAACGTAACCATTCCATCAAAGCAAGTCATCAACGGTCCTGAGACAAAGATATCTTCCATCTTCGGGATAACCTTCCCGATGGATTCCAAGGTCATCGACGCCCTGGCGCAGCAGATTTCCGACGACATGAGGCTCTCGGCGGCCAACAGCGACAATGATGTGCTTCGTCACGCAATGATCAACTACATGGGCGAAGAGGCGGGAGAAGAGAACTACATGTCGTACGTAACTTCCGGCGCTTTCGACAAAGTGCCCAAGGCGTTTGAGCACACGCTCTTCTTCGAAAAGATTGATTGGAACTATTCGCCATCCTTGGGATATTATTACGATGGAGTCGCGCCAATTTCGGTTGTCGGCAAACGTCAATTGCACCTTGCCACACGACTCAAGGCTCAGATTTACAATCGTGGCAATGGTTCCTACCTCACGCTCTACATTCAAGTGGCTGGAGATCATTGGTACTATTTCAACTACGAAATCAACTCTCGCCAACTCGTAATCTACTCCTCCGTAGGCGAATGGGTGGATATGATCAAGGCCATACCTGCAGACAAACGCCAGATGGAAGACAAGCTCGGAACCTTCCGATATCGCATCGGAAGCAGCCGCAACGAAGTCCCCAACTTCCTCCTTAGGTTCAGCCACGATGGCGCATCCAACGATGAAGAATACGAGGAAGAGGACGAAGACCCCAGCGACGACGAATAACAGTTTCTGTCGGTTTCAAGTTTTTTTTACTACACTTCTTCAACTTTACAAGCGATTCTTAACACAGCAAGTTTTTCACCACTTCCACATCTGTAGTTCTCCATGTCAAGAAAATTCCGATACATTCTCTCCGCCTACATTCTCGGCATACTTTACTTCACTCTTTTCCGCATCGTCGGCACCATCGTTTTTTTCAGCGGACCAGAAAGTACACCCGACTTCCAAGGGCTCTACCCACAAGCGCTATTCATGGGTTGGCGCTTCGACACCGTTGTAAGCTGCTACATTCTCGCCATTCCCATTCTCTGTTTTTTGACAGGCGAATTTCTTCATATCCGCAGCAAGGCTTACTATAAAGTATTTCACTATTTTATTGGGATATGCTATACCCTTTGCCTTTTCGCTTGCGCCGCCGACATACCCTATTTCAGCTATTTCTTCACACGCCTCAACGCCATGGCGCTCAACTACGGCGACTCCGCCTCCGTAGTCATCGACATGATTGTCAACGAACCCACCTACATCGTCTATTTCTTTGTATTTGTTGTCGTTGCCATAAGCTATTGGCTTCTGTTGAGCCTCTGCAAACGGCGCTGGCTCATTCCCGAAGACAGGCCAACGCCATGGTATTGCACCGCCATTGTCGGAGTGCTTTTCATTTTCGGATGTTTCACCGGCATGCGCGGTCGCCTCAACAAAAAAGCCCCCATTCGTGTAGGAACCGCTTATTTCTGCAACAATGCCTTTCTCAATCAAATAGGGCTCAACCCAGCCTTCACCTTTGTCAAAAGTGCCCTGGAACTTTCCAAAGACAAGAACAAGCCCTTGGAACTCATTGATATTGATACCGCCCAAGAAATAGCCAACAACGCTCGCGCCACCGACACGTTGGCATCCTACATTCCCGATCTTCCCAAAAACGCAAACGTGGTCTTGATCATCATGGAATCCATGGCCACCGAGAAAATGGGGGTTTTCGAAGGCTCCTACCGCAACGACTTTGGCGGCAGCCTTACTCCCCATCTCGACAGCATCATGGCGCACTCTCTATGCTTCACCAATACCTATTCCGCAGGAATACACACCTACAACGGAGTCTATGGAACGCTCTACTCCCACCCCGCCTTGTTGGCGCAACATGCAATGAAGCGCATTCCTATGCCGCTTATGGGTGGCCTTCCGTGGGAGCTCTTTAACAATGGATATCACACGCGATTTTACATCACCCACGATGAAGGATTCGACAACATGGGAGGCTTTCTCAAAGGAAACGGATTCGAGACGGTGGTTTCGCAAAAGGACTATCCTTCCAGTCAAATCGTCGGAACTTGGGGCGTACCCGACCACGTTCTTTTCGACCACGCACTTAAAGACCTCGACAAGCAGGACAAAACACACCCATTTTTTGCCACGTTGCTAACCTGCAGCGACCATGCGCCTTACGTACTTCCCGAAGACATCAGCATCAATTTCCAAAGCGAAGACATGGGACGATGCATGGTGGAATACGCAGACTGGGCGATAGCTCAATTTATGCAAAAAGCCAGCGAGACCGAATGGTTCAAGAATACAATATTTGTATTTATCGCTGACCACGGAGCAGGGTTCGCCTCGCCTTACGACATGACCTTGGCATACCATCACATACCAATGTTTTTTTATTGTCCAAGCCACATCAAGCCCAGCACCAGCGACCAATTGGCACTTCAAATCGACTTGGCGCCCACCTTGCTATCCTTGCTCGCTCCTCAATACCGCAACAACACACTGGGCATCGATCTTTTCCGGCAGCAGCGTCCCTATGCCTTCTTCAGCGCCGACGACCGTATTGGAGTCCTTGACGAAGAATATTTCTATCTGTACCGCGCCAACGAAAAGCATGCCAGTCTCTACCACTACAAAGACAACGACCCCACCGACTATCTTTCCACCAACAGTCCACACCATGACCAACTGTTGCAGCGTGCCGATTCGATGAAACGATACGCATTTTCAATGATCCAATACTCCCAACATCTGCTCCAGCAAAACCAGACTCATTAAACATTTCCCCAAGTTCGCTTGGAAACAAACACAAAAAGAGAAAACCATGTCCTTTCTTTTTCTCGCCCACGATCTCGATTCCGACCTTCTTACACTTCCCGAAGAAGAGTCGAAACACTGCGCCAAAGTACTTCGTATGCGCGCCGGCGACACGCTGATGCTTACCGACGGCTTCGGCACGATGTGCCACGCAAGCATTGTCGAGCCCGATCCCAAAGGGTGTGTTGTTGAAATCATCCAACGTATCCCACAATATGGCCGCCGCAACCATCACCTCCATGTCGCCGTGGCTCCCACAAAAAACACCGACCGCATGGAATGGTTCGTAGAAAAAGCCGTAGAGATAGGCATCGACAGCATCACGCCACTCATTTGCGAGCATTCCGAACGCCGGGTGCTCAAGACCGACCGCATCGAGAAAATCATCGACAGTGCCATGAAACAATCCCTCAAAGCCTACCGACCAAGTCTCAACCCGCCAACACCCTACAAAACCTTCTTGGAGAACCTCTCCACGCCGCAAGGCAATTCACAAACCGACATCAGGCTTATCTGCCATTGCGACGGAGAGCGGAAAAGTCTGCATGACCTTTACCAACGCGGACAAAGCGCACTGGTGCTTATCGGACCCGAAGGCGACTTCAGCGACGAAGAAATCGAGCTTGCACTCGGCAACAACTTCAATCCCGTAACCCTTGGCCCTTGCCGTCTCCGCACCGAAACCGCGGCGCTCTACGCCACCACCGCCATCAATTTCATCAATTCCTAATCGGAAACTCTCCTTGCAAGATGAATAGACACAAAATGTTCGAGACCCATTTCACGAAAAAAGCGATTCCGCTACTAATCACACTATGTTGCCTCGTTTACGGAGCCGGTGCGCAGACGCAGATAGCATTACTCAAATATAGCGGCGGAGGCGACTGGTACGCCAACCCAACCTCGCTACCCAACCTCATCGCCTTCTGCAACCAAGACTCGAAAATGAACCTCGAATACGCCGAGGTGGACGTTGGCAGCGGCGAACTGTTCAACTATCCCTTCGTACACATGACCGGACACGGCAACGTCGTCTTCTCCGCACAAGAGGCGCAGAATCTGCGGAACTACCTCATCGGAGGAGGATTTCTTCACATCGACGACAACTACGGACTCAAGGATTTCATCGTTCCTCAGATGAAGAAGGTCTTTCCCGAACTGGATTTTGTGGAATTGCCATTCTCCCATCCCATCTACCACCAACGATACGACTTTCCAAACGGTCTGCCCAAAATCCACGAACACGACAACAAACCGCCCAAAGGCTACGGCCTCATTTACGAAGGGCGGCTCGTATGCTTTTTTTCGTGGGAATGCGACCTTGGCGACGGCTGGGAAGACCAAGACGTACACAACGACAGTCAAGCCACACGACAAAAAGCCCTGCGCATGGGCTCAAACATACTCCAATACGTTTTTTCTAACTAAAAAAAACGGCAAAAAAACATTTTACCCAGATAGTTTAACTGATATCTTCAAGGCTTTCCTTCCGTATTGAAAAAACGTAGGGAATTCTTTTTTTATGCTTGATTCAAACGCAACATACACTAAATCAATCTACAACAGACAATACGATAACGCAATCGCATCATTTGGATTTAAAAAGACACCACGTTGAATTTCAACGGAGAAACAATAGAAATGTTAAAAATTTGATTTTAACACAATAAGAAGGCACTTTGGCATACTAAAAAGAAAAAAGTTGCGTAGAAGTTTGTCACATCAGAAAAAAAATGTATTTTTGCAACTCTAAAAATAACGTTAAACCAAACAAGTATTTATCGAAACAGTAGTATCAGTTTAACCCCAAAAGAAAGCGCCTTATGGACGTAGCTATCGACAAACTCTCTGACAATGAGTTGATTCAAAAATACAGGGATGGAGACTATTCGTGTTTCGAGGTATTGTTTGCCCGTTATCAAACGAAGGTTTATGGTTATATCTTTTCTGTTGTAAAAGAGAAAGAAACGGCCGACGACATCTTCCAAGACACCTTTTTCAAGGTCATCATGACCATCAATTCCGGCTTGTACAAGGATGAGAACAAATTCATCCATTGGGTGATGCGCATCGCACACAATCTTATTGTCGATTATTTTCGCCGCAACAACAAGATACCCATCGTTCCCAACCGTCCCGACTTAGAAATCGTGGAAACTTTCAGGTTGCAAGATGAGAACGCCGAACGCGACATCATCAAGAAACAGACCAGCCAAAATGTCCGTAAACTCGTAAAGATGCTCCCTCCAGAGCAACGCCGCGTAGTAATCCTGCGACACTACGGCAAATGCGATTTCAAAGACATTGCCGCCAAAACGGGTGTCAGCATCAATACCGCTCTCGGGCGAATGCGCTACGCTATCATCAACCTTCGAAGGCTTGCAAAAGAAAACAACATGTCTATTGAGTTGTAGGTCATGGCATCGCAATCCGATAATTCATCAAAAAAAAAATTCACCCCGTTTTTGATGCTCGCCATGCTGGCGGGCATCATTTTGGGCATAGCCATCGACCCAAGCACCATTTCGCCATTCAATAAACAGGATCCAAACTCGTCGCTCGAATACCGGGTGCAACAGGTAAACCACCTCGTCAACACCAAGTATGTCGACAACAAAGACTCCGACACGCTGACCGACCAAATCATCAATTCCATTCTCACCTCGTTGGATCCTCACAGCCGATATCTCTCAGCATCGGAGCTGGAGCGTCAAAGCGCAGAAATCCAAGGGCATTTTGAAGGCATCGGCGCCATACTCCAAATCAAAGACGACACAGTTTGCGTGAACCAAATACTCCCAGAAAGTCCTGCCGAAAAAGCCGGACTTTGTGCTGGAGACCGCATCATTGCCGTGGATACATTCACTTCAATTGGAGAAGACCTGGTGCTGTCCGACGTAGTGAAAAAGATTCGCGGGCCCCGTTTTTCCCACGTCAATCTCACCGTAAAACGTCACTACGCCAAAGGCACTTACAAAATCAAAGTAGTACGCAACAGAATAACCACGCCCAGCATCAACTATAGTGGAATGCTAAGCAATTCCATTGGCTACATTCACCTGTCTTCTTTCACAGAAACTTCCTATCCCGAATTCCACGAAGCGCTTCTCCAGCTCAAGAAACAAGGCATGACAGAATTGGTGTTCGACCTTCGTGACAACGCCGGCGGGCTGCTGGACGCAGCCATAAAGATTGTAGATGAACTGCTACCCAGCGGCAACGTCATTCTTTATACCGAAGGCGCACATCAAAAACGAGATGTCGTGAAGTCCTCGGCGGGCGGCCTTTTTGAAGAAGGCAAACTCACCATTCTCATCAACGAATTTTCGGCCTCAGCCAGCGAAATAGTCTCCGGAGCCGTACAAGACAACGACAGAGGCATTATCGCAGGCCGGCGCAGTTTCGGCAAAGGCCTCGTACAGCGCCAGTTCGACCTTCCCGGCAACGCAGCAGTCTGGCTGACCGTAGCACGATACTACACGCCTTCGGGACGTTGCATCCAACGCCCCTACGACAAAGGCAGCGACGAATACTACTCCCAGTTCCTCGATGAACTCATCGCCAACGCGGAAGCCGACTCCATACTGTTCAAAATCACCGACTCCACGCAATACCACACCAAAAAAGGAAGAGTGATCTATGGCGGAGGTGGCATCATTCCCGACCACATCATTTCCTACAAGAAAGACCCTGCCAACCTTTATTACAATCGGCTCAACAACAGAGGCATTGTCAGCGAATACGCCTTCAGCTACATCTCAAGCAACATTGCCATCCTCCAACAGAAATACCCAACGCTCGACAGATTCATTCAAGAATTCTCCGTAAACGACAACATGATTGCCGAAATCCGCAGCGATGGCGAGAAAAAAGGCATTCTGGCCGACGATGGCGACAATGTCGGCACCGAAAAGCTGAAGACCTTGCTCAAAGCCTATATTGCGGAATCGCTGTATGGATGGAACGGATTCTATAAAATATATCTCACAATCGACAACGACTTGCAATCTACATTAAATTACATCAAGAAATGAGAAAGTTCATCGCAATCTTTTCCGCACTCTGCTGCTGCATAACCATACAGGCCCAGAAAGCATCCATACAATGCAACCTTCACGGATTCCCCACAACAGTGCAAATAAAGGTGAGCGAAGCAGTAGGCAACAAGGTCGTGCCACGAGACACCCTCACGCCAAACGCCAAACAAAGCGTCGTGTTCAAAAGCGACATCAAAGAGCCAACGCTCTATATCCTTGAATTCCCCTCTCTAACAAATGACATGCTTCACTTTATGGCATTGCCGGGGGAGAAAATCAATGTCGACCTAAGCTATATGCAAGACAGGAAATACATTGACATAGAGAAAGTGAAAGGCTCCGAAAACATTGAGACATACAAGCTATTCCGACAAGCCCTCTCCAACTCAAACACCACCGAAGAAATGGAGAAGAACGTCACCAACGTACTCAATAGCCACTCAGACAAACTCGTAAGCGCTTTTTTGGTCACATTTTTCGACCAGCAATTCGAGGAGCATGCCACAATCTACCGCAATGTTTACAACAGTCTTTCAAAGCAATACCCCAACGACAACTTTGTACGCTACATAGAAACAAAACTGAAAGGTTCGCTTGTGGGAATGCCCGCACCCGAAATAAGCATGAAAGACCGCGACGGCAACATCCGAACGCTCAGCAGCCTGAAAGGGAATGTTGTGATGATAGATTTCTGGGCATCGTGGTGCCGTCCCTGCCGAATGGAAAATCCCAACGTTGTCAAGCTCTACCATCAATACCACGACCAAGGTTTCGAGATTTTCAGCGTTTCTATGGACAACAGCCGCGACGCATGGCTCAAAGCCATTGCCGACGACGGACTGGTGTGGCCCAATCACGTCAGCGACCTCAATGGTTGGACTTCTTCTGGTGGCAGGACTTACGGCATCACCTCTATTCCCGCTACCGTTCTCATCGACCGCGACGGCAACATCATCGCCCGCAACCTCCGCGGCAAGGCCCTCGCCGACAAACTCAAAGAACTCTTTGAAGAAAAAAAGTAACAATCTAAAGTATCTTATAACTATATAATCCATCTCTCATGATAACCAAGACTCAAATTGAAATGGCATTGAGCCATGTTGACGACCCCGACCTCGGTCAAAGCCTCATCCAACTTGGGATGATTGAGAATATCACCATCGAAGGACAGAAAGTATCTTTCGACTTGGTGCTCACCACCCCAGCATGCCCCATGAAACAAAAGATGAGCGACGAATGTATCGCCGCCATCCACGAATATGTTGACAAGAACGCCGAAGTGAAGGTCAACCTCACCTCTCGCAAAGTCGAGCAACCCGACCCCAAAGAGATTTTCAAGAACGTCAAGAACACCATCGTCGTAGCTTCTGGCAAAGGTGGCGTAGGCAAAAGCACCGTAGCCGTCAATCTCGCCATCTCCCTCGCCAAGACAGGTGCCAAGGTGGGATTGGTAGATGCCGACATTTACGGACCTTCTATTCCCATTATGTTCAACATCCACCAGCAAGACATCATGGGCGAGAACCACGACGGAAAGACTTACATGATGCCCATCGAGAAATATGGCATCAAGCTCATGTCCATCGGATTCTTCGTTGAGGACGACAAAGCCATCGCCTGGCGCGGACCCATGGCAAGCGGCGCATTGAAACAACTGTTGGGCGACACCTGGTGGGACGAAATAGACTATATGGTCGTTGACATGCCCCCGGGAACCGGAGACATCCAGCTCACCCTGGCGCAGTCCATGCCCGTAACCGGCGCCATCATCGTCAGCACCCCGCAACAAGTGGCTCTCGCCGACGTAATTCGCGGCGTGGAGATGTTCCGCAACCCCAACATCAACATTCCCGTTTTGGGCTTCGTGGAGAACATGGCCTACTTTACCCCCGCAGAACTTCCACAGAACAAATACTACATTTTCGGCAAAGGCGGCTGCAGCAAATTGGCGCAAGAGATGGACATTCCGCTGTTGGGCGAGATTCCATTGGTACAGTCCATCGCCGAGAGCGGCGACGCCGGCAAGCCCGTCTCGCTCTGGAGCGACCAGCCCACCCCCGAAAGCGACGCTTTCATGACTTTGGCGGAAAACACCATCCGCGAAATCTGCAAACTGAAAGCAACAACGAACTGTTGAACAGAATGATTATTGACTTGAATCCTTAACCCGATAACTTTAGCATAATATGACCGATCAAGAAAAACAAGCCGTAGAGATAAAGGTAAAAAACGCCCTGGAACAAATCCGTCCATACTTGCAACAAGATGGCGGCGATGTGGAATACGTTGACATGACCAACGAAGGTGTTGTCATGGTTACGCTTCTCGGACACTGCGGAAGCTGTCCCCACGCCTTGATGACCCTCAAACAAGGCATCGAGACCGCCCTCAAAAACGCCATTCCCGAAGTGAAATGCGTCGAGCGCGTCACACTATAACCACTTTTTATTTTTAATTCTTAATTCATTTAATAATGCTCTACACCAAGACTGGCGACGACGGCACCACCTCACTTGTAGGAGGCAGACGGGTGTCGAAAGACGACATCCGCGTCGAGGCTTACGGAACCGTTGACGAACTCAACTCACAAATTGGAGTAGTGGCGGCAATGGTGCGCGAAAACGACACCGAAACTAACTCCTTGTTGCAATCCATACAACAAGAGTTGTTTGTCATTCAAACACTGCTCGCCACCGAAGATTCCACATTGCTTTCAAAGCTGCCACAGTTGCAACCCGAATCCATTTCACGGTTAGAGCAGACCATCGACAGGCTCAGCGCTACCTTGCCCAAGCTCAACAGCTTCATCCTTCCTGGCGGTAGTCTTTCCGGCGCACAGTGCCACGTTGCGCGTTGTATTTGTCGCAGGGCCGAAAGGCGAGTCGTAACACTCATCCGGCAAAGCAAATCCAGCGAAAACGAATCAGTGAACAACACTGTGTTGCAATACCTAAACCGACTTTCCGACCTGCTTTTTGCGCTTGCACGAAAACTCACCATAAAGGAAACATCGGAGATATACATTAAATTGTAATAGAATACTATCGCAAAAAATCAAAAAAAATTATAAATAATTTTGCCATACCAAACAATTAGACTATATTTGCAAGTAGAAAGATTATACCCACAATCCTATTAAAGTGTACATAAACGACACATAATAAGATTGTTATGTAATTTTACAAACAAAAAAGACAATTAATTTATTCATCAAAACATCAAAACAATGAAAAAAACATTAATGGTTCTGAGTTTCGCACTTTGCGCTACCCTCGCATTTGCACAGACTCAAAATTTCGCTGGCAAGAAAGTCGGCAAAGTCTTGACCAACAACGCCAAGGCTGAAAAGGTGGTTAAACCCGCCGCTGAACCTACCAACTACAAAGCTTCCAT
>JAZLKZ010000042.1:0-2206 GCA_045597845.1 Bacteroidales bacterium | reverse complement strand
GTAAACCTTTGGTCGAAGAGTGTCATAGACTCTCTGCCAGTCCACATCTTTGACATCGAAAAATGAATATTGCTGGTCGATACGCTCCCAGAGATAGTCGAACGACTCTATGGCATCGCCTTGAGGGTCGTTGTCCATCATCACTTTTTCGCAGCCCAAAGCCAGTAGGCATCCTATAATTATGAGTGGCCAATGTTTCATTGTTTCTGTTGTTTGGGGGCTTTTAATACAAAATCCAAATGCAGTACAAATGCGTGTCGAGCCTCATCAAACCGCCAATCCGTTGCGTTCCTTGTGCTTAGGAAATCCCAGTTGTAAGCCAATCCGATTCTGTTTCCGTTTTTAAGGTTGAACCAGGCGCCAATCTCGGTAGAAAAAGAAGGCATCCACACACCATTCCATTCGTAGGTATTGAACAGACAATCCTTTTCATCGATGTTTGCGGTGTAATTATCGATATAGGAAAAACCTGGTGCCAAGCATACTGCAAAAGGATTGATGCATAATTCGCCAAAGAATTTCCAACGTTTGACGGTGTATTCTGCGCGTCCTTGCAGTCCGAATAAGATGAAGTCTTCGACGGCGAAATTGGCGTTCATGAACTTGGATGTATTCTTTACCCCGATATAGTTGCCCAGCGATATGCCTGCAAGCAGATCCCATCTGTCGTTTTTGAAACAGTTGTAGTAACCTTTCACAAGCACTTCTGCGCTGCCGCCGTATGTGGAGAAGTTAAGTTTTTTCACTTGCGAAAACTCGCGGTTGTAAATTCCGCCCGTGAGTTTGGTGGTGCAATGGATTCTCCAATGAGGCCGCACGATGTTAACATCCAGTCCGGGCTGAATTACTGCACCTTGGTAGGTGAGGGGAGAGGCTCCTTGGTCGCGAAACAAGCCGTAGCCCAATCCCGAGTGTAGGTCGAGGCTCGTTTGCGCCGTTACGGTAAGCATCCCGCACGCCCAAAGCATTGCAAGCAGCACTTTTTTCATATTGCAAAGATAGCATTTTTTTGCGAATTGGATTGCGATAGGACAATAGTATTCCTTTTTTACCGTTAGTAATTATAAAAAAAGCCATGAACGGGAAAGATATTTGCAAAGAACTCAAATCCATTAGGCGTTCCATAGCAAACGAAAACCACATAACGATGGATATCCCAGAGTGCCACTTCAAAGGGACGTGTTTGGGTACGTGTCCTCGTTGTGAAGAGGAATTGCAACATCTTGAAAACGAATTGGCAAAGCGGATTTCTATTGGCAAGATTGCTACCGTAGCGGGAATTTCGCTCACGCTTGCAACGGGTGCCAATGCTGCCGCCTGTAACATTGCAGACAGCAATCCAAAGTCGGAGTGTGGCGTCGCGATGAATATGTTTAACAGTGTGGTTGACGCCCATTTGTCCGACACGGATTCTTCATACGCTTTTTGTTTTTTGATAAAGGACAAGAAAAATAGTGAAATAATACCATTTGCAAATGTGGTTGTGTATAAAAATGGTGAAAAGATTGCTGGTGGTCAGTCAGATCTCGATGGTCTTGTATTGATTAAGGGGCTAAAAGAAGAAGAATATGATGTTGAAGTAAAATATATAGGTTATAGTAGTTTTAAGATAGAGCATGTCAAACCCAAACGATTTGTTGATGAAGGGTTTGAACCACAACTTGTTTTGAATCTAACTCCAACTCCAACAGCAATAACGTTAGGATTGCCCGTAGTTATACAAGTTGATGATCCCCTATTTAAACCAGGTGAGGGGCATTTTCAAGTTATTAAAGTAGATGGCGTTAAAGTCAAAGCAAATTATTGAGGTTTTGTAATTTGAGATTGGCTGACAGGGAGGATGTCGCATGACAATGCAATGAATGTTTCATGCACGCTTCTTTTCCGTATTTTCTGGTTTCTGTTATCAACAGCTTTTTTTTTATAAGTTTTTCTTCATAGGGCGCTCCGTTTCTTGAAAAAATCATATTTTTGCAGATTATTAATGAATTAAAAATAATCTTGCAATATGAAAAAAATACGTATCAAATGTTTGTCGCTTGTGGTTGCAGCCGCCTTGTTGGCAGGCTCTTTTGCCGCTTGCAACAATGATGAAAAAGTTTCTAATGAGGAGCTTGCGGAGATGCAGGCACGCCTCGATTCTATGATGTCTCAATACCAGACACTCCAAGAAGAGAGCGGTCAGTATCACGACCAATTGGCGGGC
>JAZLKZ010000041.1:0-28428 GCA_045597845.1 Bacteroidales bacterium | reverse complement strand
GATTTCGATAAGGAAATTGCCCGTACCGCAGGCAGGCTCCAGAAAACGGGAGTCGAGCCGCTCGGTTTCGGGCTTCACCAAATCGAGCATGGCATTGACCTCACGGGGATTGGTGAACACCTCGCCATGGTCCGCCACGCGCTGTTTCGATTTAATCTGCCCACCCCCATCAGGGATGGACGCTGTTTGTTTCATACGCTGCGCCCAACGTTTGTGCGTGTGCTTATCGTGGCGGCTTACGGGCAGACGGACCTACAAAAAAGAGCGCGGATTGGTGAATTATCCACGCTCTGAGGCCCTGAGAATTGCCCGTAACAATCGATAAGTCACGTCCGCGCCATGCGCAGACGCTTACTTGACTTATTCTGGATTGTCACTTCTTGAAATTTCTCAGGTTTCAGAGCTTTGTGCCGAATAAATGAGCAAACGCTGTAGTTAATATATGTCTATGTTGTTTTTTATGCTACTCTGTTATGTTTTAGTCTATATAATGATTCTATTTCAATTGCAAAGATAAGAAAAAAGTCCCATACCTTAAAACTGCTTGCCGCTGAGCATGGGGACGAAACGGCAGCCGCCGAAGCGTTCAATCTTCCATTCCTCTTGGCTTTCGCCCAGTTTTTCGATGCGGAGCATCTCCTGCTGCTGTTCGCCAACGGGAATGACCATGATGCCACCCACCTTGAGCTGTTTCATCAGTTCCGCGGGAATCATGGGAGCGCCACAAGTGATGATGATGCGGTCGAACGGAGCATAGTCCTTGCCCGTGGTACCCATGTAGCCGTCGCCCAAGAAACAATTGGCACGATAGTGGAGCTGGTCGAGGAGCTTCTTGGTCTTGTCGAAAAGTCCCTTCTGGCGTTCAATGGAGAAAACCTTCACACCCATCGAGCATAGCACAGCCGTCTGGTAGCCACTGCCCGTGCCAACCTCCAGTACTTTCATTCCTGGTTGCAAGTTCAGCAGTTGCGACTGCATGGCGACGGTGGAAGGCTGCGAAATGGTCTGATCGCATAGAATAGGCAACGCACGGTCTTCGTATGCCAAGGCATCCAAAGCGGCATCCAAAAAGAAATGCCGAGGCACAGCCTCCATCGCCTGCAGCACCCGTTCGTCGGTAATGCCTTTCTCACGCAACGCCTTGCACATGCGCATGCGCCATCCCTTATGCTTAAAAGTATCTTCCATTGATTCAATCAGCAATTAGTCGTTTTTATTCCTCCACCCTTGGGCACGCAGTTCAATGGTAGAGTTCTGGGGCGTAACCATCACCACTGGCGAACCCTCTTCGGTGATATGGCCTATGATGTGAACCTCGTCGGAATCCTTGATTTTCTCATAGTCGGATTGCGCGATGGTGAACAGCAATTCGTAGTCGGAGCCTCCGTTGAGGGCGTTGCTCACGGGCAGCATGTTCTGGCTCATCTCGCTACACACGCGCGAAGCCTGGTAGTCGATGGGCAGACGTTCTTCATAGACCTCGCAGCCGCATTTCGAATCCTTGCAGATATGCAGCAACTCGCTTGCCAAACCGTCGCTGACGTCAATCATGGAGGTCGGCACCACATCTTTCTCTTTCAAGAACTTGACGATGTCCAAACGGGGTTCAGGCTTGAGGAAACGTTCCAACACATAGTCGTAACCTCCCAAATCGGGCTGGAAATTGGGGTTTGCCTGATAGGTAACCTTCTCGCGTTCCAGCACCAACAGACCACTGTAGGCGCTGCCCAAGTCGCCGCTCACGCAAATCAAGTCGTGCAACTTGGCACCACTACGGTAGGTAATCTTCTCCTCATCCGCCTCGCCTACTGCCGTAACCGTGATGGTCAATCCTGCACGAGAGGTTGCGGTATCGCCACCCACAAGATCCACGTCATAGCGTTCGCAACAAAGGCGGATACCTGCATAGAACTCATCCATGGCCTCGACGGAATAGCGGTTGCTCATGGCAACGCTTACCAGCACCTGTCGCGGAATGCCGTTCATTGCGGCGATGTTCGAGAGACTGATAGCCACCGCCTTGTAGCCCAGATGCTTGAGCGGTGTGTACATCATGTCGAAATTGACACCTTCCACCAACGTATTGGTAGTCACCAACATTTTATTCTTTCCCGTGCCCAGTACAGCACAATCATCTCCCACGCCTTTCACAGTTGACTTGTTCTGGGTGGTAAACCCTTCGGTCAGACGGTCGATCAAGGCAAACTCGCCAAACGATGCCAATTCGGTTCTTCCTTCTTGATAATCCAATTTTTCCATGATGAATAAATATTATGCAATAAAACGACAGTTCAACTATTGAATTGCCAATGATCAATTATCAATTCTACAAAATTCCGCGCACAAGATTCCTGTAGCCACGGCGGCGTTAAGCGACTCGCAAGTACCTCCGTAGTTGGGAATCAGAATGCGGTTTGTAAGGCACTCCGACACGGTTTCAGAGATACCCTTCGACTCGTTTCCAATCACCAAGGCGGCAGGTTTTTGCAACTTGGTCTCATAAACGTTCTTGCCATCGAGCATAGCACCAAAAACAGGCATTCCACATGATTTCAACCACGCCACAATGTCGGCGTATTCCACGCAAGTACGGAAAAGTCCGCCCATGGTAGCCTGCACCACTTTAGGATTGTAGCAACTGACCGTATCGTGCGAGCACACCAAATGTCGGATGCCAAACCAATCGGCGATGCGGATTATCGTACCCATATTGCCGGGATCCTGGATTCTGTCCAGAACCAAAGTCAATGGAACGGTTTGGGGGCATTGACAGGTGCTTCTACGAGCCAGCATCCACACCTGATTGGGTGCACGCATTCCGCTAAGACGCTCTAAATCCGACTCCGACAATTCGAACAATTCCAACGAGTGGCCACCTTGCAAGGTATCGCAATGCGTGGCATACCAATCGTGGGTGGCGCAAACGGCAAGGGCCTCAACGCCCTCCTTCAACGCCTCATCGACCAGTTTCACGCCTTCCACAACAAACACGTCATCTTCGTCGCAACGTTTTTGCTGCTTATATGCAATAAGTTCCTTAAGTTTGGTTTTCGAAATCATGCTACAAAGATACGATTTATTAATTAAATTTGAAAAATTAATAATTAAGAGTGGCTATAAAACAAAAGGAAGCAGAAATCTCTGCTTCCTTTTGGGTGGGAGGTGGGGTTCGAACCCACGACCTTCGGATCCACAATCCGGCACTCTAACCAGCTGAGCTACGCCCACCATCTATTTTTCCTTCCGGAAAATCGTTTGCAAAAGTACTACTTTTTTCCGATTTGGCAAAATTTATTTTTATCTTGCTGATAATAAATTTTTACAAATCTTTCATTGTCCTACGGAGACCCTGAAATACATTTTTATCTGACAATAATTCCACTCACGTTCCAATGACTGAAACTGCCTTCCATCGTTTCGCCCTGCGGGATAGCCACGGTGAGGGTATGTCGTCCAGGTTGCAGCCCTTCCAACGGGAAATAGACCGGTTGCGTTGCCATGCCCGGGCACCAACCACTACGCGAATAATCACTGCTGGACATTCCGTTCCAGAAATTACCGCTCACAGGGTTCTTCTCTCGATAGCAACCACAATCCTCACGCCAAGGAGTATAGCGGAACATCGGTACGCCATCTATCAGAATCGTGTGCATCTTGGGGTTGAATTCGTCGCCGCCTTCCCAGCCACCATGACCCGTAGCAATGTAGCGCAGACGCATCTTTTCAACCCCTTCGGGAATGAAGAATTCCACCGTCAAGCTGTCGGTGCCGAACAGACGTCCATAATTCTGTCCCGCCATCTCAAGCACATTGCAAGTGTTGAACAACGGCAGGCAATGGGGGATTTTAGAATCCGCCTCCCACACCTCACTGCCCGGATAGGACTTCAGTTCCAACGTAACCTTGTGACCACCGCCATCGTAGTTGCCGATAAAAACGCCAATCCATACATCGCCAGAAAGGTACTGCGCCAGATCCGTCACCTCCTGCTTGTAGAAAGCCTCCCGTTCCCACTCCATGCCGTCAAGCTTCACTCGGTCGTTGAAATGGCCCACGCCAAAGGGGGTAAAGAAACGCATCAATTCCACCAACGGGAAATATTCCGCTTGCGCATTGCCATTGGTGCCAGGCACCATCCGCACACCTTGATAGCGCTGGCCATCGCGGCCCACCAACAGCGGCAACGAGTCGGGATGCTGGGTCATGCCTTCAAAAAACGAGTGCTTGGCATCTGCAGGGATCACGAAAACACTGCCCGTACGGTCGTAGGCATCGCCATTGGAGCGTTGATGCAGCTCTACGAAAGTCTGGTAGTGCGAGGGCAACGTAGGAAGTTTGATGTGTTTGAGGATGAGCGTGCCACCTGCGAAATGCAACACACTATCGTAAGGCACCGCAGCGAGTCCACCCACGACAGAATCATTGGACTTGCCCCAGCAAATCTGCGCATCGTCAAACACCTTGGTAGTCATCACCAGACGTTGTTTCTTGATGTTTGCCATTTCGCGTGGCGTCACCGTCTGCATGGTCTCCGACAACAGCCGCTCATACGTCTGCGACTTACGTTGCACACTCTCCACCAACTCCATCTGCAGCTGGCCGTTGCGCCAAAACTCCACCAACACACCTTTGTGACGGTCGTAGTGCGCCAAGGGCGAAAGATTTCTACCACTTGTCTCGTCCATCACAAACTCCAACTTGTTGGAGTTGATGCTACAAGTATAACGCACTTTGTTGTGTCCCAGCGGTTCCACATTCCACTCAATGTCGTTTCTGCTCAGCGACGTGCCGTAGCAATAGACAGCATCGGTATAGGCAAGGTATTCCACCACCGTATCCTTGTCAAAATCCACAAACGTCGATTCCCTACCGTAGCCCGGAACCAAAGTACCTTGCGGCAATTCCGACTCAATCCAACAGCCATTCAGACCATCGACACCTTTACCTTGGAAGAGGTACACCTTTGTAGTATCTTTCGTATCACCATATTGATATACATTATAGGTAAAAGCGTTATGTTTCTTGGAAATCTTGACAGGCTGCGCCGACAAAATGCTGCACAGCAACAAGAATGGGAGAATAATTGATGTATGTTTCATACTGCAAAGATACAAAAAACCTTTGGCAAAGCATCGGCATCAAGATAATAATAACAAAAAGAGCCGCCCTGACGGGCGACTCTTTAATAAATCATAAATACTATCTCTTATTAAGGACACCATTGTGACTGACAAACCAACCTATCTCGGGCCGCACGGCAAAGGTCTCGTGGTCTTGGATCAGACCCATCGCACCGGCCCAAAGTGTGAGCTTTATGTCATCCCCTCTCAGGGGCTTAAACGACAAGGGAGCCGTGGACATCTCCGACGGAAGGTTCTCAAAATCAGTATCCTCCATAGGAGAAAAGTCATTGCGCAAGTAGTCCTCCTTATGGTATGTGAAATAGGGATAGAACTTGACAATCCAACCATCGACATTGTACTTGGCAGGAGTCTCTCCACACATATATTCCTTTTTAGGATTGAGGTTGGTACGTTTGTACGCCGACATCCAGAAAGTCTTGTCCACCTCGCCTTTGGCTGCGGCTGCGAACTTTTCAAGCACGGGTTCCAACTCGTCCATCCACCAGTCAAGGTCGTACTGACGCAATGCGTGAGCCTTGTCCACCAAGTGCTGCCAATCCTCTGGCGTACCTTCGAGAATGACCTGTGGAATACCACATATCTCAGTAACTATATATTCGAAATAAGACTGCATGGCAGACATGATGGAAATCTGCGAAGCCGTGTAGGCCACCTTGTCGGTGGTGGAAAAGTCGCAGCTGAGCAAGTCCGTCAACTCTTTGCCGGTGTAGGTCGCAATCTGACAGGTAAACTCAGGAAAGAACTTTTCCCACTCAGCCGCCGACATGTGCATGATGTCAGCATTTGACTCCACTTCCAACCTCTTCTTGCCATCAAAGTCGACAAACTTGTCGCGCAACGCTTCGGCATTTGCCTGGACGTGGCACGAGAAGCCCTGACAGATAACCAACCACACCGCATCGGGCGTGAGTACCAACGGACGGTGTTCGGAATAGGCCAGCCGCACCGCGTCGAACAGCGGATGAGCCGACGGCACAATCTCGTTTTTTCCTTTGGAAGTCACGACTAC
The DNA here is from genome assembly GCA_045597845.1 of Bacteroidales bacterium. Lineage (GTDB taxonomy): Bacteria > Bacteroidota > Bacteroidia > Bacteroidales > P3 > Colimorpha. Next base: position 22,275 of record JAZLKZ010000041.1, on the reverse strand, counting down.
AGACTCACCACTGTAATAGCCGACATACTCTTCGGCAGCTTTTGCAAACGACACCTCAGCGAGCAATTCTTTCGGCGGCGTAAGCTCTTGAATGTCGATAACAGTCTGTTGGACATTCTTTTCCGCGGTTTTCTGTTCGGCTTTTGGAGTCTGCCCATTACAAGACACCACCCCTACGGCCAAACCGAGAATCGTGATAAGGAACAATTTCTTCATATCGGTAATATTGATGTTAGGTATTATTTTCGCACTTGAATGCAACTGCAAAGATACATTTTTTTTTGAACCAATCATCATTCTGATAAAAAAAGCCCCCGCAATGCGGAGGCTTTTGTAAGAAGTATAATATAAATACAATATTAATCTTCTTCGGTCTGTTCTTCTTCGTAAGCCTTGAGCAAAGCCTGCTGAACATCGGTAGGAACCTGCTGATATTCGGCATAGGTCATGCTGAAAGTACCACGGCCGCTGGTGAGGGAGCTCAGAGCGGTGCAGTAACGGTTCATCTCGGCGAGAGGAGCCTTGGCGCGGAGAGTGGTATATTTACCCTCGGCATCCATACCCATCACAATGGCACGACGGCCCTGGAGGTCGGTCATAACGCCACCCATAGACTCGGAAGGAACGGTAACGGCTAAATCATAGACAGGCTCCATGATCTTGGGGTTAGCATTCTTGAAGGCCTCACGGAAAGCGGTACGGCCGGCGATTTTGAATGCGGTTTCGTTGGAGTCAACGGGGTGCATCTTACCATCGAAGATGTTGACCACGATATCGCGGGCGTAGGAACCGGTAAGAGGACCTTGTTCCATCTTTTCCATGATACCCTTGAGGATAGCAGGCATGAAGCGTGCGTCGATGCTACCACCAACGATACAGTTGTTGAATACCAACTGGCCACCCCAATCCAGAGGATAAACCTGGGTGTCGCGGATAGGATACTTGGTCTGGTTGGGCATACCCTCGAAATAAGGCTCGACGAGCATGTGAACTTCACCGAACTGGCCGCTACCACCAGACTGTTTCTTGTGACGGTACATGGCTTCGGCGCTCTTGGTGATGGTTTCGCGATAAGGTACACGAGGAGAGGTGAAGTTGACTTCGAGTTTGTAGATATTTTCGAGATACCATTTTACGGTATTGAGGTGAAGTTCGCCTTGGCAACCGAGAATGGTCTGACGAAGTTCGCGGCTGTTCTCAATGGTCAAGGAATGATCCTGGCTAACGAGTTCGTTCATGGCAGCGCCAACCTTTTCATCATCGTTGCTGTTGGCAGCCTTTACAGCCAAAGTGTGGATAGGAACGGGGAATTCGATAGGAGTAACCACATCGTCGGTGTTCTTGGCACCAGTAATGGTATGGTTGGTCTTTACATCCTTGAGCTTGATGGTGCAGATGATATCACCGGCGCAAGCCTTCTCAACGCGCTGACGGTTCTTGCCGGAGCATACGAGAATCTGGGAGAGACGTTCCTTGCTCTGGTTGCAGCTGTTGATGACATCGAGCGATTCGGAAACTTCGCCGTCGTAGATACGCAAATAAGCGATTTCACCGAGGTTCTTGTCCTTGGCGTTCTTGAAGCAGAACACAACGGGAGCGGCTGCGGAGTCGCACTTCAACTCGCGGCCGGCAACGGTCTTCTTGCATTCGCTAACCTCATTGGGAGCGGGAACATTGTCGTTGATGAACTCGAGCAAACGAGCCACACCCATGTTCTCTTTTGCGGAGGTGCACATGATGGGGAACAAGTCGCGCTTGTCGATGGCGAGTTTCAAAGCCTTGGAGAGGTCTTCGTGGTTGAGGTCGCCCTCTTCGAAGTATTTCTCCATCAAAGCGTCGTCAGCGGCGGCAGCCTCCTCAACGAGAGCCATACGCATTTCCTCAGCCTTGTCGGCATACTCAGCGGGGATGTCGCTCATTTCGCACTTGCCGTCCTTGAAGGTAAGCTGCTTGTTGAGAACGATATCGATTACGCTGTTGAAGCCCAAACCCTGGTTTACGGGGAACTGAAGCACGGTGCACTTTGCGCCGAAATATTCCTTCAACTGGTTAACGGCATCGTCGAAGTTGGCTTTCTCGGCATCGATATGGTTGATGGCGAAAATCATAGGAGTGCCCAACTTGTTGCTGTAGCGGTAAGCGATTTCGGTTCCGACTTCGATACCGGCCTGAGCGTTGACAACAACGACAGCAGCCTCAACAACGTTGAAGGCGGCCACGAGCTCGCCCTGGAAATCAGCGAAACCAGGAACATCGAGAATGTTAATCTTCTTGCCGCCAAACTCGGTGTAAAGCGAAGAGGTGCTTACTGAGTTGCGACGGTCGATCTCGATTTCACGATAGTCGGAAATGGTGTTTTTGTCTTCAACGGTGCCACGACGATTGATAACGCCGCCATTGAAAGCCATGGCCTCAGCCATAGTGGTCTTACCCGATTTAGCTCCGCCAACAAGCGCAATGTTGCGGATCTCAGAGGTCTGGTAAATTTTCATCGGTTTATATTATTAATTATTTAGAATTCTCAAAAGAAGCAGCGAAACAAAAAAGGGCAAATATCATATAAAACATTCGCCTGCAATAAATTGCATTCTCATTCAGTTTCTTTCCACCTTAATTTATAGAAAGGCAAAGATACGAAAAAATTGTAAACTGTGAACACTAAATTGTGAATAGTGACAGAAAAGGCATCGGAAAGCCCTTTAAAAAGGCAAAAACGACGGCAAAACATAGGTGGGCAACAAATATTTTCTCAGTTGAAAAAAAAAACGTACTTTTGCAACGAAATCGAAAAAATGAACAAAGAGATTTTCAACGACATATTGAAGCGCCCTTGCGCCATTTCCAACACAGAATGGCCTATTTTGCACAGGGATTTGAAAAATTATCCCTATTGTGCGTTGCTACAAGTGCTCGATTTGCTTGGCGGCAAGGCGTGCGGCGCCATCTCCAACATTGATGACGAAACGGATCGTGTGGCGCTCTATGCCATTGGCACTCAGTCTCTCAACAAATTGCTCAGCCAAACCACCTACAAAGAGCCATCCCCCGCACCTGCACCAACAAAAAAACCTGCACAAAACGCCGAATCGGAACCCTCTTTCGACATCCTGCAAGAAATCAACTCGTTTCAAGAAGTATCCTTCAAGACAGCTCCAAAAAACATCATCTTGTCGAATTTTTTGAAATCCAACGATTACTTATCGTCCGAAATAGCCGAAGACGAAGTGGTGGAAGCTATGGAAACCGACAAAAAAAGCATTCGCGAGGACACCACAATATATACTGAAACTCTTGCAGTTATACTCGAAAAGCAAGGCAAATTTGAAAAAGCGATTGAAGTATATAATCATTTAATTACTAAATATCCCGAAAAAAATAGTACTTTTGCAAACCAAATCGAACTTCTCAAAGCAAAATTGGAACAGAAGTAAATTGCGTGAAAACAAATTGATAAAAAAAATCTAAATCATTTCAATATGTATCAGTTACTTGTTATACTTATTTTGGTAGTATGCATTGCTCTCGCCTTCATCGTATTGATTCAGAACTCTAAAGGAGGCGGATTGGCAGCTAACTTTTCCGCTCCCAATCAGATTATGGGTGTTCGCAAAACCACCGACTTCCTCGAAAAAGCCACTTGGTGGCTTGCCGCAATTTTGATTGTGCTGAGTTTGGCCGCAACAGTTGCCATTCCTCGTAATACAGACAATGGCGTTGCCGAATCGGAAGTGTCGGTTTTGGATAACCACAGCAACGTTCCCGCAACTCCTGTTGCCACACCCGCCGAGGCAGAAACTCCCGTGACTGAATAAATTATTCAGTAGCAAACTATCAAAAGAGATTTGTCTTTGGGCAAATCTCTTTTGTCGTAAAAGGAGAAATCTGTGAATTGAGACTGACGCCGAGAGACATCTTAACCCCAAAAGGGGACATGTTTCCCGAAAGGGATGCATACACCATTAGTTTAATTCATTGAGAACGAGCAACACCGCCGGATAAAAGAATCAAGTGACTAACCATTAACCTTTACTTCGTGTCGCTCCAGCAACAAGTACAACAGCTCATTCTTTCCAACTTTCCCCACGACCCTACGCAAGGACAGTTGGAGGCTTGCGAAGCATTGGTGTCGTTTCTATACGATCCCGACCCCAACGCAGCCTTCCTACTCAAAGGCTATGCCGGAACTGGCAAAACCTCCTTGATAAGCGCCCTCATCAAAACGGCACCACACATCCGCATCAAGACCGTACTACTCGCCCCTACGGGCAGAGCCGCCAAAGTATTGGCAAACTACTCTTGCAAAAAGACTTACACCATACACAAAAAAATCTATACAACTCTCACCGACAGTGCGGGGATGATGCATGTGGTACGCGCGCAGAACAAGCACCGATACACGCTTTTCATCGTTGATGAGGCATCCATGATTGGAACCGGCAGCACAGAAGAAGGAGACTTCGGTCGGCGCAACCTATTGGAAGACTTGATAGAATATGTGGCCGAAGGCTACCACTGCCGACTGCTTTTTATGGGAGACACTGCACAGCTTCCACCCGTAAACGCCGTAGAGAGTCCCGCCTTGAACCCCAACTACCTGGAATCCATCTCTTCGCTTCACCTCCACGAGTACGAGCTAACCGAAGTGGTTCGTCAGCAATTGGAATCGGGAATACTCCGCAATGCCACTGCCCTGCGCGAAAAAATAGCACAACTATCCGACTACGATGAGATTGAACTCCCCATTTTCAACCTCGAGCATTGCCCCGACCTAAAAAGGCTTCCTGGCGAAGAACTAGAAGAAGTCCTAAACCAAGAATATGACCAAAGCGATTTGGAATCCATCGCCATCGTATGCCGCTCCAACAAACGCGCCAACCTTTTCAACCAATCCATACGCAACCGCATCCTCTTCAAGGAAGAGTCCATCAACGCAGGAGACTATCTTATGGTGGTGAAAAACAACTATTTCTGGCTCGACAACGAGTCGGAGATTGGTTTCATCGCCAATGGCGACATCATAGAAATACTCTCCGCCCGCAATTTCCAGGAGCTCTACGGATTTCATTTTGCCGACGCCACGGTACGCTTCGTCGACTACCCCGACGCACCCACATTGGACTGCAAGTTATTGCTGGAAACACTGTACTCCGAATCGCCGTCGTTGACCCGCGAGGAATCGCGCAAACTGTTCAACACCGTGATGGAAGACTACGCCGACTTGCCCACCAAAGCGGAGCGGATGATGGAGCTGCAAAAAAACCCATACTTCAACGCACTGCAAATCAAATTTTCGTACGCGCTCACCTGCCACAAGACCCAAGGCGGGCAGTGGAAAACCATTATCATCGACCAAGGATACATTACCGACGAGATGCTAAGCAAAGAATACCTGCGTTGGCTCTACACAGCCCTCACCCGAGCCACCGAGAAGGTCTATCTGCTCGGGTTTGAGGAGAGGTTTTTTGAAGAACATCAGTCATAGTAAATTAAAAAGGAGGATGCAGGGCATCCTCCTTTTTAATTCGAAACACAAAGAACGATTAGAGAAGGTTCTTTGAAGCTTTGAACTTAGCTGATTTCTTAGCAGCGATCTTGATGGGCTTTCTGGTTTTGGGGTTGATACCGGTTCTTGCTTTTCTTTCAGTAACACCAAAAGTACCGAAACCGATCAGAACGACCTTTTTGCCAGCTTTGAGTTCGCCTTTGGTAACTTCTGCGAAAGCGTCAACAGCCTTGCGAGCGTCAGTCTTGGTCAAACCAGCCTTTTCTGCTACAGCAGCAATAAATTCAGTCTTGTTCATTTGTAATCAGTTTTAATGGTTAAACAATTATTATATTTCACGTTGCAAATATATGTATTTTTTATTGAAATATGCAAGAATTATTGTTTTTTTTCTCAAAAAAAATACACATAATTTATTTTACACTAATTTCCAATTACTTACAAAATACCCTCTGAGAAATTCTTCGGTTGTAACTTTTCGTTTTCCGCTCATCTGCAAACATTTTATTCGCACAAATCCGTCAATTACACACACTTTCAACTCATTTTTTTGATTTGTAAGCAGCATTCCCGATGGCGTTTTTGAGTCAGAGAAAGGTTCATATTCGACATCGAAGACTTTGAAAGAGTGAATTTCTTTCTGCATATCTTCCAATTGCATGGTTGCTGCGGGATATGGCGACAAACCACGCACGAAATTACAGATTTCCCTGCCCGATTTTGTCCAATCAATTGCGCAATCGGCCTTGAAGATTTTAGGCGCAGGCTTGATTTTGGCAGAATCTACAACCGGCTGGGGCATGGGACGCAACGTACCTTGCTCAAGTCCCTCGATAGTTCTAAGCACCAAATTGCTACCCATGGCGGCAAGTCGGTCGTGCAACGACTCCACATTGTCGTTGGCCGCGATAGGCGTAGATTCCTGCATAAGGATAGCGCCCTCATCGATATGTTCGTTCAGCAAGAAAGTAGTAACTCCTGTTTCCTGTTCGCCGTTTATCAACGCCCAGTTGATAGGTGCGGCGCCACGATACTGTGGCAACAACGAAGCGTGGAGGTTGAAAGTGCCCAAAGGCGGCATCCCCCACACCGATTGGGGTAGCATTCGGAACGCTACCACGACAAAAAGTTGGGCTCCAAGAGCGCGCAAACGTTCTTGAAACGTATCGTCACGCAGCCGTTCGGGTTGCAAGACCGTCAAACCTTTTTCCAAGGCATATTGTTTTACAGCCGATTCGGTTATTTTCAATCCTCTACCAGTCTGCCGATCGGGTACGGTAACGACTGCCGCCACCTCATGACCAGCCTCGTAGATGGCCCGCAACGACGCGACAGCGAAATCGGGGGTTCCCATGAATACTATTTTCATAATGTGTAAAGGGTAACTCTAATTCTTAACCATTGTTGCGGATCATCTTCAGGGCGGCTACGGCTCCTTCGATGCCTTTGTTGCCATGTATGCCACCGCTGCGAGCCTTGGCCTGCTCGAAAGTGTTGGTGGTAAGCACGCTAAAAATGACCGGTTTCCCAGTCTGCAGCGAGAGGTTGGTGATGCCGTGCGCCACAGCGCTGCAGATAAAGTCAAAATGACGGGTCTCACCCTGGATTACGCAACCTATGCAGATGACGGCATCGAGGTGCTCGCGTTTGGAAAGCAAGATATGAGCGCCAGTGGTCAATTCGAAACTACCTGGTACATGCATCACTTCGATATTTTCGTCCTTGACGCCATGCTTCAGCAACGTGGTGTAGGCACCGTCCAGCAATGCGTCGGTGATTTCGGGGTTCCACTCCGCCACAACGATACCAATATGATAATTGCTTCCATCGGGAACGATAGAAGCATCGTAATCAGACAAATTTGTTTTTTTCATATACAGATAATGTATGTATTATTAGAATGCACTATTTATATTTAATCAATCACAAGTCAGCTACAGTAATATCGCTATCTTACTCTGATTTTCATTCCAGGTTTGTACTTCTTCACATCGGGATTGAGAGCCTTGATGCTTTCTACCGTAGTCTTGTAGCGATCCGCAACAATGGCCAATTTGTCGCCATGCTTGATTGTATAGAAAACCTCGCGAGGCTTCTTGGGTTCAGCAGCTGTCTCTTTCACATAACTTTTGTCGGCCTTGTAGGATTTTTTATTGGAAGAAGAGGGCTGCGTTATGCCGAAATAAGACTTGTCGAGGTGCAATTTATGCGTGCGCAACTTATAGGTCTGAAAATCCAGAATCCATTCCGGGTCGAAACACTCGTATTGGAAACGGACCTCGAAATGAAGATGCGGACCCGTGGAGCGGCCCGTGCTTCCACCATAGCCCAGCACATGTCCTGCCGATATGGTCTGGTGCGGACGGACGTTGATCTTGGAAAGATGCCCATAGACTGTTTCCAGTCCATTGAAATGACGCACCACCACCAAGTTGCCATAAGCGCCCATAGGACAGGCGATGCGAACCACGCCAGCAAACACGCACCTCACAGGGTCACCCATGTTCAGCCTAATATCAACCCCACGATGCGGACGATTCCATCGCCATCCATAAGGAGATGTGATACAACTTTTTACAGGAAAGCAAAACTCATCGTCGGACTTAACCAAATTGATATTGATGGCATCGGGCAAAGAATCCAGCGAAACCATTGCGGGACGCACTCGACGTTGAGAAAAGTTATTTCCGTACCACATATAGGAAGGAAGATCGCTACCCGAAGCATAATAATGATCAATCATCTCGTCGGCTTTCAGCAACGAACTGTCAATGGTTTTGTCGTTCGGATTGGCTACTGCGGCGGTAGGCTTATTGACTGATTTTGAACCATGCTGTTTCTTATATACTATAGAATCATAATAACTCATGGGAGTCTGTGCGCAGACTTGAGAAGTTGCCAAGAACAGCCCAACGCCCGCTATCGCCAACAACAATATGGTTTTCAAGCTTCTGCGCAATCTCGCCACAGGTATATGCAACGCTTCTCTATATTTTGCCACTGTTCGCCGCGCCAAAGGGAATCCTTTTTCGTTGAGCACTTTACACAAAGCTTCATCGGTAATGGGATTTTGCTTGTCCTCCGCCTCGATGAGCTGACGCAAGATATTTTTCACGCTCTCGGTAGCCACAGACTCACCCTCGCCGTTGGTGACGGATTTGGAGAAACATTCTTTCAAGGAAATGACGCCAAAATCAGTCTGGACATATTTGCTGTTCACCACACGCGAAACCGTAGAGACATCGAAGCCCGTGGCGTCGGAAATGTCTTTCTGCCGCAACGGCTTCAAATCCGCCACATCACCCGACAGGAAGAAAGTCCGCTGCACTTTGACAATGGCGCCAAAGATACGACTGATTGTATCATGGCGCTGCCGCAATGTACTGATGAGCTGTTGCGCGCTCTCCTCTTTCTCGTTTAGAAAAGCAAGCGTCTCCGCCTGCTGTGAGTCCATTTTTCGACTGTTGGAGAGCTCCTTGTGGAGTTCCTGATAGAACACACTCAACTGCAGTTCCGGCAAATTCTTGTCGTTGACAACATAAGACAAGTTGCCCGAATGCTGAGTGACGGTTATGTCGGGAATAATGCTATGGTTTGCCATCATGGAATTGCCCTCTGTGGTGCCTGGCTTGGGGTCGAGCGAACGAATGACGGCGAGAGCATTCTCGAAATCCGATTTTGAAAGCGATAGTTTCTCGCAGATAGACTCAAACCGATGCTTGGAGAAAAGGTCGAAATAGTCATCAACGATGGCTGTTGCATTCAGCAAAGCATGAGAACGGTCAACTTTGCGATGAAGCTGCAAAGAAAGGCACTCACGCAAGTTCCTCGCACCCACTCCGGCAGGGTCGAGCGACTGAACCACTTGCAAGGCTTCCAAAACCTCATCCTCACCGACTTCGATTCCCTGATTGAAGGCCAAATCGTTGGCAACCAACCGAATGTCGCGACCTAAATAACCCGAATCATCCAGACAGCCTATCAGCTCATAAGCGATAGTAAATTGACGTTCAGAAAGATCCTTCAAGTTCAGCTGCTCCACGAGATAGTCGATGAAAGAAGCCTCTTCGGCAAGCACCTGCTCACGCGAAGTATGGTTTTTGTCAGACTCCATCCGTTCACGGTAGCGATAGTCCTCGTCGTCCGAAAAAGGATTAGCATCGTCGTCTTCCACCACAGAGTCGATCGACTCCGTCATCGGCTGACTGCAATTGTCAATCTCCAACAACGGATTCCTTTCAACCTCCTCCTTGATGAACTGCTCCAATTTGGTGACAGGTTGCTCAAGCATCCGCATCAACAAAAGTTGTTGGGGCGAAAGCCTCTGCTGTTGCCTTATCTGTTGGGTCTGACGATTCATGTTTTTATTAACAGTGAGCAGTAGTGGAATTCTTGTATCAACCTACGCTGGCTTTCAGTTTCTCGGCATTTTCCGCCAACTGCAAAGCATCAATCAGGTCCTCAATGTCGCCATCCATGAAAGCGGCAAGGTTGTACATTGTATAGCCGATACGATGGTCGGTTACACGACTTTGAGGATAATTGTAGGTACGTACCTTTTCGCTGCGGTCGCCCGTAGCAACCATGGTCTTGCGTTTCGACGACATCTCTTCCATATATTTGTTGTACTCACGCTCGTACAGTCGGGTACGCAGCACAACCAAGGCCTTTTCAAGGTTCTTGATCTGAGACTTTTGGTCTTGACAAGAGACGACGATACCCGTAGGAATATGAGTCAGACGCACTGCCGAATAGGTTGTATTTACGCACTGTCCACCGGGGCCGCTGGCACAGAAGGTGTCCTTGCGTACATCTGACATGTTCAATTCCACATCGAATTCTTCAGCCTCGGGCAACACAACAACCCCCGCCGCGGAGGTATGCACGCGGCCCTGCGTTTCGGTAGCGGGAACACGCTGCACGCGATGTACGCCACTCTCGTATTTGAGCATTCCATACACTTTCTCGCCCGTGACATTAAAAGTGATGTCCTTGTAACCACCAGCAGTGCCTTCGTTGAAATCGACAATATCAATCTTCCAATGCTTTTTCTCGCAGTAGCGGCTGTACATACGGAAAAGGTCGCCGGCAAAGATGCAGGCTTCGTCTCCTCCCGTACCGCCACGTATTTCCACAACGGCGTTCTTGCTGTCGGTAGGGTCGGCGGGAATCAGCATCAAACGGATATCCTCTTCCATCTTGTCCTTGCGCTGAACGCTCTCGTTCAGTTCCTCCTTTGCCATCTCGCGCAATTCCTCATCTTTCTCCGATGTGAGCAATTCCTTACACTCTGCGATAGTGTCCAGCAAGGTCTTGTAGTCGTGGTAAGCCTTGACCACGGGCTGAAGGTCCTTATAGTCTTTGCTGAGCTTCACAAAACGTTTCATGTCCGCAGTAATCTGCGGGTCGTTCATCTGCTGCTCAATTTCCTCATAGCGTTTGTAAATGGCTTCAAGCTTGTCTAACATATTCTTTTAAATAGTGATTTTAAATTAGTTTCGTAACAATTACTGGATTGCGTTGGCGTAGCTTTCCAGGAAATACCGACGCAGCACCTCTTGGTCGCAGTCCTCGTAGCGTTCCAACAACGCCATACGTTCCTTGAACTGTTTTCCAAATTCATCCTCAGGAATTTTACCGCCTCCCAAGAGCGACTTCGCCAAACCATTGGTATTCCAACATTTGTAGCCTCCGTTGATACGTTCATCCAGCAACGTTGCTATACACCTTGGGTCGCCATCCACCTGCACTATGTCCTCGCGACTAAGAGGTTCGTTGATGGCAAGATGCACCCCGCCTTTTGGGGAGAGCAGCCCCGTGATGATACTGTTCAAATCCTCGCCCTCGGCCTTTTGATAGACACCCGAACGCGAGCGGTAACGCTCTACAGCCTTCAAGATGTCGCAAGGTTCCCATTCATAAGAGATGGACACAGGGACGATATGCAGCGAGTCCAAAGCCTCCACCCTGTCGTGCTTGCCGCTGATGGAGAACATCTTAATGACAGCAGGATCGGTATGGTCGCAACCGTCCTTGGTTCTGCCATTGCGCTGAGCAATCCATACCGACTCGCCCCGCTGGGTGATTTCGTAGCGAATATACTCCGACAACTGGCTCAACTCGTTGTAGAACTCCCTACAACCTCCGCCACGCTTGATGCTCAAGGTCTTGTTGATAAGACCCAAGTCCTCAATCACAGGCATGCACAGCAGGTTGGCACCGATAACGATGCGAGTGCTAGGATACCCATGCTGCAACAATACATATTGCAGCAGCATGGCATCCAAAGTGATGTCCCTATGGTTAGAGACGAAAAGGTAGTTTCGCTTAGGGTCCAGATTATCCAAACCAGACCATGTAAATTGCGTGACCGAACGACGCAACACCTGATCTACGGCAGCAAACATGGCTCCTTGCTGTACATCTGCAATTGAACGAAATCCATTGCAAAATCGTGCAGCCTCATCAACGCTCATGTCTGGGAATACGTACCGCGCAATGTTCCCGAAATGGGAATCACCCGTGATACGCTTCATCGCATCAGGTATTTCCTCGTCAGAAAGGTATCTATATTTATCGTAAATGTCCAAGGTAGTGTTCTCGACTTAATGAAAAAGTAAAAAGAAATAGCGGATGGACAAGGCTATTCCGTTGAAGAATAATTATTTGGTTTTATTTGCAGTGATTGTAAGATCGGCCTCGCGGGTTTCGGAGCCTTGAACCAGTTTGCAACGAGCCGTTCCGCTCAGGACTTTACCATTGAGCTTCACGTTGCTGTTCTTTTCGGAGATGGCCACGCCAAAATAGTTAAAATCGTTCAAATGGAATACGCCATCCTTATCTACCGTACCCTGGATAGCGGTAGGGAAGTTTTCCATAACAACGGTCAACTTGTTGTCCGAAGGATTCGTAATCTGAATCATTCCATTGATCTCTTCTCCGTCAATGCGGGCGCCACTGGCGTCATAAAGCACTGTGGTTGCGCTCATCGAATACTCACCCACCATTTCAGCGGCATAGTTTCTTGCATTTTCTTCGTCGTTGTCCTTTTTGCAGGCACCGAACATCAGGCATACAGCCAACAATCCAAATAAAAGTTTTGTTTTCATAATATTGTTTTTTTAAGTGTTTAATGTTTTATGATTTTTAAAATAAGATTATCCACCTCTTGCGACACATGCATTCGAAAGACCAGGAACATAGCCAATCCCATCAAACACAGTGTCCGCACTGCAGACTCCACAATCAGCATCGGCGTGCCATCGCCAAACAACGGAGTCAGCCATCGAGTCCACAGCCAATTCAACACCACCAGCACTCCCACCAACGCCAGCACCTTAAGCTGACCTTTTGAGAAGAGCGCCACCCGCATCGTGAACCAGTTGAACAGCATCAACACCACGAAATAGATGATGTAGGCGAAAAGCGTAGCGCCTGCGGCGCCATTGATGCCCCACCAAGAAATCAAAACGCCATTCAGCACGATGGCGGAAAGCGTAAGGAGAATGTTGAATGCCAAAGTCATTGGGTAATGATTCGAATAGTTAAGCACGTCGGCGCTAATAGAACATGAAGAGTTGACGATTTTTGCGAGACCCAACAAGAACACCACGCCTATTCCGCCGAGATACTCCGCCCCATGAGGGATAACGGCGAACAAAGCCTTCAGGTTGATGCAGATGAAAAAATAGATGAGCGAAGCCACCAGCAACTGGTGCAAGGAGACCTGACGGCACAAGCGGTTCACCTCCATCCAGTTCTTGTCCTTGACAGCCTGAGCCACCAACGGGCGAGAAATGGCGCCCAACGAGCGATAGGGAACCTCCACGATGTTGGCGATATAGAATGCGATGGTATAGACTCCAGTCAGTGCCAAACCCTCTTTGGCGCCCAAAAAGAGCGAGTTGATAAGCGGGATGTTGCCCGCCATCACAGCGATAGTCATGAAAAGCGTATAGCGCAGCATGTCCTTCAGCATGGGCTTGCTGAGGAACTTCCAGTCGATTCGGAAGGAAATCTTTCCCAACGAGAAAAGATAGCCCATGTTAAGCAACATCGCCACGCCGTAGCTCCCGCAAAAAAGTTCCACAAACAAATCCAACGAAATGATGCCATTGCCATAAAGTAGATAGCAAATCAAGTTGAAAACCCTTATCACAACTTCTCTCACCACACGCGGCACCGTAATGCGCATCAGCACGCTTGCATTGGTCTCGAAAACAGTCAAGTACAACGCAAAGAAAGTGAGTGGCAAGAGTAAATAACAATAATCTACGAGTAACGGCGACTCCCCAGAATAGGCTTCAACTATCTCTTCCCGGAAAAGAAGAAAACCCACCAAGAAAAGCAAAAAGCCAATAAACGGTATCAGTACCGACCATCCGAAGATGCCGTGGTTGCGCTCGTCGTCGGCAGACTTGAAATAAGGGAAGAACCGAACTATAGAAGCGTTTGTGCCCAACTGCGCCAAGCCCGAAAACAACAGTGCGGCGTCCACCATAACCCTTGTCAAGCCGATTTCCTCCTGGGAGAGACAGTCGGTAAGCACAAAGAACGTGGTGACAAAGCCAATAGCGATACCCACATAATTGGCTATCGCCCCTCTAATGCTCTGTCGCGCTACTACCCCCATAGTAAAATTGTAAATCAGTTAATCTATTATTCCAAGCTTTGTTCTCAGAATTGAGAAAGTCCGAAAAGGCCATCTATCCAACAATCCGCCATCTAAAGGTTTGAACCCTTGCAACAGGCTCGCGATTGTAGTTACGCATCGTCACACACTAAAGACTCCTCCCCTAACCATCAAATCCTTAAAACATAAAAGCCTTTTAGTAGTATATTATATAAATTGCAAAGATACTAATTTTATTTCATTCCCCGACTGCTTTTTTTTACAAGGCTCCCACAACGAGACCCCGATTTGACGAACCCGAAGAGCAATGGCACGTCAAAAATAATCCAAATTACGGGAATACAATCGTCTGAACGAAGAAAAATTTCTCCATATCAAATATTCTTTGTATCTTTGCAACGAAAATTGAAACGAGGGGACGCAGGTCCCCTTCTTTATTGCTGATTTATGATTGACAAAGTAAAAGTACTCGAGATTATCCAAGATGCCCTCAACGGCACCGACAAGTTTCTTGTCAACCTCAAGATTACCAATGACAACCGCATTTATGTGGACATTGACGGTGATGAGGGAATCCTTATCGACGACTGCATCGAGCTCAGCCGCACCATCGAAAACAGCCTCGACAGAGATGTCGAAGACTTCGAACTCAACGTATCCTCTGCCGGAGCCGACAGCCCGCTCAAGTTGCCCCGACAATACCGCCGCAACATCGGCCGCCAGCTGCAAGTGGAGACTCTCGACGGCGAGAAGGTGACCGGACGCCTTGAGGAAGCCGACGACACGCAATGCTCCGTGAAGGTGCGAGGCACCAAAACCACCAACGGAGAGACCTTCACGTTCAAGTACGCCGACATTAAGGTCGCCCGCGTACTTATCGAATTCTAAGACAACACTTTTACACATAAAACGAGACGACAGTCTGCTTTGCATTCAACAGTCATTGAGATAAAAAAAATAATAACAATATAGTCAAATGAAGACGTTAGACCTGATTGATTCCTTTTCGGAATTCAAAGAATTCAAAAACATTGACCGTGAGACATTGATGCACATCCTCGAAGAGATCTTCCGCTCCGCCCTCGCCAAACGCTACGGCACCGAAGACAACTTCGACATCATCGTGAACATCGACAAGGGCGACCTTGAAATCTTCCGCAATCGTCTCATTGTCGAAGACGGAAAGCTCACCGACGACAAACGCGAGATTGAATACTCCGAAGCCATCAAGATTGAATCCGACTTCGAAGTTGGCGAAGAACTCTCCGAGCCAATCTACATGTCGGAATTCGGACGCCGCGAAATCCTCGCCATTCGCCAGAACCTCGTAGGCAAGATCCAAGACTACGAAAAGTCTCTCATCTTCCAGAAATACAAAGAGCGCGTAGGCGAAATCATCATCGGAGAAGTCTATCAGCCTTGGAACAAAGAGATTCTCGTATTGGATGAAGAGAAGATGGAACTCGTGCTGCCCAAGAGCGAACAGATACCCACCGACCACTACCGCAAAGGCGACAACCTCAGAGCCGTGGTGCTGAAAGTAGAGATGCGCAACAACAACCCCGTCATCATCCTTTCCCGCACCTCCCCCATTTTCCTGGAGCGACTCCTTGAATCGGAAGTGCCCGAAATCTACGACGGCCTCATCACCATCAAGAACGTGGTACGCGTACCCGGCGAACGCGCCAAGGTAACCGTTGAATCGTACGACGACCGCATCGACCCAGTAGGCTCCTGCGTGGGCGTCAAGGGAGGTCGTATCCACGGCATCGTGCGCGAACTCCGCAACGAGAGCATCGACATAATCAACTACACCCCACGCGTTGACGTAATGATCCAGCGCGCACTCAGTCCCGCCAAGATTTCATCCATCCGCATCGACGAAGAGAACAAAAAAGCGGAAGTGTTCATGGCACCCGACCAAGTCTCTCTCGCAATCGGAAAGGGCGGCAGCAACATCAAGCTGGCCAGCAAACTCGTAGGATATGAAATTGAGGTTTACCGCGACACCGATGAAGATTTCGACGATGTTGACTTGCAAGAATTCAACGACGAAATCGAGCAGTGGGTTATCGATGAACTTGTAAAGATTGGATGCGACACCGCAAAGAGCGTTCTCGCCCTCTCGAAGCAGGAGCTCGTCAACCGTACAGACTTGGAAGAAGAGACCATCGACAACGTACTTCAGGTCTTGCAGGCCGAATTTGAAGAATAAGATAACGGGAGTTGTCTTATCACCGATTACAATACACAGTTCACCATAAAATTAGGAGTGGCAATATGGCAGAAGAAATCAAAACAATCCGACTCAACAAAGCAGCCAAGGAATTTAACGTAGGCATCCAGAACCTCGTTGATTTCCTGGCAAAGAAAGGGCATCAAGTTGACCTGAACCCCAACACCCGCATCAGCCCCGAGCAGTACAGTCTGCTCGCCGCAGAGTTCCAATCCGAACGCAAAGTAAAAGAAAACGCCGACAAGATTGAGATTAGTACCGCAACCAGCACCGTTGTCATCGAAGCCAACGAGCCCAGCGACGGGAACGCGACCAAAGAGGAAAACGAAGAAGTCATCATCAAGAACGTCTTCGCTGCCCCCAAGGCCGAACCAGAAAAGGTGAAAGAGGAAGAGCCTGCAGAGGAAGCGGTTCCAGTTCCGACACCCATTGAGCCAGAAGTCAAAGCTACAGTAGAAATAGAACCTGTAACTATAGTTCCCAATGTTTCCGACGACGAAAAGAGCGACAATACAATAGCAGAGCCTCGTGTTATCGGGAAAATAGATTTGGATGCCATCAACTCCAAGACCAGTCCTGGAAAGAAAAGCAAAGTCTCCAAATCAGCCAAGAAGACAGAGAAAGCCTCATCGGCAAAAGCAGCCACTCCCAAAGCAAATGCCGATGAGCAGGAAAGTCACAAGGCCAAAAAGGCAGAACCGACCCCAGTTCCAGAACCCCAACCCAAAGAAGAAGAATCTGTCGTCGCCCAGCCGCAAGAAAAGGCCGTTGAATTCATTCAAACTGAATATCAGAAACTTGAAGGACTTAAGGTTGTCAGCAAGATTGACCTCACCCAGTTCAACAAACCCAAGTCGGAAGGCGAAAAAAAGAAACGCAAACGTATCAAGAAAGACGGAGTACGCGTAAACGAAGTTTCCGAAACCAACGCCAAGAGTGGAAAGTCGGGGAAAAACGGCAATCAAAACCCACCCGTCAAGGAAAAGAAGTCGAAAGTAAAGCAACCCAAGAAAGTCGAAATTGACGACAACGAAATCGAGAAGCAGATTCGCGACACCTTGGCCCGCCTGAGCCCGATGGGCAAGTCAAAGACTTCCAAGCACAACCGCGAAAAGCGTCAGAAAGTACATCAACGTATCGAAGAGGAACAGCTCAACGAGATGGAAAACTCAAAGACCTTGCAAGTAACGGAATTCGTTACCGCAAACGAGTTGGCCACCATGATGAACGTTCCCGTAACGCAGATTATCTCCACCTGCATGTCGGTAGGTATCTTTGTCAGCATCAACCAGCGCCTCGATGCCGAGACCATCAAGCTGATTGCCGATGAATTTGGCTTTGAAATCAACTTCGCCAGTGCCGACGTTGTAGATTCCATCAATAAGATTGAGGAAGAGGACCGTCCCGAGGATCTCGTACCCCGCAACCCCATCATCACCGTCATGGGTCATGTTGACCACGGCAAGACCTCATTGCTGGACTACATCCGCAAAACCAACGTAATTGCAGGCGAAGCCGGTGGTATCACCCAGCACATCGGTGCTTACGAGGTGCAGACCGCCGACGGCCGCAAGATTACATTCCTCGACACCCCTGGTCACGAAGCATTTACCGCCATGCGTGCCCGCGGCGCCAAGGTGACAGATATTGCCATTATCGTCATTTCTGCCGACGATAAGATTATGCCTCAGACCATCGAGGCTATCAACCACGCCCAGGCAGCTGGTGTTCCCATCGTGTTTGCCATCAACAAGATCGACAAGCCCGGTGCCGACCCCGACCGCATCAAGACCGAGTTGGCCAACATGAACCTCCTCGTAGAGGAATGGGGCGGCAAATATCAAAGCCAAGACATCTCGGCTAAGAAAGGTATCAATGTGGAAGAACTGCTTGAGAAAGTCATTCTTCAAGCCGACATCATGGAACTGAAAGGCAATCCCAACAAACGCGCCAAAGGTACCGTTCTGGAAAGTTCACTTGACAAAGGACGTGGCTATGTGGCCAAGCTACTTGTAGAGGATGGAACCATCCGCAAAGGCGACCCCATTGTGGCAGGAGCCATCAGCGGACGCGTGCGCGCCATGTACAACGAACGCAACCAAGAAGTCATGTCGGCAGGTCCTTCGCAGCCAGTTCTGTTGCTCGGCTTGAACGGCGCTTGCCAGGCAGGCGACACTTTCAACGTGATGGAAAACGAAAAAGAGGCAAAAGACATTGCCAACAAACGCACCCAGTTGCAGCGCGAGCAAGGCTTGCGTACCCAAACCCACGTCACCCTCGACGAAATCGGCCGTCGTATCGCCTTGGGCAACTTCAAGGAACTCAACATTATCGTAAAAGGTGATGTGGACGGTTCCGTCGAAGCCCTCTCCGACTCCCTCATCAAGTTGGGCAACGAAGAGGTACAGGTAAACGTCATCCACAAGGCAGTGGGCCAGATTACCGAAAGCGACGTCTTGCTTGCAGAGTCTTCCGACGCAATCATCATTGGTTTCCAAGTGCGTCCATCCGTAGGAGCCCGCAAGATGGCCGAAACCCAGCAAATCGACATCCGACTCTACTCCATTATCTACGATGCCATCAACGAGTTGAAAGACGCTATTGAAGGCATGTTGGCACCCGAAAAACAGGAAAAGATCGTCGCCAACCTCGAAATCCGCGAAACATTCAAAATCAGCAAAGTCGGCACCATTGCCGGATGTATGTGCCTGGATGGTAAGATTAACCGCAACCACAACATCCGCCTTATCCGCGACGGCATCGTGGTGTTCACGGGCAAATTGGCGTCCCTCAAACGTTTCAAAGACGACGTCAAGGAAGTTGTGAGTGGACAAGACTGCGGTTTGAACATCGAGAACTTCAACGACATCAAGGTCGGCGATATCGTAGAGGCCTACGAAGAAATCGAAATCAAACGTACATTGAAATAAAAGAAGCCGGTGCGAAACAACATCGAGTTTCTTGATGCTCTGATAGTTCAATGGATAGAATAGCTCTCTCCTAAAGAGTAGATCCGGGTTCGATTCCCGGTCGGAGTACCAAACCAACAAACTATACCGACATGAAAAAACTGCTTTCAATTCTTTTCATCATCGCGCTTGTTGTTGTAAGTTCGTGTTCCTCGAGCGACACGATGTACGAGCGGAAAAGCAAAAAGACCAACAAAATCAACACCAACTACAAAGTACGCGGCAATACCAAAAGCAACGGTTCCACATATCGCTCATACTAAGTACCTGCTTTTGTTGCTGTTGACTTGTGCATGCAACCTATTTACACTCCATGCACAAGGGTTTGTCGTTTATGGCAATTGCGCCTCCCTCAAAGGGAAAGTGGAGTTGATTATTCACGGAAAGACAGACATTCGCCACTCCACCTCCATCAAGAATGGGACTTTCACTTTTGAAGGAGATGTAAAAAATCCTATGGTTGCGGAAATTAGACATCGTCGATTGGCGCAACCGCTATTTTTCTACATCGAAAACACCGACATAAAGATCAGCCTTAATGAAGAGTGTCCATCCAACTCTCCTATTACGGGGTCTCGCACTAATTCAGAATACAGAATCGCCCGGGAATCCTTGACCCAACGAATCGAGCGAAATGGTGACATCAATGGAGCCCTCAACGAATCCTCCTCCCGTTTTCTTCCTCACATACTCTATGATTGCGCGACCCAACTGGATTTCGAAAGATTGTCATCGCTTTATTCGCTAATCGACAGCAGCGCTTTCGACACCTATCACTACAAACTGCTGACACAACGTCTTGCAAAAATGCAAGCGATAAGCGAAGGAGTCAAAATGGCGGACTTTGTATTTTATGCGCAACCCCAAAAAACGCAACATTTCGACTCGATTCCCTTTACGGAAAACTACCGCGTGGTATGCTTCGGAGCCCAATGGTGCGACAAATGCAAGGATGCAGAACAAGCAGGAAGCATCATCGACGGAACAGAATGGATTAACGTGATGATAGACAACGACCCCAAAGGATGGGACGCCGACTATCTGGAACTATTTGCCATCGACCACATCCCGTTCTTGATACTCCTTGACAAAGAAAACAAAATCATCGCCCGCGATGTAAGAGTTTGGCAATTGCCTCGGCTCATCAAAGAAAACAGTGGACATTAGCCGCCAGACATACGACGCACATCTTAATCACCAATCATCAATTCAATGGAAACAGCACTTTACCCCATGAAATTCATGCCCCTCTTCAAGAACAAAGTTTGGGGAGGCAACAAAATAAAGACACTCGGATTTGACTACGACCCGCTTCCAAACTGCGGTGAATTATGGGCTCTTTCCAGTGTGGAAGGCAACGAATCCATTGTCAGCAATGGTTTCTTGGCCGAAAACACCATCAACGAAGTGTTGGAAATCTACATGGGCGACATCGTTGGAGAACGCAACTACGCACGTTTCGGCAACCAATTTCCGCTGCTTATCAAGCTTATCGACACCTGCGACAAACTCTCTATCCAAGTGCATCCCGACGACACCCTGGCGCAACAACGCGGCATGGACAACGGAAAGACAGAGATGTGGTATATTATCGAGGCCGAAAAAGGAGCTACCATTGTAGATGGATTCGAAGCAGATACCACACCCGAAAAATACCAGGAACAACTTCGGCAAGGCAAACTCGAATCGCTGCTTCACGAAGAACAAGCCATGAACGGTGACGTCTTTTTCATTCCCGCAGGGCGCGTGCACGCTTTGGGCAAAGGACTGCTTTTGGCCGAGATTCAACAGACTTCCGACTGCACCTACCGCATCTACGACTACAACCGACCCGACACCAACGGCAAGTTGCGGGAGCTGCACACCGAACAAGCTCTCGATGCAATAGATTTCAGCGCACTTAAGGACGGAAAAACACATTATACCTATCAGCCCAACCGCACTATTCTACTGGAGGAATGTCCTTATTTCAGCACAAACCTCATCACCTTGCAACCCGAAGACGGAGAGCGTACCAAGGCTCTCAGAAAGGACTTCCACACTCTTGACAGCTTTGTGGTCTATCTCTGCGTAGAAGGATTGGCAGCCGTAAAGACTTTGGGAAATGTGTGCCCAATCCACGCCGGCGAATGCGTGTTGGTTCCCGCCGTGGCGGATGAAGTTGAACTTTTCTCCGAAGGTCCAGCCAAACTGCTCGAAATCTATCTCGATCCCGCAACGTACAAAGATATGCAACTTCCCGAAAGGAACGACATGGACTGGATTGCAGAATTTGTAAAAGAATAGTTTCGAAACAGCAACCCAATAAAAAGAGGAGGGAGCCATCGGCTCCCTCCTCTTTTATTTAAGGTAACCTCTAAAAATTAAATATCAAATATTCAACAATATAAAAGAAGAAATAGCGTTATCATGGTATAAAAAAGGCATCATTTATGAGCAAGTACAAGACCACAGGCAAGCAGACCCTCTTTGACGCAGAAAACTCAGCACGGAAACTCTCCGAGATAGGTAATCCTTTGGAGAAGTTAAACAGCGTGATAGACTTTGAGATGTTCCGCAGTCGGTTAGAATCGTCAATGGTGAATCATAGCACGAAGAGCAAAGCCGGAGCCAAACAATATGATGTGGTAATGATGTTCAAAGTGATGGTGTTGCGGCAGTATTATAATCTCAGTTACGAGCAGACGGAATACCAGATAATCGATCGTAGCAGCTTTAAGCAGTTCCTCGGACTGGCAAGTGGAGACAATGTGCCAGACGCAAACACGATCCGCAATTTTTTTGAGGGACTGAGCTTTATGGAGGGAGCGATGCACGGGCTGACCGTGCGGACGATAGGTATAGCGAGAGCGGCCACAAGCATCTTCCTAAAATGCTTGACCTACAACATGTTTCGATACGAGCAGTTCGTAAGAAACGGAATAAGATAACGGAA
>JAZLKZ010000040.1:0-8846 GCA_045597845.1 Bacteroidales bacterium | reverse complement strand
CGCCTGCTCCATGATTGCCGAAATCGCCGCCTGGGCCGCCGAACAAGGCAAGACCTTCTTCGACGTGCTGGTGGATATCTATAAAGAATATGGATTCTACAAAGAGGGATTGCTCAGCGTGGTACGCAAAGGCAAGAGCGGCGCCGAAGAGATTCAGCAGATGATGAAAGAATACCGCGCCAATCCTCCTCAAGAGATTGACGGCGAGAAGGTCATCCGCATCGACGACATCAAGCTGCTCACCTCCACCAACCTGCTCACGGGCGAGAAAACACCTATCTACCTTCCCGAAAGCAATGTTTTGCAGTTCTTCACCGAAGCCGGCAACAAGATTACCGTACGTCCCAGCGGCACCGAACCCAAAATCAAGTTCTATTTCGGCGTAAAAGGCGAACTCTGCTGCAAAGACTGCTTCGACAAAGCCAACAACGCCCTTGATGCCAAAATCGAAGCCATCAAGAAGAGCATGAACCTCGCATAAGGTTCAAACGATAAAAGAAAAGCACCGAACCCTTGGCTCGGTGCTTTTTTTATTGATTGCTTATATTTCTCTCACTTTTTATGAATATATCACATTCTCAATTACTTTTAAATTAATATATTACAAGATAATCTAATTATTTAAGAAAATATTTGCTTATTATTTGGTAAATAATATGTATTTTTGCAAATGAATCCCCCTTAGGTGGAAAAGACTAAGGTTTGCCCACTTTCATAGTGGGCTTATTTTTTATTAGATAAGGAAAAACAGCGAGTAATTGTATATGTAGATGGTTTCAATTTCTATTATGGATTGAAAAAGAATCCCAAATGGAGGAGATTCTATTGGCTTGATGTTGTGAGTTTTTTTGACTTTTTTATGAAACCCAATCAAGAATTAGTCTGTGTAAAATATTTTTCAGCAAAACCGAATAATATTGATAAAGCGCACAGACAAAATGCATTTTTTCAGGCAAACAAAGAAAACCCGCGTTTCAAACTCATATTAGGAAAATATCTTAGCAAGACAATAAAATGTTATAATTGCGGATATGAAATTCATACATACGAGGAAAAGGAATCCGATGTACGAATTGCAACACAGATAGTACATGACGCCAATCAGCATAATTGTGATATTATCATTATTGTATCCGCTGACAGTGATATGTTGCCCGCTATAGAGTTGGCACAAGAAGCAGGTGTACAAGTATTTGTATATTTCCCTCCCTTCCATTTTTCAAACAGTTTGAGTCATGCCGTTCCTTCAAGACCAATTAACTTGGAAAGATATGAATCACGGTTCAAAAAATGCATTCTTCCTGATGTGGTACATCTAAAATCAGCAAATTTTGATTTGAATATTCCTCCCAAATGGAAGGAATATCAAAACTGAGAAAACATCTGTTGCAAAAAAGACCTACAACGCCCTTGATGCCAAAATCGAAGCCATCAAAAAGAGCATGAACCTCACATAAGGTTTTTCTTAATAATTCTCAATACGGCCAACAAAGGAAAATAAAAAACCTTTGTTGGCCGTTTTATATTTAGAACCCTCAAAACTATGAAAAACATAAAAATACTTGTCGTCGTTTTGGCATTGGCAAATGTCGCCTTGCTCGCCACCTTATGGCATTGGAAAAAACGAAATGCTCCTGAACCACAAATCATTCACCATCACGATACTGTAATTCAAACACTCCACGACACAATAGTTCAACACACTCGAATTGTCGTTCACGATACCCTTATCGATACGTTGTTCTACAACACCTTGGCAAACCTTGAGGCACCACAACCCTACTATCTGACGATGCCACAACCAAACAATAACAAATCCTCAGAACACAGCCGCTGGGACCTTGACGTTTGGGTAAATGGAAAATACAAAAACAACAACGTCACCCCCTCCATCAACGCCAAAGTAACCTACCATTTCTGATACTTCAGCTGTAGGCATCCATAGTACAAAATACGAAATTTCTGGATTATACTCCAAAAAATTAGTATTTTTGCCATCACCCCATTCATTTGAGGCGACAAAAACCATTCTTAGAAGACTTATTTGCCACCTCAAGAAAAAGATTTGCACTTTTCAAAAAAAAAGTTTAACTTTGCAATTCCAAAATATGAGACATCAATTGAGACACATAGACATACATACTCTTTTCCTGAATATCAAGAAAAGAGATGTATATTGTTGACGTCTTGGATCCTACCGACACCTCCATTTTAGGGTCTTTTTTGGAAATCATTTTCTTTTTTTAATAACTTTAAATCATAATATTATGGAACTTCCATTTGCAGAAGCGTGGAAAATCAAAATGGTAGAACCCATCAAGAAATCCACCCGCGAAGAACGCGAAAAATGGCTCGAAGAAGCCCACAACAACGTATTCATGCTCGAATCCGACAAGGTTTACATCGACTGCCTTACCGACTCTGGTACCGGTGCCATGAGCGACCGTCAGTGGAGTGCGCTGATGATGGGCGACGAGAGCTATGCTGGTGCACGTTCCTTCTATGAACTGAAGAACACCATCACCAAAATCACTGGATTCAAGTATGTTATCCCTACTCACCAAGGTCGTGCCGCTGAAAACGTCATGTTCAGCTACCTCGTAAAACCTGGTCAGATTATTCCTGGCAACGCCCACTTCGATACCACCAAAGGTCACATTGAGAGCCGCAAAGCTTTCGCCATTGATGTCACCATCGACGAAGCCAAGAACACCCAGCTCGAAATTCCTTTCAAGGGCAATGTAAGCCTCGAAAAACTCGAGAAAATCCTTCAAGAAAACAAGGGCAACGTTCCTTTCATGGTTCTTACCTGCACCAACAACACCGTTGGAGGTCAGCCTGTTAGCATGAAGAACATCCGTGAGACCTGCGAACTCTGCCACAAATACGGCGTTCCCGTAAACATGGACTCCGCCCGCTTTGTTGAGAATGCCTACTTCATCAAGACCCGCGAAGAAGGCTACGCAGACAAGACCATCAAGGAAATCTGCAAAGAAATGTTCTCACACGTTGACAGCATGACCATGTCCGCAAAGAAAGATGGTCTCGTCAACATGGGTGGTTTCATCGCTACCAACAACGAAACGCTCTACGAAGGTTGCAAGCAGTTCTGCATCCCCTTCGAAGGATTCCTTACCTATGGCGGTATGAACGGCCGCGACATGGCAGCACTCGCAGTAGGTCTCGACGAAAATACCGAGTTCGACATGGTTGAAACCCGTATCAAACAAGTTGAATACCTTGCCAAGAAACTCGACGAATATGGCATTCCTTACCAGCGTCCCGTTGGCGGTCACGCATTGTTCGTAGATGCCGACAAGGTTCTCTGCAACGTTCCTAAGGAAGAGTTCCCCGCTCAGACTTTGACCTGCGAACTCTATCTCGAAGCCGGTATCCGTGGCTGCGAAATCGGTTATGTACTTGCTGACCGTGATCCCGTTACCCGTCAAAACCGCTTTGGTGGTCTCGACCTCCTGCGTCTCTGCATCTGCCGCCGCACCTACACCAACAACCACATGGATGTAATCGCAGCAGCTTTGAAGAACGTTTACGACCGTCGCGAAACCATCACCCGTGGTCTGGAAATCACTTGGGAAGCCGAACTTATGCGTCACTTCACCTGCCAGTTCCGTCGTCTGAAATAGTTTATCTCGGCAACGACGATAAAAAAGGGAGCCAATTGGCTCCCTTTTGTTTTACTTCGCGATTTTCAAGAGGCAATCCCGTATTTCAACTTCCGGAACGGCAACATCAATCACAGGAACACCCAGATTTTGCAACAACACACAGCATATCTCGCCATTCTCATTCTTCTTGTCGTTACGCATATACTCCAAAAGTGCTTCGGTATCGCGCAAAGTATATTTGGGCAATTCCACATGCTCGGAAACAACTTTACACACTTGCTGATAGAACGATGAAGAAAGCCCCAGTTTCTGCATGGAGAGATACAAAGCACATACCATGCCCACACCCACAGCCTCGCCATGCAATAACGGATGCCCCAAACGGTGGCTGTACGCCTCGACAGCATGACCAAAGGTGTGTCCAAAATTCAATATTCTCCTGATTCCATGATCTTTGAGGTCTGACTTCACCACATCCATCTTGAACCGAACACAATCCGAAATGGTTTGTTCAGTGATGTTCGTATCCAAAGGCATGCCACTTATCAACTGCACTTTCAGCATCTCCATCCAACCACTCTGCACCTCCCTATCGGGCAAGGTGGACAGAAACGAAGGCTCGATACAGACCACATCCGGGTGATAGAAAAAGCCCACCTGGTTCTTCACGCCAGCCACATTTACGGCAGTCTTGCCGCCAATGGCGGCATCCACCATGCCTATCAACGTGGTAGGTACATTGATATATCGAATGCCACGCTTGTAGCCTGCAGCCACAAAACCTCCAAAATCCGAAATACATCCACCTCCAAGGTTCACCAATACCGTATTGCGGTCGGCACCACTCTCCATAAGCGACTGCCACACCTGCGACGCTATTTCCAAATTCTTGCACTCCTCACCCTCGGGTAATTCCAAAAACTCGGCTTTCTGCAACGCCTCCACTCGAGAAATAAGTGTTGGAAGACAGTGGGTAAAACAATTAGAATCCAAAAGGATGAAGTATTTTGCATCGGCATATTGCGAACCTTTCAAAATATGATTCAAACGGCTCAAAGCCGACACTTTTCCAGGCAAAAGAACACGAGAAGATTGCATAATCAAGATATTATTATCTTGCAAAGATACAAAATTTACAGAAAAATTCATCTACCATTCACTATTCGCTAAAATTCATTATCTTTGCATATTCATTTCATGCGATGCCATCATGCAATTAGAACTGCTCTCACCTGCCAAGAACTACGAACAAGGCGTTGCCGCCATCAACCATGGCACCGACGCACTCTATATCGGTGCTCCAGCTTTTGGAGCTCGCAGCGCCGCAACCAACAGCATCGAAGATATTGAGAGACTTGTAAAATATGCGCATCTCTTTCGTACCAAGATATTTGTAACAGTAAACACTCTACTTTTCGATCATGAAATAGAGGATGCCGTCAGGATGATCCACCAGCTCTACAACGCTGGGTGCGATGCACTTATCATACAAGACCTCGGACTATTGGAATGTGACCTGCCACCCATCGCCCTACATGCCAGTACGCAAACTCATAACGCCACCATAGAACGCGTAAAGTTCTTAGAACAAGTGGGTTTCCAACGTGTCATCCTCGCTCGCGAGACCTCGCTGGAGCAGATGCAAGCCATTCGCAAAGAGACATCCGTCGAACTGGAAGCCTTCGTGCAAGGAGCCCTCTGTGTCAGCTATAGCGGCCAATGCTACATGAGTCAATACCTTAACGATCGCAGCGGCAACCGCGGCTGCTGCGGGCAGCCCTGCAGATCCTCCTACGACCTCTATAACGAAAAAGGCAAATGCCTACGAAAGAACGAACATCTGCTATCCCTCAAAGACTTCAATGCATCGAAACAGCTTGAAAACATGATAGATGCAGGTATTACATCCTTCAAAATAGAAGGAAGACTGAAAGACATCAGCTATGTCAAAAATGTCACCGCATACTATCGCCAACTGTTGGACAACATCATACTACAACGTACTGACTTACAACCCGCCTCTTCAGGCCATTGCACCTATTATTTCACACCCGACCTCGAGAAGACCTTCAACCGCGGTTTCACAGACTATTTCCTCCTAAAACGTCAACCCATGGCATCTCTCTCCACGCAAAAGTCTATGGGCAAGAAAGTTGGCAAGGTTAAACAGCTTGACAAGAAAAGCATTACCATTGATACCAAGGACATTGCAACTGTTTTCACAGCTGGCGACGGACTTTGTTTTTATAATCAAGAAGGACAACTCGAGGGATTCTTAATCAACCACGTACAAGGCAACGCCATCGTTCCCAATAGAATGCCCAACATCAAAGTGGGCGAAACGCTGTGGCGCAACAACGATTTTGCCTTTGAGAAACAGTTGCAAGGCAAGAGTGCCATCCGCAAAATAGATGTAACATTCATACTTGCAGAGACATCCGATGGATTCCAATTGCAAGCCATCGACGGCGACAACATCAGCGCAATAGCCGAAATCTGCTGCGAGAAAACACCCGCGCGCAATCCCGAAAAGGCACAGGTACAACCCCAACTCTCCAAATTGGGAGATACACCTTTCAATGCAATAACAATTGAAACCCAATGTTCTCAACCTTTCTTTATTCCTACTTCACTGCTCAACGAACTTCGCAGAAATGCCATCGAACAACTGATGCAGAAACGTCAAGAGGCTTTTGTACCAAAACCTATAATTTTTTCTGCAAATAATGTCCCCTATTTTGAAAAACAACTAGACTATCGCGCTAACATCCTCAACCACAAAACCGAACAATTCTACCGCCGCCACGGCGTCTGCCAACTCGAATATGGATTGGAAAAGACCCACAATTACGATGACAAAGCATTGATGACCACCAAATACTGCCTACGCTACGAACTGAAGCAGTGCCTCATGAAAAAAAACAATCACACCATCGACCCCGACTTCCAAGGCAAACTCTATCTCCAAAACAACCACAACCGTTTTCTACTCCAGTTCGACTGCAAGAATTGTCTCATGAAAATCCTAAAAGAACAAAAATAATACTATGAAAACCTTTCTCCCTATCTTCCTCGTCTTCATTCTGTTGGCCTCCTGCAAACATCAGCCACAACCCGCTGAAGCCAATGATAGCATTGAAATTATTGAATATATTGCCGATTCAACCGCTCCTCAGTCAGCCTACGCCAAAGGAGCCGACCAGTTTGTAGTCCTCACCGACCTCATTCCCGACGCATTGCTGGAAATCCGCTACTACAGCACCTTCAACTTCATTGGCGACCGCATCCCCGGCTACGAAGAACCTGTCGCATTGCTTACCCGTCGTGCCGCCGACTCCCTCAGAGCTGTGAGTGACGAACTGCGTCAACAAGGCTACATACTCAAAATCTACGACGCTTACCGACCCCAATGCGCTGTGGATTATTTCATGAAATGGGCCAAAGACCTCTCCGACACACGCATGAAAGACTATTTCTACCCCGAAATAGAAAAGGCACAAATCCTGCCACAAGGCTATGTAGCAAGTCATTCGGGTCATACACGCGGCTCGACGGTAGATCTCACCCTCTTCGACCTCAAAACCCAGCGTGACGTAGATATGGGATGCACTTTCGACTATTTTGGCAAAGTTTCCCACCCAGGCCTCCAGCCCGGCGAACCCGCTGGAGCCTATCCCGCCATCAACAAAACACAATACGACAACCGCATGATACTCCGCAAAGCCATGATGCACCACGGCTTCAGACCCTACGAAAACGAGTGGTGGCACTTCACGCTGCGCAACGAACCATTCCCCAAAACCTACTTCAACTTCCCCGTAAGCCTCTCCTCTGTACCACGCATGCAACAACAATGACCGACACCCTCACACCTGAACAGCGACACCATGTAATGGCAGCAATCCATGGCAAAGACACTAAGCCGGAGAAGATTGTACGCCAATATCTTTGGCATCAAGGCTACCGATATCGACTCAACCACCCGCGCCTGCCCGGAAAGCCCGACATTGTGCTATTGAAATACCGTACCTGCATCTTCGTCAACGGTTGTTTCTGGCACGGCCACGAAGGTTGCAAATCGTATGTGATGCCCAAAAGCAATACCGCATTCTGGGAAAAGAAAATCCTTCGCAACCAAACCCGAGACCGCAACGTAAAAGAAAAGCTGGCACAGATGGGATGGCACTGCATCACCGTGTGGGAATGCGGCCTCAAGCCCGACAAACGCCAAGAAACACTACAATACATCGAATACACCATCAACGACTACTATCTCAAAGACCACACACCCAAACCAACCCACACGCCTACAACTTTCAACACAAACTTCGACCCGCTTCCACTCGCCGCCGAAGAATCAGAAAACAATAATAATTAATTACTTACAATTAATATGAACCACTATCAATATCGCAACTACGGCACCTGCTCGCAAGCAGTAGAATTCGACATTGACGAAAACAACAACCTCCACAATGTCCTCTTCTATGGAGGATGCAACGGCAACCTACAAGGTATCAGCCACCTCGTGGAAGGAATGAATTGTCAAGAAGTCATTGCCCGACTGGAGGGCATCAGCTGCAATGGCGGCCCCACTAGTTGTCCCGACCAGCTCGCCCAAGCCCTCAAAGACGCCCTGAAACATAAATAATCATTATGTTTATAGAAATCATACTATAAAGCGTTGAGACTTGCACAACAAGATTCATATTCTTCCAAAGATATTATGGCGGCTGCATTTGCCGCAACTGATGGTTACAACCAAATAACCTATGAATGTGAATTTGTGGGCGGCGTGGTTTATTACGCCACATCTGTCGAACTTGAAAATTCTTGTAGTGGCTTCCCTCTATATGTACTTGTTACCAAAGGCAAAAACGGGTTGCAATATAGGTACTGCACGGATGATGAAGCGTTGAAAATCTTGCAAAAAGAAAAATAATTTTGTCAGTACAAAAAAAACTGTACTTTTGTATTCGGTTAAACCCTACGAACCAGGTTAGGAGGTTTTTTTTATGCCCCGTAGCACTTCGGCTTTGTCGGAAATACCGTCATTCAATTATTGGAGAATCTTTTGTACTACAATTCCACAACGCGGAAAATGGCGGAAACCAACAATAGCAATACAGCGATAAGCAGCCAGCGACGCTCTCGAATGGCTTTTTTCTGCCGACCCAGCATAATAGCCCAATAGCTGATCAAAAACACGACTATGGCAAG
>JAZLKZ010000039.1:0-4829 GCA_045597845.1 Bacteroidales bacterium | reverse complement strand
AAACTGAAATAAATCACCTTAGAAATGCAATACAGAAGATTAACGACTGCGCTCATCGCTCTGGCTGTCCTGTGCTTGTCGAGTTGCGCCAGCAGCAGAACAATGACACAGAAAATGCGCTCAAGTACTGAACGTGACTCGATTTGGGTTTCGAATGTTGTCACGGTCCACGACACTTGTTTCATCTCTCAACTCGATACGCTCCGCGAAACGGTCTTGACGACCATCTTGCTTGATGACAATGGGGATACGATAAAACAACGTACCGATCATTTCCGCGATCACTATGCCGACTCCCGCCGATTGTCTTCCTCTTTCCATACCAACGATTTGCACAGCTACGCATCGAAACGTGACTCCGCTGTTTCTCTCCAAACTGCCTCCGAACAACCTCGGTCCCGCTGCGTTCCTGCCAAACGTTTCTGGCTTTGCTGGGGGATATTGACTATGAGTGTGCTGTGGCTTTTGAAACCTGTTTTTAAGAGGCGTTTGTAGTGCTGTGACGCTGCTTCTGTTGTCGCTTTGGGGATCTGTTTGTAGGATTGTTACCTTGCTTTTTCGTGGCAAAGCATGAAAAATGAAATTATTTTTGTATATTTGCAATGTTGTAATGTTACAATCTCTGTCAATCTAAATCTCTGATAATCTGGTAATCTGAAAATCTGAAAATCTTCAAATCTGATAATCTATAATAAACTGTTTATAAAATGAAAAAATCTCTCGTAGCTATTCTCGTTCTTGTCGGCATTGTGGCCGTCGTGTTGGTTTGGGGTATTGGTGTCAACAACAAGTTGGTTACCAATGAGGAAAACGTGACCAAGGCTTGGAGCCAAGTCGAAAACGTCTATCAACGCCGTTTGGATCTGATTCCCAATCTGGTGAAGACCGTTCAGGGTGCCGCTAACTATGAAAAGGGTACCTTGACTGAGGTCGTCGAGGCACGCGCAAAGGCTACTGCCATGCAGTTGAACGCCGACAACCTCTCCGAGGAAAATATCGCTAATTTCCAGAAGGCTCAGGACGAACTGACCGCTGCTTTGGGTCGTGCGCTTACTGTTACGGTGGAACGCTATCCTGAACTGACTGCCACTCAGGGCTTCCGCGACTTGCAGGTGCAGCTGGAAGGCACTGAAAACCGTATCTCTGTCGAACGCAAGAACTTCAACGAGGCTGTTCAGTCCTACAACACCAATCTGCGTCGCTTCCCCAACAACATCGTCGCCGCTATCTGTGGCTTCGACAAAAAGGGCTATTTCAAGGCTTCCGAGGGTGCCGACAAACCTGTTGACGTGGAATTCGATTTCTAATTAGTACGTTGATTCCATGACTCTTGCATTGGTTATACGACGCTCGTTTCGCTTCGTGGCATTGGCGGTTTGCTTAATCGTCTCCTCTTCCGTTTGGGCTGATTGGACGCCCGAAAAGACCAATCGTTTGGTCAACGACTATTCGGGTATGTTGGCGTCCGACCAGCTGGATGTTCTTGAACAGCGTTTGGTGGCTTTCAACGACTCTACCTCCAATCAGATTCTCGTGGTGATTACGCCTACGTTGCAGGGCGAAGATGGCGATGCCGTCGCACAGCGCATCGGCGATCGGTGGGGTGTGGGTCAGGCTGAATTCTCGAATGGTTTGGTAATCCTTATCAAGTCGAAAACCGACGAAGAGCCTTATGGAGAGGTCGCTATCGTTACGGGCTACGGCCTTGAAGGTGCCTTGCCGGATGTGTTCTGTAAGAGAATTATCGAAGACCAGATGGTAAGCTATTTGGCGGATGGCGACTATTACACTGCCCTGACTTCGGCGTTGGATGTCATTGAGCCTGTCGTTGTGGGCGAATATAATTATAGTCAGTACCAAAAGGAGGAGAACCGCAAGGCATTGATTGGTTTCTTGTCAACGATGTTGGTCTTGGTGATTCTCTTTGTGTTGCTTTACCGCCATGAAAAGAAACATCCGGGTAGCCTTTCTGGCAATTCGGGCGGTTCTATGGGTGGCGGAATGTGGATGGGCGGTTTCCCCAATGGCGGCTTCTCTTCTGGTGGCGGCAGTTCGGGCGGTTTCGGTGGCTTTGGCGGTGGCCATTTCGGTGGTGGCGGCGCCAGTGGTCGCTTTTGATGTAGGGCGTTGTTTCCATGAATTTTGTGAAGAATATGTCTGTTGCCAAGGGACTCTCTGTTAGTTTAATAATGGTTGCTCTGTTGCCGTTGCGTTTGTTTGCGCAAACCAACGAGGTTCCCATTGTGGGTCATTATGTTTATGAGCATGTTTGGCGTTATGCGGTGGGGGAGGATAGTATGTTCTGTTCCGAGGTGGGAACGATGGACTATGAGGCGGATGGGTCTGCCTTGGATTATGCCATTCAGACATATCTTCTCAAACGCAAGGATGGCAGCAAGGTTGTGTGGATCTTCGACTATTTTAGTCCCAGCTTTTGGCATCGACGGGGTGACGATTTCTTCTTCAAGGGCGATTCGGCCGCTTTTTCGATGAAACTACTCTCAAATATAATGGAATCAAATACTAATGTTGATTCTAATTGGTATCAAAACTATGCCGATGGGGTCGTCAAAGGCGTGAGCCAAAGCATTGCGCATGAGACAAAATTCCATATTGCCGAACTGTCGGCATGTAGGTTTGTGTGGTCTTACACCTATCGCGACGAACATACCGATTACTGGGAATTTCTTCGCCCTCAATATTCAAAATAAGTAGGGCTGAGCTGATATAAATAAGGCGGCGTGGATTCCACGCCGCCTTATTTTTGCTGAAGGTTGAATTTTTATCCTTCCAAATGCTCTTTGCGCAGCAAGTCGTTGACGGTCTTTACGGGATTGAAGGTCGCCAAAGGCACTTCCACAAACAGCGTAATCCATTCCGCCATGGCGCCATTCCACAAACCAGGCAGTTCTTGCGACTTCATTACCTGGGAGCCTTTGGTCTTCTTGCTGATGAAGCCGGTCTCGGGATCTACGTATTTGCGAAGGTCGAAATAATGTCCTTTGTAGTCTTTGGTGGCGCAAACGAGGTCCACGGGATTGAAGTGCGTAGCTCCTGCCAAAATCGCTTCCTGTTGAGGGTCTTTGCGGTTGATCTGTGCCGTCTCTACAACTTGTAAGCTTATGTTTCCATGACTGTTGCGCGTAAAAAACGGACCGCCGCCAGGTTCGCCTTGATTCTTGACCATGCCACAGATGCGCATAGGACGGTTCATCTTTTCGAACAAAAGGGTGCGTTGCTGATCGAGGGGCAGTTTCTCGAAATCTTCTGGAATCGAAATATGCAGTTTTTCCTTTGCAAATTTCATGATATCACGCAGTTTCTTCTTGTCGGCCGTAGATAGTGCTTTCAGATGATCAAAGTTTTGCTGTTGTAGGTCAAGCAGCAGTCCTGCCAAGGCTTTCTTATAGACTCTCGTGGTGTGTTTCATCCAGTCAGGAACCACGTTGTCAATGTTTTTCACAAAGATGATATCGGCTCTGCATTCGTTGAGGTTCTCAATCAATGCTCCATGTCCGCCAGGACGGAAAATCAGCTTCCCATCCTCATCACGCATGGGTTCGTTGTACTCATCCACTGCGATGATGTCGGTGTAATGATTTTGTTCCGAAAGCTTTATGTTTATTTTGATGTTGAGAGCCGTCTCGTAGTAACGCTTGATTTCGGCGATTTTTTTGCGGAAAAGCACTCGGTGTTCTGGTGAAACCGTGAAATGAAGGTTTACGGTTCCGTCGCTCGACTTGGCGTATTCGGCTCCTTCAATGATGTGCTCTTCCAGCGGTGTACGTTGTAACTCTCCGTATCTATGGAATTTAAGCAACGCTTTGGGCAAACTTCCGTACCCCATGAACTGCTCTTTGAGCAGGAAATTGATGACGGTCGAGAAATCGCCTCGGTCCATGTAGTCTCCAAAGTCTGCCGCATAGCGCTCCATGCAGGCTTCGAGGTCTTCGAAGAATGCAAAGGTACGGATGTGCTGCAGGAATTCTTTAACGGTCGGGAACTCTTTCTCAAAGTTGTTGGCAACGCCAAAATAGGTGGCGCTGAACGCGTAAAGGTCTTTAAACATGCGTGATGCCGCTCCTGAGGCGGGAACGAACTTCATCAGTTTCTTGTCTTTGGAAAGTCGTTTGTAGAGCGTTACGTATTTCGTAATCTCTTCGTCGCTGAAACAGACGATGCCACCATTCTGTGGAGTGGCGGCATCAATGAGTTCTGTCTTGGGAAATCCTTTTTTGAAGTTGTTGATCTGTTGGATTACGGCCTCGACGGTAAGACCTAAGGATGCAAACTGTTGCAGATCCTTTTCTGTGAATTTCTCCATAATGTTTTGGGGTTATCGTTGCATGGGCTCTTGCTTCTGCTCTATGCCAAGATGAACGGTGACACTTTCGGTTTCGCCTTCTTTGAGACGAACATTGGAGGAACCTTCTACATACACCAGCATGCCCAATGCATTCATCGCGGAATCAGGGATGTACAGCTTTGAATAAACTTCGAAAATGGCTGGAGCACCAAATTCTGTCTTATACATTCCTGTGGCATCGGTCATGCCGGTATCGCGTACGGTGGCGCCGTTGGCTCCAATAATCACCATTGCGTCGGGAACGACATTTCCATCGGGATTCAATACGGTTACTTCGAGTTTGCTTGTGGTATCATCGTCGCATGAAGTGTATATTCCACATGATAAAGCACTGAATAACAGTATTCCAATGAGGGACAAACTTTTTTTCTTCATATTTTTAGCGATATTTGAATAATTTCTTCTAATTTTGCAATGCAAAAATAATAATTTTTATCCTAATCTTGATGAAAAAAATCGTTTT